>NZ_CP160403.1:2497142-2809285 GCF_040782645.1 Streptomyces sp. HUAS ZL42
CCCACGCCCGCCGCCCGCACCGCCGCCTCCGCCACCGGACGCAGTTCGGCCCACCGTTCGGCCGGTACCGTCCGCGCGAGCCGCAGCACCACCGGCACCTCGATCAGCGCACGTATCTCGGCCAGCTCCGCCAGCTCCCGCGCCCCCCGTTCGACGACCCGGAAGCCACGATTGGGAACAACCTCGACGGCCCCCTCCAGCGCCAGCTGCTGCATCGCCTCCCGAACGGGTGTCGCGGACACCCCGAAGCGCTCCCCGAGCACCGGCGCCGAGTACACCTCGCCGGGGGCCAGCTCCCCGGTCCCCAGCGCGGTGCGCAGCGCGTCGAGGATCTGCCCGCGCACGGAGGAGCGCTGTACGGCGGGACGCGGCCGTGGAATCGGCGCCTCGCTGTGCGTGTGCTCACCACGGGCGTCACCGCCCGCCGGCCCCACCGGCTCAGGCCCCGTCACCTCCGCCGACCGGACTCCGGCCTCCCGCTCCCGGCCCATGTCCGCAGCCCGCGCCTGCATCGGCACCCGAGCCGCAGCGGCGGAGCCCTGTGCGCCCTGCCTCACGGGTCCTCCTCCGGGGTTGTCAGCACTTGCGGTCATTACGGCGGGTTGTTACTCGTCCGTCAAGCACCTTAGGCGTATCGCCCGCCAGTTCAAATCCCGACCACTCCAGATAAGGTAAGCCTTACTTAATCCCGATCCGTGGATTCGGCGGTCACCGCGACCGCGCTCGCGCACGACGGACCGGGCCTCGACGCGTGCCCCGCCCGGGACGAGGCACCGGTGCTGCGCAACCACGGACAGCGGGCCCGCCCGGACGTGATCGCGAGCTTCGGGCCGCACCGGTACACCTGACCCGCCTGGTGCTGATCACCGCCCCCCGGTTCCCGCACCGGCGCCCCCTCTTCCTGCTCACCAAGCCGCCGGCCACGGCAAGTTGAGGCACCCCTGGGGCGCACTCTCCTCTCCGTATCCCGTAAGATCGCCCGCGACTGGGACTCCCACTCGGTTACAGGTGATTCACAAATTCCTCACCTGCCGCAGGAACTTTCCGTGGAACCACCCGTACGGGTAGTCTTATTCGAACTCAACTCCCGCCCCTCAAGCGGCAGTTCGAGCAGAAAGCTGCCCTGGGCACCCCCCTTGCAATTCCTTGGCGGCCTCTTGCCCCGAAACCCCCTGAGGGCCTGTGGGATTGGGCCACTATGGCGGGCGTTACGCCCTATCCCAATGCAAGGGACCCCAGATGAGACTGACCGACATATCGCTGAACTGGCTGCTTCCGGGCGCCGTACTGCTCCTGGGCATGCTGGCGGCGGTTGCGGTGCTCCGGCGCGGCAAGAACTCCTCGGGGAAGGACACGAGCGCGGACGACTCGTGGGAGCGCAGCGAGGAGCGCCGCAGGCGCAAGGAGGCCATCTACGGCACCGCCTCCTACGTCCTTCTGTTCTGCTGCGCGGCGGTCGCCGCGGCACTCTCCTTCCACGGCCTGGTGGGCTTCGGCGAACAGAACCTCGGCCTCTCCGGCGGCTGGGAGTACCTGGTGCCGTTCGGCCTGGACGGCGCCGCGATGTTCTGCTCCGTGCTCGCGGTGCGCGAGGCCAGCCACGGTGACGCGGCCCTCGGCTCCCGGATACTCGTGTGGACCTTCGCGGGCGCCGCGGCCTGGTTCAACTGGGTGCACGCACCCCGGGGCTTCGGCCACGACGGCGCACCGCAGTTCTTCTCCGGCATGTCGCTGTCGGCCGCAGTGCTGTTCGACCGCGCCCTGAAGCAGACCCGCCGGGCCGCACTGCGCGAGCAGGGCCTGGTGCCGCGGCCGCTGCCGCAGATCCGCGTCGTTCGCTGGCTGCGGGCCCCCCGTGAGACCTACAAGGCGTGGTCGCTGATGCTCCTGGAGGGCGTGCGCAGCCTGGACGAGGCCGTCGAGGAGGTCCGCGAGGACAAGGCCCGCAAGGACGAGACCAAGCTGCGCCGTCGCGAGCAGCAGCGGGTCGAGCGGGCGCAGTTGAAGGCGATCAGCCGGGGCCACCGTGGCTTCCCCGGCCGTGGCGGCCGGGGGATGGAGGCCGCGCCGGCCCTGGAGCGGGCCACCACGGAACGCGTATCCGCGGAGCCCGCCATAGCGAACTCGGCAGAATCCCTGCCCGTACGCTCGCGGCCCTCCCTGCAGCCCGTTCGCCATGGCTCTGACCCGATCACCGTCGACCTCACGGCGGAGGACGACACGATGGCCCTGCCCCGCCTCGACTCCCTGGAGCGCAAGCTCAAGGACCTCGAGCAGCAGTTCGGCTGAGCAGCCGGGTACCACGGGAAGGGGGCGTGACCTTCGGGTCACGCCCCCTTCCGTTGTCCGTCAGGCCGCTCCGGGGTCGAGTTCGAACCACACCGCCTTCCCCACCCCGTGGGCCCGTACGCCCCACGCGTCCGCGAGGGACTGCACCAGGACCAGGCCTCTGCCGTGCGTACCGTCGTCGGCGTTCGGCACCCGCAGCCGGGGTCTGCGGGCCACGAAGTCCCGCACCTCCACCCTGAGGCCAAGCGGTCCCACAGTGGCCGTGAGGACCGCGTCGTGATCGGTGTGGACGAGCGCGTTGGTGACGAGCTCGCTGGTGAGCAGTTCCGCTATCTCCGACCGCCCGGGTTTCCCCCAGTGCCGCAGCAGTTCGCGCAGCGCCCTGCGCGCTTCCGGCACAGCCCGCAGGTCCGCCCGCGCGAGTCTGCGCCTGAGCTGGGACGGCTGCACCCGGTCCGTGGCGCCGTCGGCCTTGTCCTCCACTGTCCTGGTCCCTGCCGAGGTTCCTGCGATCGTCAGGCGACCGCTGCCTCGTGCCTGCCTCTTCATGGCCCCCGCCCGCGCGCCGATGTCGGTTCCCCTCCTGCTCGAACACGTTCACGGGGATCCATGCCCCGTCGACACCGCGCCAGTCATGTCGAATCGTCAACGACCAGGTGTTCGGCCATGCTGACGGCGTTTCGGCCGGTGTCCTGATCCCGGTGCGGACCATGGTCGAGGTGGGTCGGGGAGAACCCTTTCGGCGCCGTCCGGACCGCCGAGGAGCCGCCGTGCGCGACGCACCGAGCCCTGGTTGAGGCGTGCCTGGAGCGCGCAGTGTGGCGCGTGCCGGGCGAGCCGGTGCAGTCGGTGTGCCCCGCTGTCGGCCGCGTACGGTCCGTCGCGACGGGCGCCGAGTGGGGAAAGCCCTGGTCCACGAGCTGACTCGGGCCGGGAAAGCGGATGCCGGAGGCGTGGGCGGGCCGCCGGGTGGAGGTGGTGATCGACGCCGGGCTCACGGGCGACCCGCCCGGTTTCCAGGGGAAAGGACTTCTCTACGACGCCGCCGTCATGCCGCTGAAAGCGTTCACTCCCGCAACCGTCACCGGCCGATCGCGTCCCCGGCGAGCCGGTGCGTCATGCACGCCTTCGAGCCTACGCACCCGGGCGTCGTACGGACCGCCCGAGATGGCACCGTCCACCGATTCCGGTCTGCCGAACTCGCCGTACTCCAAGAAGGCGTGTGGCAGTTGGTGCCGGCCGCCGAGGTGCACTCGGATCTGCCGCACACGGCGGACCCGGCCAACTCGTGCACGGCGAGCGCTTCTTCGCCGCCGCTTCGCCGAAGGCCGCCTCCCGCGACCGGCGAAGTTGGCCGGAATCCGGTGGTTCCCCGCGCGGCAGAGGCCGCCGTCACGCCTCCCAGACGGCCGCGGCCGTGCGGTCGTCGGCGTAACCCTTGACCCGTACCTGGGTGTCGGCGAGGAACGCGGCGAGGCCGGGCGGTTCCGGGCCGGACCAGCGTCCCGTCAGGTGCGCGCACAGATCGGGCTCGCCGCGCAGCGGGTCGGCCAGGCCGGCGGTGCACATCAGGAGCGTGTCACCCGGACGGGCCACGGACGCGCGGAAGCGGAAGGGCTCGCGGGGCGGTTCGGGGGCCGGTTCGTACGGGCTCGGAGGCGTCGTGATGCCCAGGTCCATGGTGAGCCGGTCGCCCTCGGGGGTCTCGGCCGGCAGCGAGCCGAACCCGACGACCGGTTCGCCGGCGACATCGGTGACCTGGGGTTCGATGTCCTGCCATGCGCCGTCCCTGAGACGGAACAGTCCGCCCGCGCCGACGCCGAAGAACACACGCGTACGGCACTCGGGGTCGGCGGGCAGCAGCAGGCAGCGCAGGGTGGCCGCGTACTCCTCGGGTTCGACGCCCTGTTCGGCGGCGCTGGCGCGGAGCTTGCCGAGGCTGCGGTCGGTGAGGCGGTGCAGGCCGGACTTCAGGTCGCCGCGCCGGGCGCCCCGGATGTCCTCGGCGAGCCGGACGTGACTGCGGCCCACCGCCCGCCCGATCCAGTGGCAGGCCTCGGCCGCGGCGCGGTGCGCATCGGGGGTGGCCCGTGCGCCGGTGGCCATCGCCACCAGGATCAGCGCCTGCTCTCCCGTGCCGAAGCGGGCGGTGAGGAGGGAGTCGCGGCGCGGTTCGCCCCGGTAGCGCGCGGAGTCCCCGCGCACGGACACGGCCCGTAGCGTGCAGGCCCCGTACCGGGCCCCGTCCAGCACGGTGTCCGCGACCAGGTCGTCGAGGTCGTCCGGGTCGGCGAGCGGCAGCGCGGTGGGCTCGGCATCGTAGGTGGGCGGGCCGGAGCCGACGTAGTCCTTGAGGACGGGGAGGTCGGGGGCGGTGGCGGTGCGGGCGCCGTCGGGGTCGGGCGCGGGGTGAGACGTGTCCTGGTCGGCGGGGGTGACGGCCGGGGGGCTCTCCGGTACGGAGGGGGCCGCGTCGAGCGGCATCCGGGACTCGGGAACGGTCGCGGCCGGGGGTGTCTCGGTGGACGTACGGCCGCCGGTCGGGGACGGTGCAGGGCCTGCGGGGGCCCGCTCGGCGAACCCCTGGGGCAGCGGTCCGGGCGGCAAGGTCGTCGGGCCCGGGGGTGCGTCCGGCGGCGGTTCCCAGGGGGCGCGCTGCCGTGCGGGCTCGGGTCCGGCGGAGGCGTCGGGGTGCCGGCTCACCGTTCCGGCCGCGGAGGCGAAACGGTCGTCCAGCGAATCGGACGCGGCCGCGGGGCCGGTGTCCTCGGTGGAGTCGTCGTACAACAGCCCCCACCAGTCGTCGTGACCGGTGGGCCTTCCCCCCTGCTGGTTCATGCCCCCAATTGTCCACCGCACGGGCCGTAGGAAAACGGGGCATGAGGAAAATCCTGCACGGTGTTCCCTGCCGTACGGCGGATCCGGCTCGGTGACCGCACATCAGGGCTCTTGGCCTGCGCCTTCTAGCACACTCCTGCACTCTGGGCACATGGGAGCGTGGGAACTCCTGCTGGTCGGGCTGGTCGTCCTGCTCGGCCTGTGCGGGGTGCTGGTACCCGGGGTGCCGGGGTCGTGGCTGGTGTGGGCCGCGGTCCTGTGGTGGGCGCTGAAGGACCCGCAGCCGGTCGCCTGGGGCGTCCTCGTGGGGGCGACCGTCGCGCTGTTCCTCTCCCAGGTGGTGCGCTGGGCCCTGCCGCCGCGGCGCCTGCGTGAGAGCGGCGCCACCCCTCGGATGGCGGTGTACGCAGGAGTCGGCGCGCTTCTCGGCTTCGTGCTGCTCCCCGTGCTCGGCGCGATCCCCGGCTTCATGGCCGGCATCTACCTCTCCGAACGGCTCCGCCTGGGCCGCCACGGCGACGCGCGGGCGGCCCTGCGCACGGCGATGCGCTCGGGCGGCTCCAGCGTGCTGGCGGAGCTGTTCACCTGCATGCTGATCGCGGCGGCCTGGCTGGGGGCGGTGATCTCGGGCTGACGCGGGTGCTGCGCACGGCGCCGAAACCGGCGTAGGCCCAGAGCCCTAGGACGATGATCCGATGTGTCCGGCGGCCGGACGTGCTTGGCTGCGGGCATGACCGGATTCAGCGCGGCCGAGCGTGCCTACCTGAAGTCGCAGCGGCTGGGGCGGCTGGCCACCGTCGACGCCGACGGGCAGCCGCAGGCGAACCCCGTCGGCTTCTTCCCGCAGGACGACGGGACGATCCTGATCGGCGGCCGCGCGATGGGCCGCACGAAGAAGTGGCGCAACCTGCGCCGGAACCCGAAGGTCGCCCTCGTCGTGGACGACATCGCGAGCGTCCGCCCGTGGCGGGTCCGGGGCGTCGACATCCGCGGCGAGGCCGAACTCCTCACCGGCCCGCACGAGCTGGGCCCGCACTTCAGCGAGGAAGTGATCCGCATCCGTCCGATGCGGATCCACAGCTGGGGGCTGGAGGGTCCGGAAGAGGACGGCTAAGCGACGGGCGGCTGCAGAGACCCCTCCAGGGTGAGCAGCCGCACCTTGCGGTCCAGGCCGCCCGCGTAGCCGGTCAGCGCTCCGTCCGCTCCGATCACCCGGTGGCACGGCCGCACGATCAGCAGCGGGTTGGCGCCGATCGCCCCGCCGACGGCCCGTACGGCGGCCCTGGACGCACCGATCCGCGCGGCGATCTCTCCGTACGTCGTGGTCGCCCCGAACGGAACGGTGTCGAGGGCGGCCCAGACCCGCTCCCGGAACTCGGTCCCGTCGGCGCGCACCGCCAGCCGGAACTCCTTGAGTTCGCCGGCGAAGTAGGCGGCGAGCTGCTCCTCGGCGCCGCGGAACGGGCCGGGGTCGCGCCGCCGGCCGCCCTGGACGGTACGGCCGCCCTTCTGACCGGGCACGGACAGGGAGGTCAGTGCCCCGTCCGGGTCGGCGGTGAGGAGAAGGGGCCCGAGGGGGCTGTCGACGGTCGTCCAGTAGGTCCCGGGCAGGTTCGGGGTGGTCATCATTACTCCAACTCCCCTGCTGTACGCAGGTGTTGAACGGCATACGAGCGCCAGGGGCGCCAGGTCCCGGGGATGTCGGCGCCGGGCGGCGCGACATCGGGGTCGCCGAGGGCCCGGCTGCGGATCACGGCGACCGTGGCCCCGTCGAGGCCGGGCAGGGCGAGCAGCGTCTGCTCCGCGCCGTCCCGGTCGGCCCCCGGGTCCAGCCGTACGGTGCCGTCGGCGAGGGCCGCGGCGAGCGCACCCAGGGGCCCGTGGGGTTCCGCCCCGGACTCGGCGAGGACGGCCGGTTCCGGGAAGAGGTGGGTGAGGGTGCCGCGGGGGGTGTCGAGCGCCTTGCCGTACTGCCTGACCAGCCGCTCGGCCGCGTCCCGCCCGACCAGCGCCCGCACCGCGAGTTCTTCCGGATCCGCGGCGCCCGGCGAGCGCAGCCCCGGTCGTGCGGCGATCAGCGGGGCGAGTCGCGGATCACCGCCGAGCCGCTCGTCCACGGCGTACGGATCGGCGTCGAGGTCGAACAGCCGGCGCAGCCGCTGCACGGCGGTGGTCAGGTCCCGCGGATCGGTGAGGTGCAGCCGGGCGTCGAGCCAGCCACCGGGGTGCGCCCCGGACGTGGGCTTCGGGGCGCCGGACCGCTCGTCGACGGCGGCGATCCCGGTGCCGTACGGCAGCCGGAGCGTACGACAGTACGTCCGGCCGCCGGGCGCGCCGCTCACGTCCTCGATGCCGGCGACGGCCTCCCGCTCGAGGAGGTCGAAAACGGCACGGGCGTGATACGGGCCGCGGTGGGCGAGCCGCAGCGGGATCCCGGCGGCCGGACCGGCCGCACGGGCACCTCTGGACGCCCCCTTGGGCGCGGTGGCCCTCAGCTCGCTGGGCGTCGAGGCGTACACGGCCCGGATCGTGTCGTTGAACTGGCGCACGCTGGCGAACCCGGAGGCGAACGCGATCTCCGTGACCGGCAGATCGGTCGTCTGCAGCAGGGTGCGTGCGGTGTGCGCGCGCTGGGCCCGGGCGAGCGCCACGGGCCCGGCCCCGAGCTCGGCGGTGAGCTGCCGCTGCACCTGCCGCGCGCTGTACCCCAGCCGTACGGCGAGCCCGGCGACACCCTCACGGTCCACGACCCCGTCCCCGATCAGCCGCATGGCCCGGCCCACGACGTCCGCGCGCACGTTCCACGCGGCGGACCCCGGCACGGCGTCCGGCCGGCACCGCCGACAGGCCCGGAACCCCGAGCCCTGCGCGGCGGCGGAGGTGGCGAAGAAGCGCACGTTGCGCCTCTTCGGGGTGATGGCCGGGCAGCTGGGGCGGCAGTAGACACCGGTGGTTTCGACGCCGAAGAAGAACTCCCCGTCGAACCGGGCGTCACGACTGCGGACTGCCTCGTACCTGGTGTCTTCGTCCATCACGGGTTCAAGTGTCGACGAGGGCCGGAGACGGTGCTGGCGGGATTCGGACGTGACGCTGGGGTTGGCATGGGGTGGGTTTCGCTCACCGGCGCCGGCCGGGTGCCGCTGCGCCCGCCCGCCCCCAGTCTCGGCTTCGCTCGAGCGGGGCCCCCATCACCCCAGCGGCACGACTGCCCGCGGCTACGGCTATGGACGCATACGCCCCCGCTTCGCCTCCATCGCCGCCTTCCCCTCGGCCCCCCTCCGCTTCCACTCCTTGCGGATCTCCGACCGAAGCCGCGCATCGGTCTTGGCGACGATCCGCTGGTTCTCCCGCATCAACTTGCGATAGCTGTCCAACCGCCGCACTGCCAGTTCTCCGGAGGAGATCGCGGCCTGCACCGCGCACCCCGGCTCCGCCTCGTGCGCGCAGTCGTGGAAGCGGCACTCCTCCGCCAGCTCCTCGATCTCGGAGAACACCTGCCCGACCCCGC
Source organism: Streptomyces sp. HUAS ZL42 (assembly GCF_040782645.1). Lineage (GTDB taxonomy): Bacteria > Actinomycetota > Actinomycetes > Streptomycetales > Streptomycetaceae > Streptomyces. The sequence goes on from NZ_CP160403.1 coordinate 2,505,778, forward strand.
TCCCGGCGTCCCAGAGCCCGACCCCGCGCAGCCCCGGCGTGTCGATGAGAACCCCGCCGCCGGGCAGCGCGAGCAGGTTGCGCGTGGTCGTCGTGTGGCGGCCCTTCCCGTCCGCCTCCCGCGTGGCCTGTACATCCATCACCTCCTCCCCGATCAGCGCGTTCGCGAGCGTCGACTTGCCCGCGCCGGACTGCCCGAGCAGCACGGACGTACCACCGGAGACGACGGCGACGAGCACCTCGAGCCCGTCTCCGTCCAGGGCGCTGACCGGCAGCACGGGCACACCCGGTGCCGACAACTCGACGTCCTGCACGAGGTGCGCGAGCGTCACCGCGTCGGGCACGAGGTCGGCCTTGGTGAGCACGACCACGGGCTGCGCGCCGGACTCCCAGCCGAGGGCCAGGAACCGTTCGAGACGGCCGAGGTCGAGTTCCGCGGCCAGGGACACGGCGACGATCGCGTGGTCGACGTTGGCGGCGAGGATCTGCCCCTCGGACCGCTTGGAGGAGGTGGAGCGCACGAAAGCGGTACGACGGGGCAGATACGTCCGTACATAGCGGGGGTTTCCGGCGGGTTCGACGGCGACCCAGTCGCCGGTGCAGACGACCCGCAGCGGATCGTGCGGCGTGACGAACGCGGTGTCCGCGCGCACGGTCCCGTCGGCGGTGACCACGTCGCACTGCCCGCGGTCGACCCGGACCACACGTCCGGGCAGCAGCCCCTCACTGCCGTAGGGGGCGAACGCGTCGGCCCAGTCCTCGTCCCAGCCGTAGGGAGCCAACGCGGAGAAAGCGGAGATGGAAGTCAAGGGTGACCCTTCACAAGGGCGGCCCCGGCGGCGCGCTACCGAGCGCGCGGGAAAGGTGAGTCAGCCGGTGGCCACGGAGGTGGGCTTGATGAACTCCTGGATGCGGGCAGCGCCCATCACAGAGACAGCCATCGATCACACCTCCCGTTCCTCACTCGTCCGAAGGCGGCAGCCGACGGCCGCCGCACGAAGCGGTCCTACCTTAGAGCGGCGCGCACTCGGATGCCATCGATTTTCCTGTCACGCTCCCACTCGTGAAGCAGCGCCGGCTGGAGTCCGTTAACCCGTTCGCAGCTCTGTGCCGCGATTCCTCCCCCGCGTCGGTCTCTCATCCCATGACCTGCGTAAATGCTCATCCGAGAACGATCCAATCGGTCTGACGGAGTGACAGATCTGGCGATGCGTCAGGTTGCCGATCTGACGGACCGTCGGTTGCCTCGTCGGTGGAGCAGTTCAGGGGCGCCGCGCAGACAGGCCGGCCACTGCTCCGTTGGAGGATTCCCTTGCGAAACACACACGTTGGCGTTGGTCTCGGCCTGGTCGCCGGTGTCCTGGCTCTGCAGAGCCCTGCAGCCGCTGCCGCCGGTGACTCAGAGGTCCACATCCGCCCGGGCACGGCCTCCCCGGGCTCCACGGTCACCGTCAGCACCACGGCCTGCGGTCCGGACGTGACCTACGGCAAGGGCGAGTCGGCGGTCGGCGGGAACTTCCACCTCTTCGGAGGCGACCGCAAGGGTGTGCTCACCGGCGAGTTCCAGATCCCGGAGGGGACCCAGGCCAGCACGGACACGGTCACTCTGAAGTGCCCGCCAAGGATCAAGATCACGCAAACGTACTCGATCAGCAACCGCCTGCCGAACGGCGCCGTCGCAGCCGGCTTCGGGGACGCCGAGGACACCGACGCACAGCTCGCCCTGGGCGGTGCGCTGCTCGCCGCGGCCACCGCCGGAGGACTGGTGAAGATGCGCCGCCGCTCGCACGCCGGCCGTATCTGACCGCCCGACTCCACGGCACGGCCCCCGGGACCCACGAGTGCCGGGGGCCGCACGAACGACCACCACCCCGCTGCAGGCAAGAGGCTCAACCGCCATGGACCCCGGGCACAAGACCAGCGCTTCCACCTACAAGCTCGCCCCTTCCACCAAGCTACTGGCCTGGGCACTGGTGACAGGTGCCGTGCTGGTGATCGGCGCGATCCGGGACGGGCAGCCACCGCAGCCTTCGGCCGCCCAGGCCTTCGCCGCTCCCTCGACCGCCCCCACGCCCAGCCGCACCGCCCCGCCGGCACTTCGTGCCGTCCGGACGCTGCCCGCCGCCGCACCGGTCCGGATCCGGATCCCCTCGATCAAGGTGAACGCCCCCGTGACGAAGCTGGGCCTCGACAGGACGGGGGCGCTACGCCCTCCGCCCGGCGACGACCCCAACCTCGCCGGCTGGTACAGCAAGGGCACGACACCCGGCTCGGCGGGCACGGCCCTGATCGCGGGGCATGTGGACCTGCGCGGCGGCAGGCCCGGGGTGTTCTTCTCTCTCGGCGCCCTGACCAAGGGCGCCACGATCCGGATCGGCCGGTCGGACGGGCGGACAGCCGTGTTCACCGTCGACGCCGTGGAGGTCTACAGCAAGGCGGACTTCCCGAGCGAGAAGGTCTACGCCGGCTCCGGCCGGCCGGAACTGCGGGTCATCACCTGCGGCGGCGGTTACGCCAAGAACACCGGATACCTGGGCAATGTCGTGGTCTACGCGTCGCTCACCGCAGTGAAGTAGCCGGTGCCGCTTCGCTGCGGCGACTTGACGGGTGTTCAGTTCGAGCAGGTGCGCCCGTTCAGTGTGAAGTTGGACGGTGCCGAGTTCTTGCCCTGCCAGGACGCCAGGAAGCCGAAGGCGACGGAGCCGTTCGCGGGGACGGACCGGTTGTAGTCGGCGGCGGCCGCGGTGACGCGGGAGCCGCTCTGGGCGAACCTCGCGTCCCACATCTGGCCGACCTTCTGGCCGTCCCCGAAGGACCAGACGACGCTCCAGTCGCTCAGCGCCTGGGTGGTCGTGACCGTGACGGTGGCCTGGAAGCCGTCGGGCCATTCGTTGACGAGGTCGTACCGCACCGCGCAGGTCGCCGTCGCGCTGTGGCCCGTGCCGGCCGTGGACGACGTGGTGCCCTGGGGTTCCGGCTCGGGGTTCTTGGGCTCGGACCTGACCGGGGAAGCGCTCGGCTTGCGGCTGGGCGTCGGCGAGTCGGACGGGGTGGGGTCGATGGACGGGAAGGAGGGGTTGGGGGCCGCGACGGGCTCCCGGTCCGAGCCGTCGCCGCCTGCCACCTCGTCACCGGTGCCGCCGAAGGGCATCAGCGAGACCGCGAGCGCCAGCAGGGACACCAGGGCGGCGGCGACGAGGAGGCCGTTGCGCACGGCCCTCGCCCTGCTCGCCTCGGCCTTCGTCGCCTCGTGCTCCGGGTCCGGCGGCGCGTCGGGGCGGCCGGCGCCCAGCCGCACCTCCGCGGCGCGACGGCGGCGTTCCAGATAGGCGAGGCCGCCCCAGCCGATCACCCCGCCCGCGAGAGCGGCGGGCAGGCCGCCCCCGTGCAGCCGGAGGCAGGCTGCCGCCTCGGCGCACTCGACGCACGTGGCGAGGTGCTGGGAGAGATCGGGGGGTGTGTCGGCGGCCGATGCACGGGTGACGGCGTCGAGGAGCCGGACGTAGCTGCGGCACTCGGCGTCCATCGGCGTGTCTATGTGGTTGCGGTGGCAGCGGTCGCGGAACAGGCCGCGCACCTGGTCGAGTTCGTCGGCCGCGGCGGCCGGGTCGAGGCCGAGCCGGCGGGCGACCGCGCGCAGCGGGAGCGCCTCCACCTCGGCCAGCCACAGCAGCGCAGCGTCGGGTTCCTGCATGTCGCGCAGGCCGCGCAGGGCGATGGGGCGGAGCAGGGGCGGACCGGTGTAGCGGGCGGCCTTGTCAGAGTTGAGCCACAGGCGCAGGTCGGGGTCGAGCTTGTGGCCGTGCCCCTGGCTCTCCCAGGCCGCGGCCGTCGTGCGCACGGCCGTCAGCAGCAGGGGGATCCTGGGCAGTCGCGGCGAACGGCGGCCGGCGCCGCGCTGTGAACCGTCCTCGGCGGCGCGGGCCTCGCGTATGCCGAGTGCGAACGCCTCCCGGGCCAGCTGCTGCGCCGCGGCGGAGCCGGACGTGCAGAGGTCGGCATAGGAGAGGACGGCGTCCCAGCACTCGGAGAACAGCGCGGCCTCGGCGGCGTCCTTGGGGGTCGGCAGGTCGGGCATGGGTCTCCTGCATCCGAAAGCGAGGCAACTCACCGTCATGGCAAAGGAGTTGGGGGGAACCTCGCGGCAGCACCCGAGCTTTTCACGTTTCATACACAACTGACAAGCTGCATATTCAAATATCGACACCGCGGTACTGACGACGGTCGCCATGTCGACACAACGTCAAAAGCAGCAGCCTGCCGGCCGGGAAAACGGTCGGACCCGGGAGTGCCCCACAACTCCGGCCTACAGTACGGATCGCGACCGCGTGTTGTTCACCGTTCGCCTCACGCGTCACACAGCAGTCGGCTCCTGTGCCGGGAGGCTGTCCATGAAGGAGCTGACGGAGAAGACGGCGTGGCCGGGACCGGGCGGGCCGTACCCGGGGGGCGACGACAGGCCGAAGTCGTCCATGGTGGCGCGGTAGGCCTCCAGGAGCCGGATGTGGTACTCCAGCGGCGCGCCCTGCGGGTTGGCCTTGCCCAGCGGGGTCGTCGGCTCCGGGCACCAAGTGGTGAAGCGGGGTGTGATGCCGTGCGACATGAAGAAGCGCAGGCCCTCGGTGGTCGACGCGATGGCCTCGTCGACGGTGGTGAAGCCGAAGGGCTCCGCCATCTCCACGCCGGCCACGAAGTTGGGGATGACGTTGCGCGCGCCGAAGACCTCGGCCGAGTCCAGGATCCGCTTGTGCCACTCGTCGCGGCCGACGTAGCGCTCCTTGCCCGGGCAGTACAGCTCGAACAGCCGTCGGTCCCACACCTCGTAGTTGGGGTGGTAGATCTGCACGCCGTAGTCCTTGAACCGCTGCACGTCGTCGCGCGGCAGCGCCTGGGCGACGACCTTGCCGATCCAGCGGCCCGGGAAGCGCTCCTCGATGGCCTTGGCGTAGTGGCCGTAGAAGTCGGCCTCGTCGCGTCCGGCGACGGTCTTGGTGATGGCGCCGCCGGTGAGGGTGTAGGCGGTGGAGGCCCTGGCGGTGTCGTAGCGGTCGATGATCTCGAGGGCCTCCAGGACCTCCTCGACGTCCTTCACGCCCGTGTAGGGCCGCCCGGCGGCCTTGTGCTGGCGCCAGTTGTGGTTGATGTCGCAGTACTGGCACTCCTCCTTGGCGCCGAAGTACTGGCAGACCCGGAAGACGGTCAGGTAGATCAGGTAGCCCCACTGGATGGTGGGGGCGACCTCCATGACGGACTTCCCGTTGGAGAGGGTGTGCCGGTAGTACTCGGGCATGGGCGGCACGCCGACGTCGGCGATGCGCTTCCCGTCGAGGTAGAGCCCGAGCAGCCCCTCGTCGTCCGCCGCGACGCGGTACGGCGAGGACGGATTGACGCGTACGGAGACGACGGTGCGCCTCAGGTCGTACGGGCCTCCGGTGAGGATGATCTCCTCCGGCGGGCGCCTGAGCGCGGCCTCGCCGAGCTCGGGCAGCGTGCCGTGGTCGAAGGAGAAGATGAAGTACGACTTCGGCTTGACCTCGCCGCCCTCGTTGTCGCTCAGGGCCGACCGGTCGAAGGCCACACCGCCGCGCAGCAGGTCCTCCTTGAAGACGGCCTCCCGCGGCACATGCGGAAAGCGCTCCATCAGATCCTCGACCAGCGCGGTGCGGCTGCCCATCCGTCTCTCCTCCCGGCTCAGGCGTACGACTCCTCACGGTATGCCCCCTGCCTCGCGTCGGTAGCGCCGGGTCCCCTCGCGCCGCTGGTGTCGTCCCGGGATCGGTGATCGGTTACGTAGGGGGGGTGCGTAATTCTGCTGATGACGGTGTGCCGGGCGGCTGCGACAGTCGATTCGATCAAGATTCGATCAAGAACAGCACTGACCTGCGAGACGGACATGAGGAGGACGCGATGGACGAACGCCAGGACGGTGGCCCGCCCCAGACCGAATCGCAGCCACAGGCCCAGCCACATCCACATCCACATCCACATCCACATCCACATCCACAATCCTCCCCGCCCACTGAGCAGCACGGCTTTGGTCCTCCGCCACCCGTCTCCGTGCCGGCGCAGTGGTATCCCCCCGCCCAGCCGACGGGCCCCTTCCCCCCGCCCGCTCCCCCGCAGTCGTCCGGCGCGTCGGGCGGGGCAGGGCGAGCCGTGCTGTGGGCCGCGCTGGGTGCGGTGGTCGCCTCCGCGCTGTGGGCCGGCGGGGTCTTCGTCCTCGGCCGGAACGCCGGCCCGGAGGCGGACCTGCGCGGATACGAGGCGAAGACCAATCTCTGCACCTCGATCGACCATTCGTCCGTCGACAGCGAGTACCCCGAGGAGGACGACAACCCCCTCCACCACTCCCTGGCGCACGGGGCCCTGGACGAGAGCTACTGCAGCCTCTCCCTGCAGAGGTCCTCCACCTCGTACTCGTACGCGTACCTGTCGGTCAAGGTGGACCTCCACAAGAAGACCGACCCCGCACCCGAGTTCACCGCCCTGTGGTCCGAGTACGACCAGCGCTACGAGGACTACGACGTCGAGAAGCTGTCCGGCTTCGGCGACGAGGCCTATCTCGTCACGTCCGAGCCCAGCGACTCCCAGTACGCCACCCTCGCCGTGCGCGACGGCTGGATGACGTACGAGATGTCCTGGAGCATCTACACGTCCTCCTACGACGATGACGAGAAGGAGGAGAAGCCCGACCTGAGCGACGTCGAGAAGTGGCTCAAGACCGACACCAAGGCGACCCTGGAGAAGCTCAGGTCGGACTGACAGGATCACGGCATGAACGAGATCCTCACCAACTGGGCGGGCAACATCACCTACACGCCCAAGGAGCTGCAGCGGCCGTACTCGCTCGACACCATCAGTGCCCTGGTGGCCGGCAGCGCGAAGGTGCGGGTGCTGGGCAGCGGGCACTCCTTCAACGGCATCGCCGAACCCGGCCCCGAGGGCATCCTGCTGTCGATCGCCGACATGCCGCCGGTGATCGACGTGGACGTCGCGGCCCGAACGGTACGGGTCGCCGGCGGCGTACGGTACGCCGAGCTCGCCCGCGCGGTGTACGCCCACGGGCTCGCCCTGCCCAACATGGCGTCCCTGCCGCACATCTCGGTGGCCGGCTCGGTCGCGACCGGCACCCATGGATCGGGCGTCGGCAACGGGTCGCTGGCCGCGCCCGTGCGCGAGGTGGAGCTGGTCACGGCGGACGGGTCCACCGTGACCATAGGGCGGGGCGATGCGCGGTTCGGCGGTGCCGTCACCTCGCTGGGCGCCCTCGGTGTGGTCACCGCCCTCACCCTCGACCTGGTGCCGTCCTTCGACGTCGAGCAGTACGTCTTCACCGAGCTGCCGCTCGACGGGCTGGGCTTCGAGACGTTCGAGACGGTCATGGCGGCGGCCTACAGCGTGAGCCTGTTCACCGACTGGCGCGAGCCGGGCTTCCGGCAGGTGTGGCTCAAGCGGCGCGTCGACCAGCCGCTGCCCGGCTTCCCGTGGGCCGCGCCCGCCACCGAGGGGATGCATCCGGTGCCGGGGATGCCCGCGGTCAACTGCACCCGGCAGTTCGGGGTGCCGGGGCCGTGGCACGAGCGGCTGCCGCACTTCAGGGCGGAGTTCACCCCGAGCAGCGGTGCCGAGCTGCAGTCGGAGTACCTGCTGCCCCGGCAGTACGCCCTCGACGCCCTCCACTCGCTCGACGCGATCCGTACGACGATCGCGCCCGTGCTGCAGACCTGCGAGGTGCGGACGGTCGCCGCCGACGAGCAGTGGCTCAGCCCCTCCTACGGGCGGGACACCGTCGCCCTGCACTTCACGTGGATCGAGGACACGGCGGCCGTGGTGCCGGTGGTGCGGAAGGTGGAGGAGGCGCTGGAGCCCTTCGAGCCGCGGCCGCACTGGGGGAAGGTGTTCACGGTGGCCCCCGCCGTCCTCCGGGAGCGGTATCCGCGGCTGGGCGACTTCGTGGCGCTGGCGCGGGAGCTGGATCCGGCCGGTAAGTTCAGCAACGCCTTCGTGCAGGATGTCCTGGGCGACTGACTTTATAAACCCCCTTTCCTAACCCCTTGTCGAAAGGCGGCGTACCCCATAGCCTGCTGCAGCGCCGGTGCCGACGTTGGCCCCGGCCTGGGATGAAGGGATGGGGCAGCCCCCGTGCTGCGCTTTCCGGGGGACAACCCCGGACCCCCGGCCGGATGGACGCAGCGTTGCCTGCGAGGGAAGGGAGCTCCAGTGAGGCGCGGCACATCACGTGACATCCGCACGGCGAACCGCTACGAGGTGCTGCGCCAGATCATCGCCGCGTCACCCACCTCCCGGCAGGAGCTGGCGGCCGCCACCGGTCTCAGCCTGGCCACGGTCGCCACCCTCGTCGGGGAACTGCTCGACCTCCGCATGATCACGGAGGTCGGTTTCGAGGACTCGGCAGGCGGCCGCCCCCGGGGCCTCGTGGCCGTCAACGCGTCGGGGGGCGCGTTGATCGGCGTCGACATCGCCGAGACGTACGTCCATGTCGAGCTGTTCGACCTGGCGCTGAACGTGCTGGCCCGCGCCGACGAGGACATGCGCCCCGGCGAGAGCCTCCCGGAGCAGGTGGTCGGCCATGTGGCGGCGGCCGTCGGCTCGGTGGTCGCGCAGGCCGGCGTCGAGGCGGCCCGGGTGCTGGGCGTCGGTGTGAGCGTGCCGGGGCAGGTGGACCGCGACACCGGTATCTCGGAGTACGCGCCCAACTGGGACTGGCACGAGGTGCCGCTGCTCGACCTGCTCTCCGAGGTCATCGCCTATCCGCTGTACCTGGACAACCCCCTGCGCGCCTGCGCCGTCGCCGAGCTGTGGTTCGGGGCCGCGCGCGGGCGCGGGGACGCCGTGGTGGTCAACCTCGGCACCGGAGTGGGCGCAGGGCTCGTACTGGGCGGCGGGCTGCACCGCGGCGTGAGCAACAGCGCCGGGGAGTGGGGCCACACCACGCTCGTCCTCGACGGGCGGCTGTGCCACTGCGGGAAGCTCGGCTGCGTCGAGACGTATGTCGGGGCGCCGGGAATCATGCTCAACCTGCGGGAACTGAGCCCTGACAGCCCACTGCTGCACCCCGAGGACCAGACGGCCACCATCGACGCCCTGGCGGCCGGGGTCGGCGCGAACGACCCGGTGGCCGTCAAGGTGGTCCGCGACACCGCCCGCTACCTCGGCGCCGCCGTCTCCGACCTGATCAACCTCCTCAACCCCGAGGTGGTCGTCCTCAGCAGCTGGGTCGCCGGCAGGCTCGGCGAACCGCTGCTGCACGAGGTGCGCGAGGCCGTCGCCCGGCACGCGCTGCAGCGGCCCCTGGCCGCCACCGAAATCGTCCTCTCCCCGATCCCCACCGACCCGGTGTGCCTGGGCGCGGCGACGTTCGCGCTCGAGGGCTCACTGCAGGCAGTCGGGGGACAGAGGGCAGTGAAACGCACCATCCCCGCAAGGAGCCGTACCGCACCACCTTCATGACGACGGAAGGGATGCACGTGTCTCACCCCCACCGCAAGAGAGCCGTCCTCCTGACGGCGGCAGCCGCTCTCGCTGTCACGGGACCCCTGATATCCACCCCGACCGCCTCGGCCGCAACCCCCACGGCGGCCGAGGTCTCCCCCCACGCGGCGCAGACCATCGACAACATCGGTGCCTCCGGCGCCTGGTGGGTCAACGACCTGAAGAACTTCGACCCGAAGGTCCAGGCCCGGGTGGCGAGCCTGCTGTTCTCCCGGCAGGGTCTCGACCTGAGCTCGTACCGCTACAACATCGGCGGTGGCGGGACCGGCGTGACCTACTCGCCGCGCGCCCCCGAGGACTTCCTCAACGACGACGGCACGTACGACTGGAGCAAGGACAAGGCGGGCCGCACGTTCCTCTCCTACGCCGCCAGGTACGGCGTCGAGGACCTCATCGCCTTCGTCAACAGCGCGCCCGCCCGGTGGAAGACCAACGACAAGAGCTGTGGCGGCTATCTGAAGGCGGAGAACACCGCGGACTTCGCGAAGTACGTCGCGGACGTCACGGACCATTTGGCCAAGCAGGGCGTCAAGATCGACTACATCAGCCCCTTCAACGAGCCGAACAACAGCTTCGACAGCTGCGGCCAGGAGGGCATGCTGGTGCCGGTGGACCAGCGTGACGACATCGTGCGGGCGTTGGGCGCCGAGCAGCGGGCGCGGCACCAGCGGACGAGCATCATCGCCGACGAGTCCAGCAGCACGGTCAGCTTCAACACCGAGGTCCCGCAGTGGATTTCGCAGCCGGGAACGGCTCAGTACGTCTCCAGGCTCGCCCATCACACGTACAACAACCCGGGTGACGACCAGCGGGCCAGGATCTACGAGACGTCCAGGGCGGCCGGCAAGCAGTCCTGGTCGACGGAGATCTGCTGCTTCGGCAAGGGCGGCACCGGCTGGGCACAGGAGTACGACCCCACCATCGACGGCGGTCTGAACCTGTCCCGGATCATCTACAAGGACTTCGCGACCGCCCATGACTCGGCGTTCCAGTGGTGGGTCGCCCTGTCGGAGATGATCGGCAGCGACCCGCTGGCGAAGAACGACCAGGGCTGGAACGACGGTCTGATCTACTACGACCCGAACTACGCCACGAACGGCAACCAGACGCTGTACTTCACCAAGCGCTACTACGCGCTCGGCCAGTACAGCAAGTTCGTGAAACCGGGCTCGGTCGCGCACGACGTGACCGGCGTGCCGGACGGGGTCGAGGTGTCGACGTACGATCGCGGCGGCAAGTGGGTGGTGGTGGTCAACAACCACAACACCACGGACACGGCGCTGAATTTGCACTTCAACAGCAAGAAGCCGGTCGCGGCGGCCAAGGCCGTCCGTACGTCGGCCGACGAGAACTGGGCTTTTGTCGCCAAGCCGTCGGTGAGCGGCGGCACGGTCTCCACGACGCTCGCCGCCCGTTCCGTCACGACGTACGTCCTCGACCAGAAGCCGCACAGCGGCACTTCGGCCGTGACCGGTGCCCTGCAGGGCAAGCAGTCCGGCAAGTGCCTCACGGCGGACGCCTCGGGGGCCTCCATCGCCACCTGCACGGGCGCGAACGGGCAGTCGTGGTCGTACGACGCCAAGGGCACCCTGAAGGGCGCAGGCGGCTATCTGACGGCCGGAACTTCGGGGCTGACGACCACCGCGTCCTACACCGGTGACGGCGCCCAGCGCTGGCTGCTGAACTCCAACGGCCAGATCGTGAACGAGGCGTCGGGCAAGTGCCTCGACGTCAGCGGGCAGGCGACCGCCGACGGCAGCAAGGTGATCCTGTACAGCTGCAACGGCGGGGCGAACGAAGCCTGGACACGCCGGTAACACCCCCTGGACCGAGGGCCGTCGATCACCCCTGACACGGCGGCCCTCACCCCCCACACCACCCCATGTTCGTCATTTCGAACCGGACACAACGTTTCGCACAGACTTCGTCCAACCCCTTGCCGAAGCCTTAGCCGAAGGTTAACGTCCCGCACCGCAACGCAATTTGAGCCACCTGGCGCTGAAGCCGTGGAGCCGCAGCCGCACTCGAGACAAGGACGTCAGCATGTCGGCAATGAGCAACAACAACTGGTCCCGCCGGTCGCTCTTCCGGGCCGCCGCGGGCATGGCCGCCGCCGGCACGCTGGCCGCGTGCGGCGGCAACAACGGCAGAGGCGGGGGGAGCGGTTCCGGCAAGACCCTCGTGCAGTACTTCCACGCCTACGGCGAGGCCGGTGTCGAGCAGGCCGTCAAGCGGTACGCCAAGGCCTACAAGGACGCCAACGTGACCACGCAGTGGATCACCGGCAACAACTTCGAGCAGAAGCTGTTCGCCGCGCTGCTCACCAAGAACGCGCCGGACGTCTTCGAGTTCCACCCGCAGATCCAGCTCGTCAAGAGCGGTCAGGTGGCCGACCTGACCGACATCATCGCGCCGGTCAAGGACGACTTCAACCCGGCCGACATCACGTCGCACACGGTCGACGGGAAGATATACGGCGTCCGGATGATCGACGACCCGCAGTTCTTCTTCTACCGGCCCTCGATGTTCGAGAAGGCGAAGGTCGAGGTGCCGACCACGCTCGAGGAGCTGATCGAGGCCGCCGCCAAGCTCAAGACCAGCAAGGTCAAGGGTGCCTTCCTCGGCAACGACCTCACCCCTCTCCAGAGCCCGCTGATCTGGTCGGCCGGTGCCGACACCCTCACCGCTGACAACAAGCCGGCCTTCAACACCGACGCCGTGGCCGAGGGCTTCAAGCAGCTGCGCTCCCTGTTCACCAGCGGCAACCTGCTGCTCGACGCCCCCGCCGACTGGTGGGACCCGTCGGCCTTCACCCAGGGCCTGACGGCGATCCAGTGGTGCGGCATGTGGGCCATGCCGACGATGCAGAAGGCGCTCGGCGACGACATCGGCATCTTCCCCTTCCCGAAGGTCGGTTCCGCCGGCAAGGAGTCGGTCTACAACGGCGGCTGGTCGATGTTCGTCAACGCCAAGGGCAAGAACGTCGAGGCGGCCAAGGAATACGTCAAGTGGCTGTGGATCGACCAGAAGCAGTACCAGGAGGACTTCTCCACCTCCTACGGCTTCCACATCCCGCCGCGCACCTCCCTCGCCCAGTCCGCGACCAAGCTCAAGTCCGGCCTTCCCGCAGAGGGCGTGAAGCTCTTCAACGAGTTCGGCCACTTCGACAACATCGGCTGGACGCAGGCGATGATCGCCGCGGTCAACGACGTGGTGGCGAACTCCGTCCGCAAGGACGCCGACCCCAAGGCCCAGCTCGCCGCCGCCGAGAAGAAGGTCGACGCCGAGCTCAAGAACCTCTTCGGATAGGCCGCCGGACGGACCACGACATGTCGACCGCCACCACCCACAAGGTCGCCCAGCCCGCCTCGGCCAAGGTCTCCAAGGACCGGCCGCGGCGGGGCCTGCGGGCGAGCAGCACCTTCAACTTCTGGCTCTTCACCGGTCCGTTCCTGATCGGCCTGGTGATCTTCGTCTTCGTGCCCATCGGCTGGAGCATCTATCTCAGCTTCTTCGAGGCACGCTTCACGGTCACGCCGAGCGATTTCGTCGGCTTCGACAACTACAAACAGATCCTCACCGACACCGACTTCCGGAACTCGCTGGTCACGTTCACCGTGTTCGCCGCGTTCATCGTGCCGGCCACCTGGGCGCTCTCGCTGGGCCTGGCGCTGCTGGTGAACCAGCTGCGGTTCATGCGGGCGTTCTTCCGGTCGGTGTTCTTCCTGCCGACCGCGTGCAGCTACGTCGCCGCGGCGCTGATCTGGAAGATGTCCATCTTCAACGGCGTCCGCTTCGGCCTCGCCAACACCGTCCTCAGCTGGTTCGGCGTCGACAACGTCGCCTGGCTGGCCAACCCCGACCCGCCGTGGTACTGGCTGGTCATCGTGACCGTCCGGCTGTGGCTGCAGTCGGGCTTCTACATGATCCTGTTCCTCGCGGCGCTGCAGAACATCCCGCGGGAGCTGTACGAGGCCGCCGCGATCGACGGAGCCAAGCAGGGCTGGCAGACCTTCCGGTACATCACGCTGCCCCAGCTGCGGGCGACCTCGACCGCGGTGATCCTGCTCCTGCTCATCGCCGCCTACCAGGCCTTCGACGAGTTCTTCAACCTGCTGGGCAAGGCGACCTGGGGCCAGCCGCCGCTGGTCGAGCTGTACAAGATGGCCCTGGGCGAGAACCAGAACTACGGCGCGGGCAGCGCGGGCGCGGTCGTCCTGACCCTGCTCATCTGCATCGTGACCCTGTTCCAGGGCAAGATCATGGGCTTTGGAAGGGGTGAGGAGTCCAAGTGACCACCACGGCACCCGACCTCAGGAAGGTCACACCGCCGGCCAAGGCCAAGCGCGGCGGCGGGGTCATGGGCAGCACCGGCCTGTACATCGCGACCGGAATCGCCGCCCTTCTCTTCCTGATCCCCTTCTACCTGATCATCCGCAACGCCTTCATGGCGGACCCGGAGATCACGGGCGAGGAGTGGAAGTGGTTCCCCACCGACATCCAGTGGGGCAACATCAGCGAGCCGTTCGACGACGTCACGGTCGACTTCGCCCGGTCCCTGTGGAACTCCGTGGTCGTCGCCGTCCTGCACACCACAGGCATCCTCCTGGTGTGCTCGCTGGCCGGATACGGCCTCGCCCGTATCCCGTACCGGCACGCCAACAAGGTGTTCTACGCCGTCCTGGCGACCCTGATGGTTCCCACGGCCGTCACCTTCGTCCCCAGTTTCGTCCTCGTCTCCTCCCTCGGCTGGGTGGACACCTACCGGGGCCTGATCGTCCCGGGTCTGTTCAGCGGCTTCACCTGCTTCCTCTTCCGGCAGTACTTCCTGGGATTCCCCAAGGAGCTGGAGGAGGCGGCTCGCGTGGACGGGCTCGGCTACTGGGGTGCGTACTGGCGTGTCGTCGTACCGAACTCGCTGAACTTCTTCGCGGCGATGGCGACGATCACCTTCATCAACGGCTGGAACTCCTTCCTGTGGCCGCTGGTCATCGGACAGGACCCCAGCGCCTGGACGGTCCAGGTGGCGCTCTCGTCGTACATGACCAACCAGACCGTCAACTACCACCTGATCTTCATGGCCACCGCCATTTCCATCCTGCCCCTGCTGTTCGTGTTCCTCTTCCTCCAGCGCTGGCTGGTCCAGGGGATCGCGCAGACCGGCATCAAGGGCTGACCTAGGAGACCGATGTCTTTCCGCACCACGACTGCCATCGACTACGTCGAGGACGTCTCGCCGGGCAGCGGGGCCCTGCCGCCCCGCGCCCGGTATGCGTCCTCCGACGCGAAGTCCCTCTCCTTGAACGGCAGTTGGCGCCTGCGTGTGTCGGCCACCGCCGACGCCGAGGACGACTCGTTCGCCGAGCCGGGGTACGACGCCGGTGACTGGGCGGAGGTCACGGTCCCCGGTCACTGGGTGCTGCAGGGCCACGGCTCGCCGATCTACACCAACCACCTCTACCCCTTCCCGGTGGACCCGCCGCACGTCCCGACGGAGAACCCCACCGGTGACCATCTGCGGTTCTTCGACCTGCCGGAGGACTGGCCCGCCGAGAGCGGTGCCGTCCTCCGCTTCGACGGGGTGGAGTCCTGCGCCCGCGTGTGGCTGAACGGAACGGACATCGGCGAGTTCAAGGGCTCCCGGCTGCCGCACGAGTTCGCGGTCGGGCATCTGCTGAAGCCCGCCGGCAACGTGCTCGCGGTCCGTGTCCACCAGTGGTCGGCCGGCTCGTACCTGGAGGACCAGGACCAGTGGTGGCTGCCGGGCATCTTCCGTGACGTGACGCTGCTGCACCGCCCGGCGGGCAGCGCGCTCGACTTCTTCGTGCACGCCTCCTTCGACCACGTCACCGGCGAGGGCACCCTGCGCGTCGACTCCGACGTGGACGGCCGGGTGACCGTCCCGGACCTGGGGATCGACGTCGCGACGGGTGAGCCGGCGACGGTCGCCGTCCTGCCGTGGACCGCGGAGACGCCGAAGCTCTACGACGGCGTCCTGGCGACGGAGGGCGAGCGGATTCCGCTGCGGATCGGTTTCAGGACCGTCGTCCTCGAGGACGGCCTGATCAAGGTCAACGGCAAGGCGGTCCTCTTCAAGGGCGTCAACCGCCACGAGTGGCACCCCGAGAAGGGCCGTGCCCTCGACCTGGAGACCATGCGCGAGGACGTGCTGCTGATGAAGCGGCACAACATCAACGCGGTCCGCACCTCGCACTACCCGCCGCATCCGGACTTCCTCGACCTGTGCGACGAGTACGGCCTGTGGGTGATCGACGAGTGCGACCTGGAGACCCACGGCTTCACCGAGCAGGCCTGGCGGGACAACCCCGTCGACGACGACCGCTGGACCCCCGCCCTCCTCGACCGCGCCGCCCGCATGGTCGAGCGGGACAAGAACCACCCCTCGATCGTCATCTGGTCCCTCGGCAACGAGGCGGGCACCGGGCGCGGCCTGACCGCCATGGCCGAGTGGATCCACGGCCGGGACGGCTCGCGGCTCGTGCACTACGAGGGCGACATCAACTGCCGTGACACCGATGTCTACTCCCGGATGTACGCCTCCCACGCCGAGGTCGAGCAGATCGGCCAGGGCCTGGACGGCGGAACGCACAAGAGACGCGAACTGCCCTTCATCCAGTGCGAGTACGCGCACGCCATGGGCAACGGACCAGGCGGACTCGCCGACTACCAGCGGCTGTTCGAGACGTACGAGCGGCTGCAGGGCGGGTTCGTCTGGGAGTGGATCGACCACGGCATCAAGGACGAGCGGTTCGGCTACGCCTACGGCGGCGACTTCGGCGAGGAGTTGCACGACGGGAACTTCGTCTGCGACGGACTGGTCTTCCCGGACCGCACGCCGTCGCCGGGCCTCGTGGAGTTCAAGAAGGTCATCGAGCCGGTGGCCTTCGCCGGCGACGGCTCGGACGGCACCGTGCGGGTGACCAACAAGCAGGACTTCGCCGATCTGTCCGCATTCGCGTTCGAGTGGTCCTACCAAGTGGACGGTGAGACCGTCGAGTCGGGCTCCCTGTCGGTGCCGGCGCTCACGGCGGGCGAGTCGGCCGACGTGAAGCTGCCCGAGCCGCCCGCCGACCACCGCGGCGGCGAGGCGCAGTGGACGGTGCGGGCCGCGCTCGCGGCGGACACCGCCTGGGCGCCGAAGGACCACCCGGTGGCGTGGGGGCAGTTCCCGGTGGCCGCACGGGCGTTGCCGTCGGTTGCGGCGACCGACGGACCCGTCCTCGGCGAGGGTGTCATCACCCTCGGCCCGGCCGCCTTCGACGCCCGCACCGGCGCGCTGAGGGCGATCGGCGGGGTCGAGGTGAACGGGCTGCGCCTGGACGTGTGGCGGGCGCCGACCGACAACGACAACGGCGCCTCCTGGCAGGACGACATCCGCTACGGACAGGTCTGGCGCAAGTTCGGCCTGCACCGGATGCGGCATCGCCTCGACTCCGTGGAGCTCGGCGACGAGGCGCTGACGGTACGGACCCGGGTGGCGCCCGCCGCCTGGGAGGTGGGCCTGGCCACGGTGTACAGGTGGACCTCGGACGGCAACCGGCTGAAGCTCACGGTGTCCGTGGCACCCGAGGGCGACTGGTCGGCGCTGCCGCTGCCACGGCTCGGCATCCGCTTCGGGCTCGACGCGAGCGCGGACCGGGTGCGGTGGTTCGGCGGCGGCCCCGGTGAGGCGTACCCCGACACCGGGGCGGCGTCGATGCTGGGCCGTTGGGAGTCCACCGTCGACGGGCTGCAGACGCCGTACGTCCGCCCGCAGGAGAACGGCGCCCGTGCCGACGTCCGCTGGGCGGAGATCGGCGGGCTGCGCATCGAGGGCGACCCGGAGTTCTACTTCACCGCCCGCCGCTGGACCACGGAGCAGCTGGACGCCGCCGAGCACCGCACCGAGCTCACGGCCGGCGACACAGTTTGGGTCAACCTCGACCACGGGCAGGGCGGCATCGGCACGGCGTCGTGCGGTCCGGGACCGCTGCCGCAGTACTACCTGCGCGCCGAGCCCGCGGAGTTCTCGTTCGTGTTCTCGGAGACCAGTTGACTGACACGGTCCTGACCACGTCCGCGGCCGGCCGGCACGGGGGTCTGGGGGTGTCCCCCAGAAGACTCTGTAGCCGTCCGGCCGCGGTCGCGTCCTGCGTCGGTTTCGTCCTCATCGGCATGCTCCAGGCGCTCTACGGCCCGGCGGTCCCGGGCCTGCGGGAGGAGTACGGGCTGTCCCCGTCAGGCGCGGGCCTCGGCCTCAGCCTGCACTTCACGGGCGGGGTCGCCGGTGTCCTCGCGTTCAACGCGATCCACTCCCGCATCAGCAACAGGGCGCTGCTCGCGGCCAGTTACGGGCTGATGGCGCTGGGCGCCGCGGGCTTCGCGCTCGCCCCGGACTGGCCGCTGGCCCTCGCCGCCGCGTTCCTCGGCGGCCTCGGCTTCGGCGGCATCGACTACGGTCTCAACCAGCTGTTCGCGGTCGGCTTCGGCGACCGCTCCACGGCCATGCTGAACGTGCTCAACGCGCACTTCGGCATCGGGGCCGTGCTGGGGCCGGCGGTCGTGGCATGGGTGGGGCCCGCCGCGTACCCGTACGCCTTCGGGGGGTGTGCGGTGCTGGCGGCGGCGCTGGTGGTGCTGGGATCGAGGGGCGTACGCACGGAAGTGCACGAGGATGCCGCCGCCTCTCCCGCACGCGGCCTGGGCCTGTCCCGCGTCCTCGCCGGCTTCCTCGCCCTCTACATCCTGAACGTCGCCGTCGAGGCGGGCGTCGGCGGCTGGGAGCCCACCCACCTGGAGACCGTCGGCTACACCGCGACGGTGGCCGCCTCTGCGACCTCGGTGTACTGGCTGATGATGACGGCGGGCCGCTTCCTCGTCGTACCGATCACGCTCAGGTACTCCCCCGAGCGCATCCTGACGATGTGCGCGACCGGCATGACGGTGTGTCTGCTGCTCGCGCTGATAAAAGACGTGGCGCCGGTGGCGTATGCGGGTGTTGGCTTGTTCATCGCGCCCGTCTTCCCCACCGGCCTGCCCTGGCTGAACCGGGCTCTCCCCCAGGCACAGCGAGCCGGCGCCTGGGTCATCGCCGCGTCGATGATCGGCGGAGTGGCAGCGCCGCCACTTCTGGGCATGGGCATCGAGTCTTCCGGGATTCACGCGGTGCCGTGGCTGTTGACAGCGCTTTCAGCCGCTTCTTTGGCAGCGACGGTCTGGCTGATACAGCTGACGAGGAGGTTCAAGGAGTGACAGGCAGCATCAAGGTTCGCGGCTTGTCCCGCACGTTCCACACCACCGTCCGCCGCCCCGGCTTCGCCGGTGCCCTGCGTTCCCTGGTCAATCCGGAGCGCGTCGCCAAGCACGCCGTCTCCGACATCACCTTCGACGTGGCCGCGGGCGAGCTCCTGGCCCTGCTCGGCCCGAACGGTGCCGGCAAGTCCACCACCATCAAGATGCTCACCGGCATCCTCACCCCCACCGCGGGCGAGGCCCGGGTCGCGGGTGTGGTGCCGTACGAGGAGCGTGAGCGCAACGCCCGCAACATCGGCGCGGTGTTCGGGCAGCGCACCCAGCTGTGGTGGGATCTTCCCGTGCGCGAGTCGTTCGCCATCCTGCGGGACATCTACGAGGTGCCGAAGGGCGAACACGCCGCCCGGCTCAAGGAGTTCGACGACCTCCTCGACCTCTCCTCCTTCTGGGACACCCGCGTGCGCCATCTCTCCCTCGGCCAGCGCGTGCGCTGCGACCTGGCGGCGGCGCTCCTGCACGACCCGCCGGTCGTCTTCCTCGACGAACCGACCATCGGCATGGACGTGGTGGTCAAGGAGCAGGTGCGCGAGTTCCTGCGCAACCAGGTGGAGCAGCGCGGCCGTACGGTCCTGCTCACCACGCACGACATGACGGAGGTCGAGCGGCTCGCCGAGCGGGTCGTCCTGGTCAACCACGGGCGCCTCGTCCTCGACGGCACACTCGACGAGATCCGCCGCACATACGGCTCCACCTGGCAGGTGCGGGTCACGCTCGCCGACGCGCACGCCGACGTCGTACCGCTGCCGGGCATCGCCGTGCTGCGGCGCGAGGGCCCGGAGGTCGTGTTCGGCCCGGACGGGCCTGCCGCTCCGACGGTCCACCAGGCGCTCAAGCAGGTCATCGAGCGGTACGAGGTGAACGGCGTCGCGATCGACGAGGCCGACCTCGAGGACGTCATGCGGGCCGCGTACGTGCACGCGGAGCCCGCGGCAGAAGGGGTCTGAGATGGCCGCCTCGTACGCCTGGCGCGCCGCCCGCGTCACCCCGCTCGGCGAACTGCACACGCCACCCCGGATGACCGCGGTGCTGCTCCGTCTGACCGTCCAGATCGTGCTGGTGGCGTCCCTCTGGCGCGGTCTGTACACACACTCCGGCACCACCGCCGGGCTCAGCCGCGACCAGGCGGTGACGTACGCCGTACTGGCCGTACTGGCCTCCCGTCTGCGGGAGCTGGACCAGTACGCGGGCCGGGACAGCGTGCTGCAGCACATGCACTTCGGCACGATCGTCTACTGGTACCTGCGCCCGCTGCCGCCCCAGCGCTACTACGCGATGCGGGCGCTCGGCGAGCAGGCCTACGGGTTCGCCTGGGCGCTCGCCGGATACACCGTCTGTCTGGCCGCCGGAGTGGTGCAGCCACCCGAGTCGGCGGCCGTGGCCGGGGTGTTCGCACTGAGCCTGCTGCTCGGCCAGCTGGTCCTGTACTACGTCATGCTGGTCATCGACCAGCTGTGCTTCTGGACCCTCCGCAACGGCGCCGCGATCATGATCCTGATGTTCGCGCAGAACCTGCTGTCCGGGGTGTACGCGCCGCTGTGGTTCTTCCCTGACTGGTTCATCACGATGAGCTCCTTCCTGCCGTTCCAGGCGACGCTGAGCGTGCCGCTGTCGCTGTACGTGGGCCGGATCCCGCTGTCGGACGCGGGCTTCGAACTCGCCGTGCAGGCGGGCTGGATCGTGGTCCTGGCCCTGTTCACCCGGCTGCTGTGGCGGCGTGCCGCCCGGCGCGTGATCTCGCAGGGAGGCTGAGCCGTCATGTCGTTGAACGCTCTTCGCGTCATGTGGCGCATCACGCGCCTCAACTTCCGCGCACAGCTGGAGTACCGCTCCGAGTTCCTGATGATGGTCGCGATCGGTGCGATCTGGCAGGTGTCGGTGATCGTGTTCGCGACGGTGCTGCTGTCCCGGTTCACGGGGATGGGCGGCTGGGACAGTTCCGAAGTGCTGCTGATCCCGGCCACGCGGATGCTGGCGCACGGCCTGTTCGTGCTGTTCCTGGGGCGGATGCACCTCATCGGCCGCTTCATCCAGGAAGGGAGGATCGACATCTATCTGGTGCGGCCCATGCCGGTGCACCGCCAGGTCCAGCTGCAGTTCTTCCCCACCAACGCGATCGGTGACTTGATAGTCGCGGCAGGACTGATGGCCGGCGCCCTGACACGCAGTCACCTGGACTGGACGTCGGGCCGCATCACGTACCTGATCGCCTGCCTGGTCGGCGGCATGCTCCTGGAGGCGGCCATGTTCACGGTGGTGGCCTCCGCCTCGCTGCGCTTTCCGGCCGCGGACTACTGGAGCCGCTGGCTGGAGGAGCTGCTGGGCACATTCGGCAGCTATCCGCTCAACGTGCTGCCGAGGGCGGTGGGCGGCTTCCTGACGTACGCCCTTCCGCTCGCGTTCGTCGCGTACTTCCCGGCCGCCGTACTGACCGGACACGGCCACGACACGGGCGTGCCGTACTGGCTGGCGGCGTCCTCTCCGCTCCTCGGACTGCTGGCGTACCTGGCGGCGCGGCTGCTGTGGCGGTGGAGCCTGGACCACTACACGGGAGTGAACGGATGACGGGCGCGTGCAGTTGGTGACGGGGACCGGCGGCGCCTGACCGCGCTCATGC
Organism: Streptomyces sp. HUAS ZL42; assembly: GCF_040782645.1. Lineage (GTDB taxonomy): Bacteria > Actinomycetota > Actinomycetes > Streptomycetales > Streptomycetaceae > Streptomyces. The sequence goes on from NZ_CP160403.1 coordinate 2,527,216, forward strand.
GCGGGCGGCACCGGGTCGGCCGCGGCGTCCCTCCCGCGGCAACCTTGTGCCGCCCGGCGACGGCTCACGGCTGACGCGTCCTGAGCCGCGGTGTCCGGAAGTGAGAAACACCGGCCACACCTCGTCCCTCACCGTTTCCCCAACTGCCCTTGTCCGTCACACTCATGGGCAACGAACCTGAGCATTGCTCAGGTTCCACCTCCACTTTCCTCGACCGGAGACACCCCCATGAGAAGACTCATCGGCACCCTCGCCGCCGCGGCGCTGGCCCTCACCGGCCTCGCCACCACCGGCGCCACACCCGCGGCCGCCGCGACCGGTTCGTTCAACGTGCTGACGTACAACGTCGCCGGCCTTCCCGAAGGTCTCAGCTCCAGCCATCCGGCGACGAACACACCGCTGATCTCCCCGAGGTTGGCGCCGTACGACATCGTGAACGTGCAGGAGGACTTCAACTACCACGCGGCGCTCTACGCGGGTGACAACCACCCGTACCGCACGGCGACGAGCGGCGGCGCCGGGTTCGGCGACGGCCTGAACACCCTCTCCGACCACCCCTTCGAGGACTTCGAGCGGGTGAAGTGGAACAACTGCACGGGCACCAACTGCCTGACCCCGAAGGGCTTCACCCTGGCCCGGGTCCGGCTGGCCGAGGGCGTCTTCCTCGACCTCTACAACGCCCACCCCAACGCGGACGACACCAACGACGCCCTCGCCGCCCGCCGCGCCAACATCGAGCAGCTCTCCGACTTCATCCAGGCGAACTCCGCGGGCAACGCGGTGATCGTCATGGGTGACACGAACACCCGGTACACGCGCACCGGCGACAACATACGCACGCTCGTCGACGAGAACGGTCTGACGGACGCCTGGGTGCAGCTGGTGACGGGCGGTACGGCTCCGGCGCAGGGTGCGGACCCGTTGCTGTGCCCGACGTCGGCCCCGCCGAACGACTGCGAGGTCGTGGACAAGATCCTCTACCGAGGCAGCAAGCTGCTCTCGCTGTCGGCGACCCGCTACAACAACGAGTGGGCCAAGTTCCTGGACGCGAACGGCGGCAACCTCTCCGATCACTTCCCGCACACGGCCGACTTCTCCTACACCGTCAACTCGTCCCTGAAGGCGAGCGACTTCTTCGGCGGCCCGCACGGCACGGCGTTCAACGACGCGGACGACCTGCCCGCGTCCCCGTCCCCGCGCACCCTCACCCTGCGCGGCGCCTCCCGCCTCGACGCGGTGTCCCTGACCCACGCCGGCGGTGCGACGCTGAGTCACGGCGGTACGGGCGGCACGGCGACGTCGTTGACCCTCGCATCCGGCGAGCACCTCACCTCGGTGAAACTGACGCAGGGCCAGAAGGACGGCCACACAAGGATCTTCTCCGCCGCCTTCACGACCGACAAGGGGCGCACGCTGTCCTCGGGTACGGCCACGTCCGACACGAAGACCTTCACGGCCCCGTCCGGCTGGCAGATCGTCGGCTTCACGGGTCGCTCGGGCGACGAGATCGACAAGCTGGGTGTGCTGTACGCGCCGATCGGCTGAGCAGCACGGCCCTCAGGGGGACCTCCGCCCAGACCACCTTGTGGGTGGAGTCCGGGTGGAGGTCCACCCCCCAGTCCGCGGACAGCGCGTCGACCAGGAGCAGCCCACGCCCGCTCTCGCCCGAGGGTTCCTGGATCGCGGGCAGCCTGTCCGCACGCGCATCGGCGACCTCCACCCGGAGCACATCCCCGCGCAGCACCAGCCGGACCCGGAAATCCCGCCCGCGCACCCGCCCGTGCCGCACGGCGTTCGCGGCCAGCTCGGCGACGACGAGGGTCACGTTCTCGTTGGCGTCACCGCCGTGCGCGTACCCCCACACGTCCATGCGGTTGGCGACGAGCCGACGCGCCAGCCGGGCACCGCGCGGGGTGGAGCTGAAGAGCTGGGTGAACGTACGTACGGTGACGGGCGGTTGGTCCCGCGTCTCTGCTCGCATGCCCCAACCGTCCCGGGCGGCACGGCGGTCGGCCAGGCACGAAACTCGTACGCTGCGAGTTGTACGGGTTACGGAGTGGACAGTGTGCGTGACGTTCCGTGACCATGACTCGTATGACCGACAGCACCATCAGCGTCGAGAGCGTTTCGAACGAGCCGGAACCGTCGGACAGCTTGAAGGCGTTCGGCGCCGTCCACAAGGCCTTCCGCAAGCGGGCGGGCTTCACGCAGGAGGACTACGCACCGCTGGTCCAGTACCAGCCGGCGACGGTCGCGTCGATCGAACAGGGGCGGCGCTTCCCACCACGCGTCTTCGTCGAGCGCGCGGAACAGGTGCTGGACGCGTTCGGGGCGCTCAAGGCGGCGTACAAGCACGTCAGCCGGGAGAAGGGGCTCGCGTCGTGGTTCCGGCAGTGGGCTGAGCTGGAGGAGCAGGCGATCAGTCTGTACACGTACGAGAACCGGTTGGTGCCGGGGCTTTTGCAGACGGAAGCGTATGCGCTGGCGCTGTTCCGGGAGAGGGTGCCCACGCTCACCGACTCGGAAATCGAGGCCAAGGTCGCGGCCCGTATGCAACGCCAGTCGCTCTTCGAGGAACGGCCTCACACAGCGTTCAGCTTCATCGTCGAAGAGCATGTGCTTCGACGGAAGACCGGAGGAGCTGACGTCATGCGTGAGCAGATCGAGCACATTCTGGAGATCACGGAGCCACGGCACGTGGAACTGCAGGTGATGCCGACGGAACACGGCACCCACGCAGGCCTCGCAGGCCCCATCCAGCTGCTGGAGACTGCGGAGCACGAGTGGTTCGCCTACTGCGAGGCACAGTTGAGTGGCCAGTTCATCGTCAACGCGAAATCGATCAGTGTGCTGCACATGCGCTATGCGAAACTGCGCTCACAGGCTCTCAACCCGGAAGAATCCCGGAGCCTGCTGGAGCGGATGCGAGGAGCGGTATGAGCACGCCCGAACTGGCCTGGTTCAAGAGCAGCTACAGCAGCAGTGGTGACGGCGACTGCGTCGAGGTGGCCACCCGCCCCACCACCATCCACGTCCGCGACTCCAAGAACACCACCGGGCCTCAGCTCACGCTCTCCCCCACCGCCTGGACGGAGTTCGTGGAGTACGCCGCGCATGGGTGACTAGGCTGGTGCCTAGACCCATTAGCCGCGCCCCGGAGTCGCCGTCATGGCCCGTGCAGGACTCACCGTCGACCGCCTCGTCGCCGCCGCGGCCGACCTCGCCGACGAGGCCGGCTTCGAGAACGTCACCCTGTCCGCTCTGGCCCGCCACTTCGGCGTGAAGGACGCGAGCCTGTATTCGCACGTCAGGAATCTGCAGGACCTGCGCTCGCGGATGGCTCTGTTCGCGGGCGGCGAGATGATCGACCGTATCGCCGAGGCCGTCGCAGGACGGGCCGGCAAGGACGCGCTGGCGGCATTCGCCGGTGCGTACAGGGAGTACGCGCTCCAGCACCCGGGGCGGTACGCGGCCACCCAGATCCGCATCGACCAGGCCCTCGTAACCGGCCACCCCGCCTTCCGCCGCACCGCCGAGATCACCTACGGCATGCTCCGCGCCTACGGTCTCGACGAACCCGACCTCACCGACGCCGTACGCCTGCTGCGCGCCACCTTCCACGGCTACTGCGCCCTGGAGGCGAGCGGTGGCTTCGGCGCGCCACGCGACGTACAGAAGTCGTGGGACCGGGCGGTCGACGCGCTGCACGTGGCGCTGGAGCACTGGCCCCGTGAGGGGGACGTACTTAGCCGGAGCCCACGAGTCCCTGGACTTCGTCGTACGTGGGCATCGTCCCCCGGGGCACCCGGCCCGCCCTGATGTCCCGCACCGTCTCCAGCCCCGCTCCCAACGCCCTCCGATACAGCAGCGACCCCAGGCTGACGCGGCGTACGCCGAGGTCGGACAGCCGGGGCACGGTGGGGCCGTTCGGCGAGTACAGGATGTTGAGGGGAACGTCGAGGTGCTTCACCAGGGCGGTGATCCGGTCGGGGTCGGTCAGGCCGGGGACGAACACGCCGTCGGCGCCCGCCTGTTGGTAGGCATCCAGGCGGGCCATGGTGTCGCGCTCGCCGCTCTCGCCCAGCCAGTGCGTGTCCGTGCGCGCGTTGACGAAGAGGTCCGGCGCCGCCGACTTGACGGCGGCGATCTTCGCGGCGTGCCGGTCGGCCGGCCCGAGGCCGTCCTCCAGGTTGATGCCGACCGCTCCGACGGCCGCGACTTCCCGCGCGAACTCCCCCACCTCGTCCGGGTCCTGGCTGAAGCCGCCCTCCGCGTCCACGGAGAGGAGGAAGGGCTGCGAGCCGAGCGTGAGGGCGAGCCGGAGGGTCTCGTCCCGGGTCGCCGAGGCTCCGTCGGGCAGGCCCGCGGCCGCGGCGACACCGAGGCTGGTCGTGCCGACGGCCGGGAATCCCTCGGCGGCGAGAGCCAGCGCGGAGGCGTGGTCCCAGGCGTTGGGGAGAAGCAGGGGCTCGTCGGCGTGGTGCAGGGCGGCGAAGGGAGTCATGACAGGTCACCCACGGCATCCGCGTAGTACGTCGATCCCTTGAGGTGGAGGGCCAGTTCGCGAAAGCTCCAGCCCACGCCGGGCGAGGCGTCGAGCGGCTCGTCGGTCAGCGTGTCCAGGCGGTTCGCCCAGATCCGGGCCAGCCGGGTGAGCCGGCTGCGGGCCTCGTCGAAGTCCTCCTGGGTGAAGGGGGCGAGATCCGCCTCCGTCGTCACCAAAGACGCGTGCCAGCGGTCCGGCTGCGGGTCCTCGCCCGCCAGCCGGGCCTCCATCTCCGCGAGGTGATCGACGAGATGGTCGGCGACGCGTCGGATCGCCTTGTGCGGCGTGTAGACGCGGTCGTCGACGTGGGCGGGCTTGCCGTCCCAGGCGGTCCAGGTGGCGGCGCGGGCCAGAACGTGGTCGACCATCGCGATGACGGCGTGAGCGGGGGTCTCCTGCGGGTTTTCGGTCATACCGGCACGCTAGGCGCGGGTTGCTTCGGTACCGGCCGAACTGTTCGGGGTCATGCGAGGGATTCCTGACTCCGGCCCCGGCACGGCGATCCGCCTGACGAACACCCCCGGCACGGAACACGTCAACGTCCACCTCGCCCCCGTACGACAAGAACAAGCTCCTGCTGTCCGGGATGCTGACGTGGGGCTACGCCCCCGTCACCCCGACCTACGCGAGCCCGCTCAACGGCTCGTCCCCGACCGCGACGACGCTTCGGATCGCACGTCTCACTCCGTGACCACCGGGGTCAGTACGTCGCGCCGGCAGTCCTGGGTGCAGGACTGCCGGCGCGTCGCATCTCCACCCCGGAGTCGTCCAGCCGAATCCGCACCTCAGGGCCCCCGCTCCAGCGAACCGCCAACTCCCCCACGCTTTCTTCCACACTCACCGTCTCCTCCAAAGGCGCGGGATCCGCCTCCGCGCTGAGACGAGCCAGAGCGACGAAGAGCGTCGCACCGTCACCGGTCACGCCGGTCAGCGCCTCGTCGAGGCCGACGGCGGGCAGGAGTTCCGCGCGGGCACCTTCCCTTGCCGCCCACCCCGTCACGCGCACCTCCGTCCCGGGCTCGGCCCCCGAGACCAGGTGTGCGCGCACTTCCACGGCCCCGTGCGCAAGGACCACGCTGGTCACCCGCGCGCCCCCGCCCGCCGCGTGCCGCGACGCCACCCAGCCGTCGCCCACGCCCAGCGGTTCGATGCCCGTACGGCTCGGGTCACCACCGACGATCACACTGTTGTCGTACGACGCCGAAGGCCGCGTCACCGTCGAGTAGGCCAGGCGCGTGTAGTAGGGGTCGTAGCGGACGTCCTCACTGCCGTGGTTGTGGAGGCGGACCAGGCCATCCGAACTCGTCGACTGGAGAAGCCAGTTGGGGGCGGGGATCGGCGTGACCGCGTCGGAGCGCTCGGCCGGGGCCGGCTGCTCGACGGCCGTCCACACCTCGTGCTCCGCGGGCAGCAGCAGGCCGAGGAAGCCCTTGCTCGCCCAGTACGGGGACGCCCGTCCCGAATAGCCCTGCAGCACACCGGAGTCGGGGCCGTGCCAGCCCAGCGTGAGCAGGCCGCGGGAATCCACCGCGCCCCGCTCCAGGAAGTACTTCAGCGCACCGGACGCCAGCCTCCGCGTCTCCCCCGCCGCCAGTGGCGTACGACCGGAGAGCGCGCCCAGCCACAACGGGACTGTCGTGGCGAAGCGGTAGGTCAGGGAGCGCCCCTGGTGCATGGGGGCGCCGTCGCCGCCGAACAGGCGGGCGTAGTCGGCGAGATGGGCCTCGAGCCGGCCGCCGTACAGGTCGAGCAGACGGGAGTCGTCCGCGAGCCAGGCGTGCAGCACCGGGTAGAGGTGCATCGCCCAGCCGTTGTAGTAGTCGAACTTCCGTCCGTCCCCGTCCGTGTACCAGCCGCCGCCGACGTACCACTCCTCGATGCGCTCGAGGCCGCGGTCGATCGCCTTGCGGGACATCTCTGTCTCGTGGCCGATTTCCCGGAGGAATCCGCCGACCGTGACCGGGAACAGCTCCCAGTTGCAGGGCCAGGCCTCGGCGGTGAGCGCGTCGCCCAGCCAGGCCGCCGCCCGCTGACGCACGGCGTCGTCCAGCCGGTCCCACAGCAGCGGACGCGTCAGCCGCAGCGCGAGCGCGATCGACGCCGCCTCGACGAGCGGCTGGCTGCGGTCCTCGATCCGGGGCCATACGCCGACGACACCGGCGGCGAGGCCGTCGGCGTAGCGCTGCAGCGCGGTCTCGTCCCGCCGGAAGGCGGCCAGCAGCAGCGTACGGGCGTATCCCTCCAGGCCGTCGGAGAGCCGCCCGGACCAGCTCTCCCGGTCTCCGGGGAAGTGGTAGAGGGCACGGTCCTCGGTGGCGTACGGCTCCACCGCGGCGAGCAGCGCGTCCGCGGCCGCTTCCCAGTGGGCGCGGGTGTAGCCGGTGTGCGGGCTGAGGGTGCGGTCGTCGGGCGGCAGGTGCATGGGTTCTCTCTCGGGCGGCGCGGGTGGCGGGTCGGGCGGGTCAGGACCTGGGGCGCCCCGGTTCCGGTCGGGGCGCCCCAGGGGCTCATACGGAACTCATCCCACCCGTACTCTGCCTTCCGGCACCAGATGCCGGGCGACGAGTTCGTCGCGGACCAGACCGGCGTAGACGGTGGCGCCGTGCACGGACGTGTGCGTGTTGTCCCGTTTCTCGTTGTAGAGGTAAAGCGCCTTGGAACCCTCCACACCGAGGGACTCCACCAGCGCCTTGGTCTTGGCGGTCAGGTCGATCAGGGGTACGTCCTCGGCCGCCGCGACCGAGCGGATCACCGCCGGGTGGTCGACGCCGAGGCCGTTGACCAGGAGCGCGGTGTTGTTGTCGAGCGTGCCGTCGGAGTTGAACCAGCGCCGCACGATCGGGGTGACGAGGACAGGCTCGCCGCCCTTCTCCCGGACGCCGGTCACCAGTGTCTCCAGATTCGCGCGGTAGGTCGCCTCGTCGGTCGTCTTGTCGTTGTGGGCGAGCTGGATCAGGACGAGGTCGCCGGGGCGGATCAGGGGCTGGACGGTGGCCCAGAGCCGTGTGTCGGAGAGGTAGGTGACCGTGCTCTCGCCGGAGTCGGCGTAGTTGGCGACGGACAGCCCCTTGCGCAGGTACTGGGGCAGCCGCTGACCCCAGCCGGAGTACGGGTCGCCGGGCTGGTCGCAGACGGTGGAGTCACCGACGAGGAGGATCTGCCGGGCGTGCCGGGCCGGTGTGACGCGGATGCCGGCGAGGGCGGGCGCAGGGCCGCCGATCGCCAGGTCGAGGCCGGGACTTCCCTCGGCGGCGGTGGGCTCGCCCTGCGGGGTGCGGACGTTCACGGTGAAGCCGCGGGCGACTCGCTCTCCGGCCGTGGCCGCCGTCTCGGGCAGCAGGGAGCGCCGGGTCTCACCGGCGATGCTCGTGCGCGAGTCGGCGTCGCCGCCGAGGAGGACCTGTACGTCGTACGTGCCGGGCGGGACGTCGAAGTGGCAGGCGGTGGCGGTGCAGTTCTCGATGCCGAGCGGACGTGCTTCGTGTGCGTGTGCCGGCATGGCCGTCAGGCCGGTGGTCAGTGACACGGCCGCCAGCACGGCGAGGCTGAAACGTCTCATTCGCGGCTCCTCGGACAGGGCGACAACACCTGGCGCTGGACCGTACCGCGCTTGGCAAGCGCTTTCTAGGCCTTGGAGCGATTTCACAAGATTGCCAACTCCTCCGACGTGAAAGCCCTTTCGCGAAATCGATTCAACTGTCACCCTCACACACACCCGCACCCCACACCTTCCGAAGGAGGCACCCCCATGTCCAAAACCGTGAACCGACCGGTCGGACGCCGCACCTTCGTCGTCGGCACCGCTGCGGCCGCCGGTTCGGCCGTCCTCGCCGGCCCGTTCGCCCCCTCCGCGTCCGCCGCGAGCTTCGGCTGGCGCGACGACGGCTCGAACTACGTCGTCGACACCGGCGCCAACCTCGTCTTCAAGGTCAGCAAGACCAACGGCGACCTGACGTCGCTCGTCTACCGCGGCACGGAGTACCAGGGCTACGGCGGCAAGAACTCGCACATCGAGTCCGGCCTCGGCACCTCCACCGTGACGATCTCCCAGTCGGGTTCGACGATCCTGATCTCCGTCACGTACGGCACGCTCAAGCACTACTACGCGGCCCGCAGCGGCGAGAACAACGTCTACCTGTGGACCGACAAGGCCGACACCTCGGTCTCGGCGACGCGCTACATCCTGCGCGTCAAGGCGGGCCTGTTCCTCAACGACGAGCCCGACTCGTACACGTACGCGCCCACCACCATCGAGGCCTCGGACGTCTTCAGGAAATCCGACGGCCAGACCCGCTCGAAGCACTACTCGAAGCTGCGGGTGACGGACTACAACTACGTCGGCTGGACGACCGGCAGCGTGGGCCTGTGGATCGTCCGCAGCAACCACGAGAAGGCGTCGGGCGGCCCGTTCTACCGCTCCCTCCTGAGGCACCAGAGCGCGGACGGCGGCGGCCTGTACGAGATCCTGTACTACGGCGAGAACCAGACCGAGGCCCAGCGCTTCGGCCTCCAGGGCCCGTACGTCATCGCGTTCACGGACGGCGGCGCACCTTCGGCCGCGCTCTTCCCCGGCACACTCACCACGTCGTGGGCGGACTCGCTGGGCATCTCCGGATACGTCGGGGCGAGCGGCCGGGCCCGGGTCGCGGGCGTGGGGATCTCGGGCCGGAACACGGCGTACCCGTACACCGTGGGCCTTGCCAACTCGGCGGCGCAGTACTGGGGTCCGGCGCGCGCGTCGGACGGCTGGTTCTCGATCGCGGGCGTTCTGCCGGGGACGTACACACTGACGGTCTTCAAGGGCGAGCTGGCGGTCCACACCACGTCGGTGACGGTCACAGCAGGCGCCACGACGACCATGAACACGCTCACGATCCCGTCCTCCAACGACCCGAGCAACGCGAGCGCGATCTGGCGGATCGGCGACTGGAACGGCACACCGAGCGGCTTCAAGAACGCGGACCTCATGACGTACGCGCATCCGTCCGACGTACGCGCCGCGTCCTGGACGGGCAACGTGGTGATCGGCAGCGGCAGCGAGACGTCCGCGTTCCCCTGCTACATCTGGAAGGACGTCAACAGCGGCCTGCTGGTGTACTTCAAGCTCACGGCAGCACAGGCGGCCGCCGCGCACACCCTGCGCATCGGCGTGACGACGGCCTACGCCAACGGCCGGCCCCAGATCGTCGTCAACGACACCTGGACATCGGCCATCCCCTCCCCACCGACCCAGCCGAGCACACGGTCCCTGACGGTCGGCTCGTACCGCGGCAACAACAACATGTTCACCTACAGCATCCCGGCGTCCGCCTGGCGGACGGACACGAGCCAGTACAACGTGCTGAAGATCAACGTGGTGAGCGGGTCGGGGACGACGTCGTTCCTCAGCGCGGGGACGTCGATCGATGCGGTGGATCTACTGTCCTGAGCACTGTGGAAGGCCCCGATCGGCTGGCCGGCGGGGCCTTCGTCCCCACCTCTTGACTCTGGTCCACCGCCGTCAGCTCGCGGGCCGGCCGGCGGTGCTCGGCGCATGCGCGCGTTACCGGCGCGGATGCCGCGACTTGGTGGCAAAGTGCGGAATGCGCGCATTCCGTTGTGCGCCACCGAAGAAGCGTGCCGCCTTCGAGGAGTGACGATGGAAGCCACCGGCATCACAGCGAACCTGCGCGTCCCGGACATCGCAGCCGCCTGCGACTTCTACACCGGCTACCTCGGTCTGAGCGTCGAGGGCTTCAACATGGGGTGGGTGGCCCAATACCGGTCACCCGACGGACGTGCGCAACTGCAGCTCCTTACGCGCGACGCCACCGCGCCCCGGGATCCCGTGGTCTCGGTCAGGGTCGGTGCGGCCGTCGACGACGCATACGCCGAGGCACTACGGCTCGGGTACGAGATCGTGCACCCACTCACCGACGAACCGTGGGGCCTGCGACGCTTCTTCGTCCGCGCCCCCGACGGGAACATCCTGAACATCGTCAGCCACCGGGACGACTGACGAGCCGTCAGCAGTCTTGCGGCCTGCGCTGCCTGACGCCCCCCTGGTGTGCGCCACATGTCAGACTGCTGTTCATGACTCACAGCCGAAAGGGCCATGCCGCGTAGGCGCCCCTCACGCCTACGGGCAGAGAACAGGCACTTTGCCGCGCGTTGCGGCTACTCGAGGATCGGCCGGCTTTCCGGTCCTGCTCAGGCGCAGATCATTCAGCTGGAACGCACGCGGCTCCAGCCAGGCATGATCGAGCAGGCCCTCTCCCGGTGGACCGCCATCGCAAGGGCACCGAAGGCTCAGCTCCCCTCGCCGTTCAGAGACCGATGCGGTGTCCCCGAATGTTGCCCCGAACCGGCGGACGAGCGAGACCTACTGGAGCTGGCCATCTGCGCTCTCCCGAAGAAGAGCTCACGGGAGCTCCGCGGCATCGTGCAGCCTCTCGACCTGAAGATCCTCGAACGTCCCGACGCCGCACCGTACGGCGATCCGCCGCATCGTTGGTGGCAGAGCGCGTTCTGATCAAGACAAGGCGGCCCGCATTCAACGCCTTTGCGTGCGATGCCGCGATGTGATGCCAGTCAATGGGCCCTCTTCGCCGCCCGGACACCCGCAGAGTTGCGCCAGCCCGGCGATCGGCCCAGAGCCATCAGGATCCGGTCCAGCGTGCCCGCCCCGTCCTCCGCGGGCAGTGCCGGCCGGAAGGGGCCGTCCGGGGTGCGGCGGAAGTCGCCGTCCGGGACGGTCAGGGCAGGCGAAGAGCGGCTGCTCGCGCAGCTATCGCCGGCGGACCGCGCAGGGTTCCTCAGCGGCCTTCAGACCCTGTTCAGCCTCACGCATCGGGACGCGGGCACGCCCTAGCCGAGCAGCGCACGACACATGTGTCGAGCGGAAAGCGGAAGGGGCTTCTCGCACCGGCCGAATCCGTCGCCCACCTGCCGCCGAACCCGTCCAGCAGACGCCTGGCCCACCGCAGTTCCCATCGCCGGGCCGTTGAGCAGGAGCAACGCAGAAGTCCGGCTGGAGCAACAGACGTGGCCACCAAGGTTCTTCCGGGGAACGAAAGCGATCTCGAACACTTTCTGGAACCGTTGCTGTTCGCACAGTTGACACCCCGCACACCCCCTCCTAGTGTCTCGGCAAACTTCCGAACATGTGACGATATTTCGAACGGCTGAAAGGCAAGGGCCCTGCGCAGCACCGGAATCAGCACACACGTAGCCGGAACGCCGTGGCGCAGCCTGACGAAAGTCGCCGGGTCGCATTTCAGCGAGGACAGCCGGTTGTTCACCGGGGACTCGCTCTCGACCTGCCCTTCGGCTGCCCGGCCGCTCCCCCGCCTCCCCACCGGCACCTGACATGTCGTCACCCTCCCCACCACGAGAAGAACGAGGACCGATCAGCATGCTCAACCGAAGAGCCGCCCTCGCCGCCATGGCCGGCGCCGCCTCCCTCGCCCTCACCGTGTCCGCCTGCGGGCAGGACGGCGGGGGCGGCTCCGCGAGCGACTCCGAGGGCGGCACGGTAGGCATCGCCATGCCGACCCAGGATTCCGAGCGCTGGCTCACCGACGGCAAGAGCGTCGTCGAGGGCCTGAAGGGCAAGGGGTACAAGAGCAAGCTGGTCTACGGCAACAACAGCCCGAAGACCCAGGTCTCACAGATCGAGAGCCTGATCAAGCAGGGCGTCCAAGCACTGATCATCGCGGCCATCGACAACGAGTCGCTGCAGGGCGTGCTCCAACAGGCCGCCGACGCGAAGATCCCGGTGATCTCCTACGACCGGCTCATCCTCGGCACCAAGAACGTCGACTACTACGTCTCCTTCGACAACGAGATGGTCGGTCGGCTCCAGGCCCACTTCATCATCGAAAAGCTCGGCCTGGAGGACGGCAAGGGCGGCCCGTTCAACATCGAGCTGTTCGCCGGCTCCCCCGACGACAACAACACCAAGTTCTTCTTCGACGGTGCGATGGCGCTCCTGCAGCCGTTCCTGGACAGCAAGCAGTTGGTCGTCCGGTCCGGACAGACCAAGCTCGACCAGGTCACCACCCTGCGCTGGGACGGGCCCACCGCGGAGAAGCGCATGAGCGGCATCCTCGCCAAGTCGTACGGGAGCGAGAAGGTCGACGCGGTCCTGTCGCCGTACGACGGCATGTCCATCGGCATCCTGTCCGCGCTGAAGTCGGACGGCTACGGCTCCGCGAGCAAGCCCCTCCCGATCATCACCGGTCAGGACGCCGAGCTGGCCTCGGTGAAGTCGATCATCGCGGGCGAGCAGTCGCAGACCGTGTACAAGGACGTCCGCCTGCTCGCCGAGGAAGCCGCGGACATGGCCGACGACCTGCTCAAGGGCAGGCGACCGAGGGTGAACAACCGAGGGGACTACAAGAACGGCGTCAAGGTCGTGCCCGCCTACTTGCTGCAGCCGACGAGCATCGACAAGACCAACTACGAGGACGAACTGGTCGGGGACGGCTACATCACCGAAGACGAGCTCAAGTAGCCGCAGGACCATGGCGGAACCCATACCGCCCCGGCCCATGGGGAGCGCGACGGTAATCGTCAGCGGTTGAACAGTACGAGAGCGCCGGTCACGCGGCAGCACACTCCTGCTCCGGGAGTTCCAACGGCCCGACAACCACGCCCACGTGGGGCAGGGTCCGCGGGCCGTCCGCAGGAATGCTGCCGCTCACCGGCCTCGCCGAGGTCAAGCCCGGGCAGGCACGAGACCGCCGCGGGCGGTGCCCGAAGGCAGACCCTCAGCCCAAGGCAGAGCCTCACCCCCGGCGCGTCCGCCGAAGGATCACTGGTCGGGGCTGCCCCGTAACCGTCCAGAACCCAGACCGGTGGCTCGGCGGAGCACCATCTTCGTACGCCTCACCTCAGGCCGGCACTTCCAGTTCGACACCGCCGATCCGGTGGCTCAGGCGCCGGTCGGAGCGGGTCCCGGTCCTTCGGGCGCCTTTCAGGTTCTTCACGAAGGCCTTGCGCTGGGCCGGGCTCACAGAACGCCAGCGCAGCTCAAGGACAGGGCGCACCGGCGGGATGAGTTCCCGCACCCGCTCGTCGACCCGGGCGAGGCCGGTCTCGTAATCGTCGTCCGGCCGGTAGACCAGATCGAGGTCGACCGACGGCTCGGTGCCGCCGGCCTCATGGTGACAGGCCGTGAGCCAGCGGGCGATCCAGTCGAGCGCGATCCGCACCGTGGAAGAGATCTGCTCCTGCCACTCGCCGAGGTAAGGCGCGTTCACCGACTCCGCGGTCACTTCCTCCGGCATCACGATCAGCCCGCGGACGGCGGTGCCGAGCAACTCGACGTGGATGCGCGGCCACAGGCCGCTCGCGTCGATCCGGAAGGAGGGAAAGCGCCCCGCCATGCCGATCCCCGTCCGCAGCTGAGCCCAGTTCATCGCGTCGGCCGGAGGCCGCTCGGGCGTGTACGGCCCGGTGGTCCGATGCCCGAGCTGACTGGCGCGCATCATGAACACGGCCGAGAACTCCTCGCCTCGCAACGCCATGCTCACGGGGAAGAACGCCCCGATGTCGCCCATGAACGCCTTGCCGGTGATCAGGGCTTCGATACTGGACCGACCCGGGATCATCTCCGCCTCCACCATCGCCGCCGCGCCGGCTTCTCCGGCGTCGGCCCCCGAACGCTGTCCAACTCGGCCTGGACGGCGAGCGTGTCCGGGTGGTCGTCGCCCAGCCGCAGCCGCCGTTTCGCCAGTACCTCGCGCAGAACCGGCTCGGCGTCGGCCAGTCGCCCGAGCCGGTGGTGCACGCGCGCCAGCCCCACCCGGGCGTCGAGCGTGCGGCCGTCGTCGCGGCCGAAGCGCTTCACGAGCCGGGGCAGCAGGTCGTCGTACATCCGTTCCGCTTCCGCCTGCTCGCCGCTCGCCGAGAGCAGGGACGCGAGCTCCGCGGCCGCCTCCAGGGTGGCCGGGTGATCCGGGCCCAGGTCCTGTACGCGCTCTGCGGTCACCGCCCGGACCAGTGCCAGGGCCTCCGGCTCCCGGTGCAGGTCGGTGAGGACCGCGGCCCAGCCGAGCATCGCGCCCTGGGTTTCGACGTGCCCGGCGTCCCAGAGGTGGGAGCGGACGTCGACGACGAGTTGCCACGCGTGCTCGGCAGCGGCCAGGTCGCCCTCGCGGTGCAGGACCGGGGCGGCCTCGGCGAGCGTGACGAGGTCGTCCTGGAGCTGCTCGGCGAAGTGGCCGGCCCAGAACGCCTCGGACCGGTTCAGCTCTGCCTCCGGTCGCAGCAGCAGCGCGAGCCGTTCGGCCGTGCTCGGTACTTGTGTGGGCTCCCGGGCCGCCGCCTCCTCGGCCACGAAGCGCACGTACAGCCGATAGCCGGTATCGGTGCGCGAAAGGATCTTGTCCAGTTCGCCGGCGAGCTCCAGGGTGCGGGTGACGGCGTGCCGCTGCCGGTCGCCGAGGCGGGCGAACGCCTCGACGAGCGCCGGGCGGTCGTCTTCGCGGGAAGGCAGCGGAACGGCGACCTCGTCCCGCAGCTCGTCGAGCGCGGGCTCGGCCTCCGGCCGCAGGGAGCCGGTCGCCGAGCCGAAGTCGTACTCCCAGTCCAGGGCCCAGGTCAGCAGGCGCCCGCGCTCGTCGCCGGCCAGGAGCAGGCCGCCGTCGGGGGCCAGCGCGACGTGCGTGACCGCGGCCGAGAAGCCGGTGAAGGCGCGCAGCTGCCGGCCGGTCGTGAGGTCCCACAGCCGGGCCTTCCGGTCCTCCCCGCCCGACGCCGCGAGCCGGAAGTCCGGTGTGACGGCCAGGCTCCGCACGATGCCGGCGTGCCCGGCCAGGACGTGGACGCAGCGAGCACCCGCGACGTCCCACAGCCGGACGGTGCCGTCCACCGAGCAGGACAGCAGCCGCCGGGCAGCCGGGCTCGGCAGGACGTCGACCACGGCGTCCGCGTGCCCGGTGAGGACCACCTCGCACTGCCCGTCGGCGGTCCGCCAGACCCGCACCGCGCCATCGGCGCCACCGGTGACCACGAACCGGCTGTCGTCGCTCAGCCGTGCGGCGCCGATCCACTCGTCGTGCCCGCGCAGCACCCACCGCAGCTCGCCCTCGCGCAGATCCCAGATCTTCACGCTGACGTCCTGGCCGCGAGAGAGCCCGTAGCGGTGATCAGCGCTGACGGCCACGTCCAGCACCGCCCCCGGGTGCGCCTCCCATCGCCCGATGGTCCGGCCGCTGCCGATGTCCCAGGCCGCGACCACGCCGTCGGCGGTTCCCGAGAGAGCCACCTGGCCGTCCTCGCTGACCGCGACGTAGTACACGTGGTCGCGGGGGCTGGTGAACAGCTGGACGATCCCCCTGTCGCGCGGGCGCCAGGCGACGACCCGGCCGTCCTCGCCCCCGGACACCGCGAGCCGGCCGTCGGCGGTCATCGCCACGGCGCTGATGCGGCCGGTGTGCAGGCTGAGCGTGTGCAGCAGTTGCCCGGTCTCGACGTCGAAGACCCACGCTTCGGCGCCGTTTCCGCCGCGGGCGAGCGCGGTGGGGCTGCGGCCGCTGAACGCCAGGGCCCACGACCCCTCGTCCTCCGGGACGATCCGGCCCGCGGACCAGGCGTCGGCGAGCTCGGTCCGGCGGCCGAGGGCGCCGAGCCTGCGCCAGAGGCGCACCGGCTCGGCGTGGCGCCGGTGCCCGGGCAGCGCGCGGGCGGCGCGGATCCGGTCGGCCGCCTCGTCGAGCCGCCCGGTACCGGCCAGCGTGGCCGCCTCCGCGAGCAACTCGGCCGCCCGGGCGGCGGTGGCGGCGACGTCCGGGGCTTCGTGCGGGCGGACGTAGCTCCACGGGGCCGGCGGTCCCGCGGGCGGCAGGTGCCACACCCGCACGGACTTCCCCTCGGCGGTCACGGCGACCCGCCCGGCCGCGCTCAGCACGACCTCCTTGGTGCCGGGCGCCGGGTCCAGGGACAGGCGGCACCGGCCGCTGTCCAGCTCCCACACCCGTGACGGCTCGTCGCGGCCGCCACTGGAGAAGCCGATCGTGCCGTCCAGGTTGACGGCGATCCGGCCGTAGCCGGTCCTCAACTTCCGGCGGGGTTCGCCGGATTCGAGATCGAACAACCGGACGTCGGTGCCGCCGAGGCCGACCACGGCGAGGCGGCCGTCGCCGCTGAACCGCGCCTCCGTCAGGGTGCTGTCGATCCGGTGCACCAGCTCGCCCGTGCGGACGTCGTACACGGAGTTCGTGTGGCGCTGGTAGTCGATGACGGAGCACAGGGTGCCCTGGGCACCGAGGACTTCGGCCTTGTTCTCGAACTGCCGGACGTCCAGGGGTTCGCGCGTCTCGAGGTCCCAGGTGACGGTTTCCCCTTCGAAGCCGCTGGTGACCGCGTGCCGCTGGTCCGCCGTCAGCGCGACCAGGCCCACCCAGCTGGGGTGGCCGGGCAGTTCGAAACCGGCCCCGGCTTCGAGGTCGAGCACGAGCGCCTGCCCGATTCCCCCGCCGACGACCACGAGTTGTCCGTCGTCGCGCACCGCCAGGGCCGAGGCGCTGTATTCCTCGAGCTGCAGCTGCTGCCGGCACTCCTTCGCCGGGACGTCCCAGATCCGCAGCGCGCCGGAGCGGTCGGCCGAGACCGCGACCTGGCCGTCCGGGGTCAGCGCGAGGGCGGCGATCCGCTCTTCGTGCTCCCCCGGCAGGACCGATTGCGCGGGCGAGGGGGCGTACGCGACCGACTCGAGCGCGGCGGCGACCTGCGGGTCGCCGGGCATCCGCGCGGCCGCGTCCCGCAGCAGCGCGGTCGCCGCGACCGGGTCGCCGCGTTCCCGGTGCACCAGCGCGAGCAGGTACGCCCCCACGCCGTCACCCGGATCCCCGAACCGCACGGATTCCAGTTCGTCGACCAGCTCGGCGTCGGTGATCACACCGGTCCGCCACCGGTGCAGTCCGCGGTTGTAGCGGGCGTGCGGGTGGTGCGGATCCGCCCGCAGAGCCCGGGTCCACAGCTCCTCGGCGCTGTCGCGGCGGCCGAGGTCCAGCATGGACAGCGCGTGGTTGGACAGGCCGTCGGCAAGCAGGGTGGCCGCCCCAGGAGCGCGCCGGGGGTACGGGCCGACTTCCCGCTCGTGCACTCGGATCAGGCGCTCCGCGAGCGGCCGGAGCCGGCCGGGGCGCGCTGCCGGGTCCTCGGTGAAGCACTCGCGCAGCAGGTCCGCCACCTCGACCGGCACCGGCAGGATCGCGCCCGGGGCGCCGGAGCGGGCGAAGCCGTCGAAGGCGGCACCCGCCTCGGTCCCGTCCTTGACCAATAACTCGCCACGGAACATCTCCAGGACGGTGACCGCCCAGGACCAGACGTCCGTGGCCGTCGTGAGCCCGCCCGGCGACCGCGCCTGCTCGGGCGAGCAGTACCCGCGATCCAGGCCGCCGCGGCTGACGAACGGATCCGCGTCCCCGCCGTCCTCCCCGGTGGCCATGCGGGCCCGGGCCAGGCCGAAGTCGGTGACCTTGACCGTGCCGGCCCGGGTGAGCATCACGTTGGCGGGCTTGACGTCCTGGTGCACGACTCCGTTCTCGTGCGCGTGATCGAGACCCCACGCGGACTGGATGGCGACGTCCAGCACCGATCCCAGCGGGTCGTTCCCGTAGAGACTCCGGCTCGTGACGGCTTGGGCCAGGCTGCCGCCGTCCGCCCACTCCGCGAAGACCCGAGGCACGCCGTCGAGGGTACGGACGTAGACGCAGTTCGCGATGTGCGGGTGCAGACCCAGCCCGACCCACACCTCGGCTTCCCGCTCGAATTCCCGGATCCCGTCCGGTGAGCGGACCACGGCCGGGCGCGGGGTCTTCACCGCGAGGTCGATGTCCCAGCCGCGGTGCCGGACCCGGTGCACCAGCCCCAGGCGGCCGGCGCGCACCACGTCCAGGACCTCGTAGAGGCCGAGGATCACGTCACCGCGGCGCCATGTCGCCATCGCCGTCAGTCGACGATGGCGACGTACACCGGTGTCCCGAGCAGCACCGACCTGGCGCTGCCGTCCGGGCTGTCGCCGTGCAGCAGGCGCTTGGCCACGAACTCGACGTTCTGCGCCGGCCAGCGCAGGCTCGCCACGGCGCCCTGCACCCGGGCGAGCGCGGCGCGATCGGCCCGGTCGAGGTCGCCGTCCACCGCGTCGGCGACGTACTCGTCCTCCAGGTCCGAGGTGGCTCCCAGCCCGTCGAGCATCGACGACATCATCGAGCGCCCCACCCCGTGCGCCTCGACGTCCGGCACGGTGTCGCACACGTGCCGGTACGAGCCGCCCAGCCCGACGACGGTGTTCTCGCTCCGCCCGCCGAAGAACACCAGCGACGAGGTGGGATCGCCGGGGAACGCACCCCAACGCATCGGCAGCAGCCCCCAGAAGAACTGACCCGGCTCGTCCACCGAGCCGAGGTCACCGTGCTCGCGCAGGTACCCGACGACGGTCTCCAGCCGGCGGATCCTGTCGTCGGACGGGCCCTCGGTCGTGCGCTTCGCCGACAGCACCGAGAGATTCACGCCCAGCTCCGTCTGGCGCTTCGCCCCGAAACCGGGGGCGATCTGCGGCAACAGCATGTCGATCTTGCTGTCGCTGACGTAAACGTAGTAGCTGAGCGACACTGCCGGCTCCCTCCCAGGCATCGACCTGTCCCAGCGTAGCGATCACGCCCCCATACGAGGCATCAGATGCGTGGGGCGGCGGGCACCTCACCGTGCCCAACACACGGGCCGTTCGGCTCTACCGACCGTTGACGACCGTTGTTAGCGTCGTGCGTGCAACCGGAGCCGGTAGGGCATGTGGGAGGTCGCCATGTCGGTCGAGCAACGGGCCAGGACACCATGGCTGCCGCCGCGCTGGTTCATCCGTCTGGCCTGGTACACGCACCGGGGTCTGTACCGGGTCTTCGGAGGCCGCCTCGGCCTGTGGCGGCCACGTGCCAACGGCTGGGGCGCCCTGCGGCTGACCACCACCGGCCGCCGCACAGGCCGCCGGCGCAGCGTCATCATCGGGTATTTCGAGGACGGTCCGAACCTGGTCTCGCTCGCGATGAACGGGTGGGGTGAGGGCGAGCCCGCCTGGTGGCTCAACTTGCAGGCGCACCCGGACGTGACCGTCGATCTGGTCGACGGGCAGCGGCTGGTTCACGGTTACGCCGCGACGAGTGACGAGCGGTCACGGCTGTGGGCCAGGTGGCGCGAGATCGACAAGAACCTGGACGCCTACGCGGCACGCCGACCGTCCGACACCGCAGTGGTGGTTCTGGAGCCCCGAGCCAGTGCGCCGGACCCTACGCAGGCCAACTGATCGACCGACGCCCCATCAATCAACCGGCACGTCAAGGGAACTACGTCCATCGCTCCGTGCTCAGCAGCGCATGCCTGCGGGCAGGTGCTGGACGGACCACACAACAACCGCACCAGATCGAGCGGGGTACAGCTGTGGCCGGCGGTGGAAGGGATCCTCCGATGTGGGCCACCGCGTCCGGAACTCGACTACCTGACGGGCGCATACGAGACGGTGCCGTGGAAGCGCCTTGTGGTGGTGACGTCTCCGCCGGGGAGGAGCGCCCGCGCTCCCCTCCCCGGCGTGCCCTCACGTGTGTCGGCCGCTGAGGGTCAGCTGTGGATCAACTGCCCCGCGTCCACTGCTGATTGGTCCCTCCATTGCACGTGTACGTAATGATCGCCGCGCCATTGGCGGTGGACGCGCCCGACACGTCCAGGCACTCCCCGGTCGCCCGGGACTTCACGTTCACGTAGGAGCCCGTCGCGGTCAGTGACCACTGCTGGTTCGTGGACGACGCGTTGCAGTTCTCCTGGGTGATGGTCGTGGAGTTCTCCTGTACGCACAGGGAGCTGTGCCGGACCACCAGCTGGTAGTAGCCGCTGCCCACGGACTTGAACCAGTACTTCTGGTTGTTGCCGCCGTTGCAGTCGTACTGCTTGATCTGGGTGCCCTGCCACTGCGACTGGCCGGTGACGTCGGCGCACTTGGAGGAATGGCGGGCGATCAGGGTGTTGTACGTGGCGCTCGTGCCGGTGACCGTGCCGGCCGCCGTGTCGACCGTGAGCTCCGGGTACCAGGACATCGACATCGACGTGGACGAGGGGAAGGTCAGCGGCAGCCAGACATACCGCGAGTCGTTGACCGTGCCGCTGAAGGAGTTGCCCCAGCGGTCGCCCATGTAGAGGTACGACGTGCCCGAGGTTCCCTGGATCGGGAGGACGTACGCCGTCTGGGAGCCGTAGGCCGTCGAGTCGCCGACGTTCGTCATCGCGGTCCACGGGCCGGCGAGTGAGGTGGCCGTGGCGTACTGCTGCTGGTTGGGGTCCCAGCCGGTCGCACCCGATGTCAGCATGAAGTAGACGCCGCCCCGCTTGAAGAGGGCCGGGGCCTCGCGGTGGCCGCCCGGCCAGGGGTTGGCGACCAGGCTCGCGATGCCGGTGTAGTCGGCGGTGAGCCTGTAGATGTGCAGGTCGTAGTTCTCGCGGGCGGCGGAGACCATGTAGGCGGTGCCGTCCGTGTCGACGTACGCCGTGATGTCGCGGGACATGTACTGGCCGAGCGGGCGGAAGCTGCCCTGGTAGGTGTAGGTGCCGTCGATCGTGTCGGAGACCGCCACGGCCGCACGGGCCTCGCTGTAGTCGGTGCCGTTCTCCTTGTGCATCCACATCACGAACTTGCCGGTGGAAGCGTTGTAGATGACCTTGGGGCGCTCGATGTAGGCGGTGGCCAGCTCGGAAGCGCTGGACTGGGTCAGGACGTGGTTTCTGAACTCCCAGTTCTTCAGGTCGGTGGAGCGGTAGGCGTCCACGTACCGGAAGGTGTTGTCGGCGTTGCGGTCCTCGCCGAACCAGTAGTAGTAGCTGCCGACCTTGATGACGCCGCCGCCGTGGGCATGGAGGGCCGCGCCCGAAGTGTCGGTGAACTGGATGCCGTTGGCGACGGTCTGGGGTGCCGCCTGGGCGGGGCCCGCGGTGGCGAGGGCGCCGATCAGCGCCAGACAGAGGGCGAGCAGGATGGCGTACGCACGTCTCATTGTCACGCACTCTCCTTCACGGTGTCGGCGAGGGGGACGCCGAAGTCCGGGGTGCCGTCCGCCTTCCAGCCGAGGGCCTGGATGCGGGTGTGGCGGTTGGGGTCGTTCAGGGGGTCGCCGTCGATCTCCTTGTACTGGCGGGCGTGGTAGAGCAGGACGTCGGTCTCGCCGTCCTCGGCGACCGTGAACGAGTTGTGGCCCGGGCCGTACACGCCCGTGGCGTCGTTGCCGGTGAACACGGGGACCGGCGACTTGGACCAGCTCGCGGGGTTCAGGAGGTCGCTGTCGGCGTCGGCGGTCAGCAGGCCCAGGCAGTAGTTGTGGTCGGTGGCGCTCGCCGAGTAGGTGAGGAAGATCCGGCCGTGGCGCTGGATGACGTACGGGCCCTCGTTGACCCGGTGGCCCACGCACTCCCAGTCGTACTCGGGTGCGGAGAGCCTGACCTGAGGCCCCGTCAGGGTCCATGGGTCGGACATCGCGGAGAGGAAGAGCGACGAGTTCTCGCCGTGCCGGTCCGGGTCCTGCTGCGCCCAGGCGAGGTACCGGGTGCCGTTGTGTACGAAGGTGGTGGCGTCCAGGGAGAAGGTGTCCCAGGCCGTCTTGATGCGGCCCTTCTCGGTCCAGGTGTCCCGGAAGGGGTCGGGGCCGGTGTTCTCGAGCACCCAGACACGGATCGCCCACTCGTCCTCCGCGGGGGCGGCGGCGAAGTAGACGTACCAGGCGCCGTCGATGCGGTGCAGCTCGGGCGCCCAGATGTGCGCACCCATGTCGCCGGTGGCGTGCGCCTTCCAGATCACGGACTCCGGGGCGTCCGCGAGCCCTTCGAGGGTGCGGGAGCGGCGCAGGACGATCCGGTCGTAGTCCGGGTGGGTGGCCGTGAAGTAGTAGAAGCCGTCGGTGTGGCGGTGCACCTGGGGATCGGCGCGGTTGAGGACCAGCGGGTTCATGCGGGCGCCTCTCAGGAGACGGAAGTCCGAGGCTGTTCGGTACCGTGCGTTTGTGGTGAGGAATGTTCCGGTCCGAAAAGGTAAGGGCGTGTTACGAGGAGGTCAACGGGTCTGACGAGACTGGGGGAAAGCCCTTGCTCCCCGATGCGGGGATTTCTCTCCGGTGCGAGATTTTCTGTTATCCCCGTCGGCCCCCGCCCGTCTCCGATGCGTGCGCAGCCATCCCCACATCCACTCCACCGCGGCCGCCGCCGGAGCCCTCGCGGCGGTCGCGGCCCTCCTGACCACGGCTCCCCCGGCCGTGGCAGCCGGCGTCCGGGACGTCACCGCCGACGTCCTCGCGAACCGGGACGTCACACTCACCGGAGACACGGTGGTCACCGTGCCGTCCGGAACGACCACGTACAACCGTGCCTTCCACGGCGAGGGCACACTCACCGTGCGCGGCAGCGGAACGCTGGTCCTCACGAAGAACAGCGACTTCACCCTGCCGAAGTCCCGGCAGCGGCAAACGGTGCGGACGCAGGGCGGCAACCACCCGTACGTCACCGTCACCAACCCCGACCCGCCGGCGATCACGGTCGAGCGCGGGGCGACCCTGCAGTACGGCAACGGTGGCACGACCGGGCTGATCGGCCACTTCCCTTACAACACCCCGGCGTTCCGGCTCAACCAGGACAACATCCGCGTCGACGGCACCCTGCGGCTGTCCCTGCGCAACGTCGACTACAACCTGGGCAACATCAGCGGCTCGGGCCTGCTCACCCAGCCCCGGTTCCTCTGGGGCACCTGGGACCTGTCGGGCACCCACACCTTCTCAGGGACGATCGACAACGGCACACAGCTCAACGCCGGACGGCCGGAATACGCCACCTCGCTGCCGAACGTCCGCAAGGTCCTCAACCAGGGCACCTGGACCGTGGACACCCCCCTGGGCCAGACCGTCACCATGGGGATGGACTTCTACCAGCGCGAGTACGGCAGCGACATCAACGTGCAGTCCCGGCCGGGCAGCAAGGTCGTCCTGACGGGCCAGTACAGCTGGTCGAACCAGGGCGGGGACACCAAGCCCTCGCTCAGCGACCCCGCCCTGAACTGGACGCCGGCGCGGAAGAACGTCAACAAGCGCGGCACCAACATCAAGGGCGCCAACGTCCAGTGGGGCGACGGCACCACGAACAAGATCTTCATGCCGGGCACCGCCGAGACCGTCTACATCAACCTACTCGCCGCCCGGTCGCGTTCACTGCTCACGTTCGACTACAACGGGCCGGTGACACTGGGCGCCCCCATCGGCGGCGGCAAGTTCCACGACACCCTCGCCGCTCCAGGCGCCGGCGACATCGTGATCAGGGGCACGAAGGGCAACGACGTCACCTTCGCCGCCGTCCAGTACTACGACGGTTCGACGACCGTCGAGAAGAACGCCGTGCTGCGGCTCGGCAGCGGGAAGTCCGGCGGCGACGGCGGCCTCTACACCAAGGGCGGCCTCTACAAGGTCGTCAACGACGGCTCGCTCGTGCTCAACAACAAGAGCAGGACGCTGACACTTTCGCGGATCAGCGGCAGCGGCTCCCTCACGCAGTCGGGTGCCGCGACGGCCACGCTCACGGGCGGCTCGGTGACGTACACCGGGACGACGACCGTCACCAAGGGCACGCTGGCCCTGCGCTCCGGGGCGACGCTCGCGCACAGCAAGGCGATCCGGCTCACGGGGGCGGGGACCCGGCTCGACGTGGGGACGGCGGGCCTGCGGGTGACGAGCACCCTCACCGGCAAGGGCACGGTGAAGGGCGCGGTGACGAACGAGGGTGTGGTCACGAGCGGTCTGACGGTGACCGGGGGCTACACGCAGGGGGCGAAGGGCGAACTCGTCCTGCGCGACAAGCCGTTGAAGGTGGCCGGTGCGGTCCGGCTGGGCGGGGAGCTGGATCTGTCCGCCGCCGGGACGAAGCCGGCGCGCGAGGTCACCGTCCTCGACCACACGGGATCCGCGAAGACCACGGGCAGCTTCACCGGCCTGCGTGAGGGCGCCGGGGTGAAGCTCGCCGACGCCGTTTACCGGATCAGCTACCGGGGTGGCGACGGCAATGACGTCGTCCTCACGGCCGCCGGGCCGAGCGCGGAACCGTCCGCGCACGGGACGTCGTCGTCCGGTGCCGTCGCCGCCGACGCCCGGAGCGACACCGCGAGCAGCGGCCTCGGCTGGTGGCCGTACGTCCTCGCGGTCGGGCTGCTCCTCGGACTCATCGTGCCGGCGCTCCAGCGAAGGCGAGGGCGTGGCGGTCGGCGAGGGGGTGGGCGGCATGCGGCGCACGGACAGCAGCTGGACCCGCTGAGCAGGGACAGCAGCTGGACCCGCTGATTCTCGCCCCCGGTTCAACGGCCGCTCGGAGCCTCCGAGAACCCCAGCCGGGGAGCCAGCTCCCGTGCCTCCGCCGCCCACTCCGCCAGAAACGCGAGCGTCAACCCCCGTTCGCGCTAACGGAGTTCGGCGGAGACGGCGCGTTCGCCGCGGTAGTCCGGCTGCTCCTCCCCCGCCCGCGCCGGCATCAGCCCGGTGAGCCGGTCGTACTTCACGGCCGACGCGCACACCGCGAGCCGCACGAGCTGCTCGTCGCCGTCCCAACCGCTCTGCCGCAGGCCGTGCAGATGGGCGTCGTAGGCGAACGCCCAGTCGAGGGCGACCCGGTCCGGGCCGTCGGAGCGCACGTTCGCGGGCCACATGTCGAGGTGGCAGAAGGCACGCGGCAGGGCCTCCGTCACCTGGAGAAACCACTCGCGGTCATGGTGCAGACGGACCATGTCGTGGCGCAGGCCGGGCGGAAAGTGGCCGCCAGGCCGAAGGTACGGCGGCCGGGAGCCGGCTTCGCCGCCGTTCCGGTGGGTTCCGAGGGCGGGTTGGGCTCCGAGGGGTCGGTGGCCTCGGCGGGGCTGGGGCAGTCATGGCGGTTCCGTGGGGATGCGGGGACGGGGTGGGGAAGAGCGTGGCCGTAACCCGCTGTCCCACATGCTGGGCGATCTGTTCATGCACTGGACGCATACGGCCCGTCTCCGCGGGCTTCGACTAGCGTCATGACATGACCAGCGACCCCTCCACGTCTCTCGCCGCAGCCCTCGCCGCCGGGACCGTCGTCCTCGACGGGGGTATGTCCAACCAGCTCGAGTCCGCCGGGCACGACCTGAGCGACGAGCTGTGGTCGGCGCGGCTGCTCGCCGAGCGGCCCGAGGCGATCACCGAGGCGCACTTCGCCTACTTCGAGGCGGGCGCCGACGTGGCGATCACCTCCAGCTACCAGGCCACCTTCGAGGGTTTCGCGAAGCGCGGCATCGGCCGGGAGGAGGCAGCCCGGCTGCTCGGGCTGAGTGTGGAGCTGGCCCGCGAGGCGGCGCGCCAGGCCCACGACAAGGGAGTCACGCGTCCGCTGTGGGTGGCCGCTTCGGTCGGGCCCTACGGCGCGATGCGGGCGGACGGTTCCGAGTACCGCGGCCGTTACGGGCTCACCGTCGACGAACTCGAGCGCTTCCACCGCCCGCGCCTGGAGGTGCTGGCCGCCGCGTCTCCCGACGTCCTCGCCCTGGAGACCGTTCCCGACTCCGACGAGGCCCGGGCCCTGCTGCGGGCGGTGCGCGGGCTCGGCGTGCCGGCCTGGCTGTCGTACACGGTGGCCGGCGGCCGCACCCGCGCCGGACAGCCCCTGGAGGAGGCCTTCGCCCTGGCCGCCGACGTCGACGAGGTGATCGCGGTCGGCGTGAACTGCTGCGCTCCCGAGGACGTCGACGCCGCCGCCGGGACCGCGGCACGTGTGACCGGCAAGCCGGTCGTCGTCTACCCGAACAGCGGCGAGACCTGGGACGCCCGGGCGCGTGCCTGGAACGGGCGGTCCACCTTCACCGCCGAGCAGGTGCGGGGCTGGCAGGGGGCCGGGGCGCGGCTGATCGGCGGATGCTGCCGGGTGGGGCCGGAGGCGATCGGGGACATCGCGCGGACGCTGCGGTAACCCGTTCACGCCCTCCCCTCCCCGAGTGCTTCTCAGGGAGTCGTCGGCGCAGCCCGACCACCGCTGCTAGCCTCCCCGACGGGAACCGGTTTCCGTGATGTTGCCGCTGTTTCCAGGGGTGAAGGGGTGGGGGATGACCAGAAAGAACGGGGACGTGGGGCGCAGCACCATCCGGGACGTCGCTTCCCGTGCGGGGGTGTCGGCGTCGACGGTGTCGCGGGTGCTCGGCGGGGTGTATCCGGTGAGTTCGGAGACCCGGACACGGGTGCTGCGGGCGGTGCGCGACATGGACTACGTGGCCGACGCGCGCGCGAAGGCGGTCGCGGGCGTCGGCACGCCCACGCTCGCCTTCGTCCTGGAGGACATCACCGGGCCGTCGTTCGCGCACATGGCGCACGGTGTGGAGCGCGAGGCGAACCGGCTCGGCCATCTGTGCCTGGTGTGCAGCACGGAGGGCGACATCCAGCACGAACTGGAGTTCGTGGAGATGATGCGGGCCCAGCGCGCCGCCGCCGTGATCCTGGTCGGCGGCGCCGCCGACACCCCCGAGTACCACGAGCGCACCCGCCACATCGCCGACGCCCTCGCCTCCGTCGGTTCCCGGCTCGTGCTGTGCGGCCGCCCGCCGCTGGGCCCGGAGGCCCCGGTGACGGCCATCGAGTACGACAACGAGGGCGGCGCCTACGCCCTGGTCGCCCACGTCCTCGCCCAGGGCCACCGGCGGATCCTCTTCCTCGGCGGCAAGCCCGACCACACCACCGCGCAGGGCCGCGAACGCGGCTTCCTGGCCGCCCACCGCGCCCGGGGCGTCGACCCGGACCCGGCCCTTCTGCTGCACGGCGACTTCACCCGCGACTCCGGCCACCGGCTGATGCGCGAGGCGCTGAAGCAGGGGCTGGAGTTCACGGCTGCCGTCGCCGCCACCGACATGGTCGCCGCGGGCGCGCTCACCGCCCTGCACGAGGCGGGCCTGGACGTGCCGGGCGACGTCTCACTGACCGGATACGACGACATCCCCTTCGCCCGCGACCTGTACCCGGCCCTGACGACGGTGCACGTGCCCTACGAGGAACTGGGCCGCCTCGCGGTCCGCACCGCCCTCGGCCGCAGTCCCGAGGACCCCGGCGAGCATCTGCTCCTGGGCACGCACGTGGTGGTACGGGACTCGGTGGCGCCGACGGGATGAGCCCGTGCGCGTGCTCAGGGCCGGCGGGCGATGCCGGAGCGGCGCAGCCGGCGTACGACCGACCGCAGTTCCGTGTTGCGCACGGGCAAACCGTCGGCCTGGTCCGGCGCGGGTGCGGACGCGGCAAGCGGGACGTCGGCCGCCCACAGGCCCAGCTCCCGGTCCCGAGGCCCGAGGGCCGTGGGCGCCGACGGGATGAGCCCGTGCGCGTGCTCAGGGCCGGCGGGCGATGCCGGAGCGGCGCAGCCGGCGTACGACCGACCGCAGTTCCGTGTTGCGCACGGGCAAACCGTCGGCCTGGTCCGGCGCGGGTGCGGACGCGGCAAGCGGGACGTCGGCCGCCCACAGGCCCAGCTCCCGGTCACGAGGCCCGAGGGCCGTGTACGGCTCGCCCTCGCCGAAGATCCGCACCGGGTGGGTGGCGTCCCAGGCCTCCCAGCCGGGGTCGCCCTCTGCGGCGAACCGCACCCACGCCCTGTGCATCGCGTCCGCCAGTTCCTGCGGGGCGCCCTCGCCGGCCAGCTTGCGCGACTCGGGGACGTCCCCGGTGTCGAAGACGAAGCCGAGCTCCAGGGCGTGGCATGAGCCGAGGTCGGGCAGCAGGGACGGCCAGGCGAACTCGTACATGTACGAGGATCCCGGCCGGGCGTCGGCCAGGCGGTGCAGCGGGTTGCGCAGCAGGTGGTCGGTGACCAGCTGGCCGACGGTCTCTGCGGTGCCGGCCTCGGGGTGCAGGGTGCGGTAGCCGCGCACCACCTCGTGGCCGCAGTGGCAGCGGGCCATGGCGCCGGCCAGGGCGACCGGGCCGAGCCGGTCGACGCGCTCGAGGAGTCCGCCGGGGACCAGCCACAGCCGGTACTCGTCCCGGGTCCAGCCCATCAGCAGGTCGGCGCCGGTCGCCGCGTCACCCTCGACGAGGGCGTCCAGGGGGTCGCGGGGCACGAGGTCGCCGTCGACGACGATGCCGAAGGAGGGCCCTCCGAGCACCGGGCTGCTGAGTCTTCCCACGTCGGCCTGGGTCTTCAGGAGCAGCTCGGGGTCGACCTCGGCGAAGGCCTGCGCGGTCGCGGGGATCTTCAGCCGGGTGGCCATGCGGCGCACCATCCGCCGTACCTTGTCCCGGTCGAAGGCCTCCGGGGGCCCGCTCTGCAGGATCGCCCGCCGGAACAGCCCCTGGGCCTGCGGGGCGGCGATCAGGGCACCGATGCTGATCGCGCCGGCCGACTGGCCGAAGAGGGTGACCCGGTCGGGGTCGCCGCCGAAGGCCTCGATCGAGGCGTGCACCCACTCGAGGGCGGCCAGCTGGTCGCGCAGGCCGGGGTTGGCGGGCGCGTCGGGGAACAGTCCGTAGCCCTCGACACCCAGTCGGTAGTTGATCGAGACGAGCACGACGCCGTCGCGGGCGAAGGGGCGCCCGTTGTACACGGGCACGGCCGAGGAACCCCTGGTCAGGGCGCCGCCGTGCAGCCACACCAACACCGGGAGCCGGGCCCCGCGGCCCGGCTCCGGCGTCCACACGTTCAGGTTGAGGCAGTCGTCACCGGGCACGACCGGGTCGGACAGGTACTTCTCGAAGGCCTCGGAGTACGGCGGTTTCGGCGGCGTGGGCCCGAAGGAGCCCGCGTCGCGCACGCCGTCCCAGGGCTCGGGCGGCACGGGCGGCCTGAACCGTCGAGGGCCGAAGGGCGGGGCGGCGTACGGGATGCCCCGGAACACCGCGACGCCGTGCTCGTACCTGCCGCGTACGGCCCCGTGGGGGGTTCTGACCACGGGGCCCGCCTGGTCTGCCGTCATGCGCCCACCAGCCCTTCGCCGCGCTCGTGCACCGGTAACTCAAGAGCACCACACCGGCCCGGGGTATTCCGGTGCACAAGGCGAGAAGGGGGCTATTTGGCGTACATCAGCGTGCCGAAGCCGAGCTGGTCGTAGCCTCCGCTGGTGGAGCCGTAGTCCCCGCCGCCGCCCTCGGGGGCGACGAGGTTGTAGTACATCTGCGAGATGTACTTGTCGTCCAGGTACAGGCGCCGGTTGTAGTGGAAGTGGAGCATGGCCCACACGGGACGGACCTGGCCGCGGGACCCGGAGCCGATCACCGTCTGCGACTGCTGGGCGCAGTTCGTGCCGCTGCCCCAGGTGTAGGTGGTGTAGGGCACGTTCATGCCCAGGTTGTACTTGGCGACGTACTGGGCGGCCTTCATGAAACGGCGGCCGTCGTAGGAGTACAGGTCCTCGCCCTGGTTCCAGGCCATCTCGCAGATCGCGCCCATCTGGCCCATGCCCATGATGGTGTGGCCCTGGTCGCGGCCGGACTCCTGCCACTGGCCGAGGTCGTAGCCCTCGACGCCTGGGTACAGGAACGGCACCGCGTGCCGGATGGAGCCGTTGCCCGCGCCGGTCTTGAAGTAGTTGACGGCCTGGTCGTACTTGGCCGCGTTGTCGGTGAGGATCCCGATGGCCAGGATCGAGGCCATGTTGCACAGGTCCCAGTTGGCCCAGTAGTTGGTGATGCAGGCGCCGTTGTGCTGGGTGAGGAACTGGTTGTTGAGCGGGTAGAAGACGTTGACCATCATCTGCTGGAACCTGGCGAGGTTGAACCCCGCGTAGCCCCGCATGAGTTCGGCGGCCTGGCAGAACTCCCAGCCGTAGATGCCGGCGGCGAGGAACCGGTCCGCGTTGCCCTGGATCGACGTGAGCGTGTTCGCCCAGGCGTTGAGGATGCGGACGGCGCAGTCCGCGTTTGCGCTGGTGCCGCCGACGACCCAGCGCAGGGCGTTCTGGTAGGCGGCGGCGATGTCGTTGTAGAGGATCCCGTAGTTCTCGGGGTAGCCGGATCCACGGTAGATCGTGGCCTGCGGGTTGGGCGTCCAGGTGGACTGGGAGTGGGAGTTGGCGACCAGCCGGTTCCAGCCGGACCGCCAGGGGTCGGTGCCCGCGGCGACCCTGACCTTGGCGCGGTTGATGTCGCCGGCGTTGTGCAGCATGCCGGGGTGGATGAAGGTCGCCGGGGCCGCGTCCGCCGATGGGGGTCCCCCCGCTCGAGCGTAGCCGAGAGTGGGGGAGGCGGTGGCGCCCAGGGCGAGGGCGGCGGTGACGCCGCCGGCGGTCTTCAGCAGACCGCGGCGGCTCACCTCGCCCGTCTGGAGATGCTGGTGGGGGGAAATGCGGCTCATTGCAGTGCAGCTCCAATCCGGTGGATCTACATGGGAGTGATGCTCACCTCTTCGAACTGGGTGGTGCTGCGGACCTGGGGGCTGCGCGAGCAGACGACGAGGCCCACGTAGTAGGGGGCGTCACCGAAGCCGGGGATGTCTCCCGCGGCGAGGGGGGTCCAGGTGACGCCGCCGTCGGTGGAGGCGTACGCGGTGAAAGCGGTCCCGGCGCGCTTCAGCCGCAGCAGGCAGGGGGCGGTGACCGTGCCGTTGCCCGTGAAGGTGGACCTTCCGGCCACCGTGGTGCGCAGCATGAGCTGCGCGCTGCTCCCGCCGCTGACGATCGCCCCGGCCGCCTGGTCGAACGGCGAGAGCGACTTGGCCATCAGCAGGCCGACCCGGTCGGCGGTGGCGCCGGTACGGGAGACCAGCCGGGCGGTGACCTCGCAGTCGCCGCTGACCGGCTGCCGTACGAACTGCCCCGTCATTCCCTGGTTGTTGACGGTGAGGTCGACGCCCGCGCCCCGCACGGTGAACGTCCCGTCGCTGTACGAGGTACTGCCCGGCGTGCGGATCGCCACGACTCCGAGGGTCCCGAACTCCCGGTCGTCGAGGACGGTGTCGCCGAGATCGCCGTACGTCCACGGGCCGGGCGGGGGTGTGCCGACCGTGAGGGTGAGGGTGCCGGTCCCGTCGCCGGCCGCGTTGCCCGCGGTCGTGGTGAGCGTGAACTCGCCCGTCTCGTTGGGGGTTCCGCAGATCAGGCCGGTGCGCCTGTCCACGCGGAGGCCGTCGGGCAGGCCGTCCGCGGTGAACCGTACGGGCTCGTGCGTGGCCCGCAGCAGATGGCGGAACTCGACGCCCTGGTTGGCGAACGCCGTGGTGGCGGAGGTGAGTTGTGGCACGGAAGGCGTCGGCATCTGCGCGGAGGCGGACTCCGACAGCGGGCCGCGCCCGCCGCTGTTCGTCTTCGCGACGACGTAGTGGTACGTCGTGCCGGGTGTGCCGGTGGCGTCCGCGTACTGGACGCGGGTGCCGAACCCGACGGCACCGATGCCGGTCGCGATGGTGTGGTACGGGCCGTCGGTGTCCGTGGCGCGCAGCACCTTGAACCGGGCGCAGAGGTCCGGATCGGTCCAGGCCAGTTCGACGGCGTCGGCGCCGCTGGTGGCCCGCAGGCCCGTGGCCGTAAGGGCCGGGCGGGGCGGGGACCAGACCTCGCCGGTGGCGGCGGAGGTCACGCTGACGTTGTCGAAGGCGCCGGTGCCGGTCTCGGCGTACTCCTCGTCGACGCCGAGGCAGGAGGTCAGGACGAGTCCCGCGTACGCGGTGTGCCCCAACTCGACCTCGGTGGTGCCGACTTCGGTCCAGCGGATGCCGTCCGGGGAGATCTCTCCCGTGCAGCGGCGGCCCTTGCGGGTCACGCGCACCCAGTAGGGCGCGCGCAGCCGGTAACCGTCGCCGGCGCCCTCGACGTACGGAGCCTCGAGCGGGGTCGCCGACTCGGGCAGGGTGCCCAGGCTTGAGATCGGGAAGGCGGCCGAGGTGGTGATCGCCTGCTGCTGGGAGGGCGGCACGGGCGTGCTGCCGGTGGCGGAGATCTCCGCACCCGCCGAGGGACGGACGGACCACACTCCGCTCCAGGTGTGCAGCGGCAGCCCCTGGATCAGCATCGAGGCGTGCGCCGCGCCCGGGTCGAGGGAGTCGCGGAGAGTGACTCCGATCTTGGAGTACTGGGAGCTGAGCGGGAACACGATCCGCGCGGTGACCGCGCCGTCGCCGGACAGCTGCAGGTGGACGAGGCGGTAGGTGTCGGCCGTGCCGCTCGCCTCCAGCACGAACCGCTCTCCGTCGAAGGCGGCGGAGCCGGGGATCCGCACGTCGCCGAGGTCCTGGGTGGACCAGGGCTCGGGAAGGCCCGCGGTGGCGGCGGCGATGCTCGAAGGTCCGCTGGTTCCCAGGGAGTTGGAGGCGGTGACCGTGTAGTAGTACCTGCGGCCCCGGCTCGCCTCACCGTCGCTGTACGCCGGTTTGTCGACGCCGGAGGCGATCTCCTCGTAGGGGCCCTCGGGGCGGGTGGCCCGCTGGACGGTGTATGTGCTCGCCCATGCGGAGGGCACCCAGGTCACCGTGACGTCCCGGTCGCCGCCCACCGCGGTGACGCCCGCCGGAGCCGTGGGCACGTCCGGCGAGGGAGCCTTCGTGCCCGCGTAGGCGAAGGTGCCGAAGCTGGGCAGGTCGTCGTTGCTGCCCTCGACGACGCGGGCACCGCCGGTGCCGCGGAAGACGGCCGCCTTGGTGTACGGGGTGTCGAGGCCGCGGACGCCCGCGTAGTGGGCGTAGTACATCTCGTAGATCGGCGGAATGTTGCCGCGGACCTTGTCGGAGACGGAGGTCTTGATGTACTTGCCGGTACGGTCCAGGTCGGGGGTGAAGGGGACGTCGCCGCCGAGGTTGTAGCGGGCGGCGTACTCGGCGTTCGCGAGAATGCGGTTGCCGTCCAAGGCCCACAGGTCGACGCCCTGGTTCCAGGCGACCTGGGCGGCATCGCCCATCAGGCCGACGGCGAGCTGCTCGTGGCCCTGGTCGCGGCCGCTCTCCTGGCCCTGGCCCGCGTCGGTGACGACGCGGTTGCCGACGCTGCCGTTGCCCGCGCCGGCCGCGGCGAACCGCAGGGCGTCCTCGAAGAGGACGGGTTCCTCGCAGAACACGGCGATGGCCAGGACGGACTGAATGGACGTCAGGTCCCAGTTGCCGTTGGCGTAGAGCATGTAGCCGGAGATCGCCGGATACCAGACGTCCAGGAAGGACCGCTCGCAACGGGCGATGTCGGACTCCGCCCATCCGTCGTAGCCGCTGTGGCGCAGCAGCTCGGCGGCGTTGACGAACTTGAAGACCTGCAGACCCGCGCCGAGCGGGCCGTCGGCCCCGGTGATCGCCGCGAGGGACGCCGACCAGGCGTTGAGGATGTCCCGGGCCTTGTCCGCGTTGGCGCGGTTGCCGGTGACGCACCACATCAGCGCGTTCTGGTAGGCGGCGGCCGAGTCGGCGACGGCCTGGTTCTGGAAGTTGGTGGGGCCGCGGCCCCAGGAGGTGATCTGGCCGGTGTTCTGGATCGTGTAGGTGGCCTTCGAGCGGGCGTGGCCCGCGAACGTCAGGAAACCGTTGTAGATGGGCGATTCCTGCGCGGCGACCGCGGCCTTCATGCGTGCGAGGTCGGCGGCGCTGTGCAGCAGTCCGGGGTGGGTGAAGGCCCGGAGCGCGGTCTTGTCGTCCTGGGCCCACGCCGCCGCGGCGGAGGCGGACAGCAGTCCGCCTCCGGCCGCGACCACGAGCCCCGCCGCGCCGAGGAAGGACCGTCGGCTGAGAGGAAGCACGGGTGACTCCATGGTTCAGAGGTGCCGCATCACGCGTGCTGGACGGTGAGCGTGAGGGTCTGGGTCGCGGTGCCCACGCTGTTGGTGGCCGAGACGGTGACCGCGAAGGTGCCGACGTTGTCCGTGACCTTGCCGGAGATCAGACCGGTGGCGGTGTCGATGTCCAGGCCCTTCGGCAGTCCCGCGGCGTCGAACGACGTCGGCAGTTCGCTGGCCGTGATCAGGTGGTTGAAGACCTGGTTCTTGGTGGCCGTGGCCTGGTCCGGGCTGCTGACCTGGGGTGCGTTGGTGGACGTGGCGTCGGTGGAGCTCAGGAACCGCGAGTTCACCA
This sequence comes from Streptomyces sp. HUAS ZL42, assembly GCF_040782645.1. Lineage (GTDB taxonomy): Bacteria > Actinomycetota > Actinomycetes > Streptomycetales > Streptomycetaceae > Streptomyces. The sequence goes on from NZ_CP160403.1 coordinate 2,561,774, forward strand.
CGTGCTCGTTGGCGTACGCCGGCATCATGTCCTCGAACTTGTACCAGCCGGGCTTCTTCATCCCCTTGCCGATGAACTTGCCGTTGATGACGAGGTTCTGGAACGTCACGTTCTTGATGGCGTGGTCCGCGTCGTAGCCGACCATGATGGACGGGTTGGCATGCGTGCCGTTGTAGGACAGGTTCTTGATGTACACGCCGTCGATGCCGCGGCCGATGGAGGTGTTGTACTTGGTGTTGTACATGACCCGCATGTTGATCAGCTGACCCCAGCGGAAGTCCTCCACCCGGATGTCCTGGAAGCGAGCGTTCTTCACCAGGTTGCTGTCGCCCGGGTTGAGCGCGATACAGCCCTGGTAGTCCATCTGCGGTTCGCGGTGGTCAAGGATGTCGATGTTGCTGAAGACCAGGTTCTCGATGACCTCCGGGGTGTCGCTGTTGCCGTGCGTGCCGACGTTGATCGGATGCGCGACGTCCGCCCAGAGTGTGGAGTTGCGAACGGTGACATTGCGGACGTCGCCGTAGTAGTCCCAGCGGTGGCCGTAGATCGCGATGCAGTCGTCGGCATTGCGCATCCAGACCTTGTCGATGAGGACGTCCTGGCTGGAGAAGATGTCGATGCCGTCGCCCCACTGGCCATGGCTGTAGGAGTGGAAGTTGCGTACGGTGACCTGCTTCGACTGGCCGATCGTGCACGCGTAGCCGCTGCTCGGGTTGAGCACCATGATGCCGTCGATCTCGATGTTCTTGGAGTACTGGAGCAGGACGCCGCTCGGCGAGTTGTACAGCACGCCGCGGCCGCGCAGCCCGGCGTTCTCGACGTCGACGAACTCCACCCGGGAGGTCAGCACGGCGCCGCCGGCCAGGTAAACCGTCTTGCCGCTGGGCACCTTCACCACGTTGTCGGTGGTCTTGTGCAGGCCCGGACCGAAGTAGATGACGTCCGGGTCGTCGGGGTCGGGTACGTGCGACTCGATCGGGTTGGCGTGCAGCTGCAGGTTGTCGAAGATCTCACCGTTGATCTCGATGGAGAGGTTGCGCGGCTCGGTGAGGGTGAAACTGACCGTGGCGCCGTCCACCGTGAACTGGGTGCCGTACGACAGCGGGCGGATCCGCGCGCTGCCTATGGTGCCCTTGGACGAGGTGACGGCGACCTCCACGGTGCCGTCGAAGTCGAACGTGGCGACGGAGGAGTTGTAGACCGGACCGCTGCCCGTGTCCGCGTTGATCCACTTCGCTCTGGCGCGGTAGACGGGCACCGTCTGCCATTCGCCGCCCGGGGTACGGGCCTTGACCGTGAAGCTCGAGTTGGTGGGAACCCCAGTCGGGATGGGGTACACCACCAGCTTGTCGGGCGCACCGGGAGTGTCGTCGGCTCTCGCCGTACCGGCCGCCGCACCGATCAGTGAGTACGCGGCGGCGGTGGCACCCGCTGCCTGGAGAAGAGTACGCCGGGACAGTCCGGTGCTCTGGGTGTCGTTCATGGAGCATTTCCTTCAGTAAGGGGGAGAGATGAGAGATACGAGAGAGGTCACTTGAGCCCGGAGGTGGACATCCCGGCCACGAAACCGCGCTGGGCGATGAGGAAGATCAGCAGGATCGGGACGACGTACATCACCGAGGCGGCGGCCTGCAGTTCGGGGACGGGCGTGCCGGCCTCACTGACGTAGGTGGTCATCACGGCGACGGCGAGGGTCGTGCGGTCGGTGGACAGCAGCAGCTGCGGGGCGATGTAGTCGCCCCAGGTCCAGGTGAAGGCGATGATGAAGCTCGCGGACAGCACGGGCCAGGACTGCGGCAGGAAGATCCTCCAGAAGATCGACGAGTATCCGCAGCCGTCGACGATCGCGGCCTCCTCCAGTTCGCGGGGCATGCCCGCGAAGAACTGCCGGAACAGGAAGATCAGGTACGGCGCGGCCGACAGACCCCACAGAACCCACGGCCAGTACGTGTCGACCATCCCGAGCTTGGCGAAGATCAGGTAGGTCGGCAGCAGCGTGATCATCTGCGGCAGCATCATCGAGCCGAGGAGGACACCGAACAGCACCTTCTTGCCGGGCGCGTCGAGGCGGGCGAACCCGAAGCCGACCCAGGCCGAGCTGAGGGTGACGAGTGTGGCGTAGATGAGGGCGATGACCAGGGAGTTACGGGCGTAGCCGAGGAAGTCGATCTGGTTGAAGGCGTCGGCGAAGTTGTGCCACTGGAAGGCGGCGGGCAGCCAGTGCACGGGTGATGCGGCCAGTTCGCCCTGGGTCTTCAGGCCGGAGAGGATCAGCCAGCCGAAGGGGCCGAGGAACAGGCCGGTGACGGAGACGAGGACCGTGTAGAGGAGGAGGCGCTTGGCGCGCACCCGCACGCGGACGTCGGTCGTCGATGACTTGGGCGGCAGGGTGGTGGCGGTCACTTCTTCGCCTCCGGGTCGACGTTGTAGAACACCGCGCCGGACGTGAACTTGAAGATGAGTCCGGTCACGACGAGGATCAGGACGAAGAGCACCCACAGCAGCGCGGAGGCGTAGCCGTAGCGGCCGAGCGCGAAGTACTGCGCGAACACGTGCATCATGTACAGGTAGTTGGACTGCGGGACCGTGGTGATGCCGCTGGTGTCGCCCAGCGGGGCCAGCAGAAGCGGCATGATGGTCTGCACCGAGGCGATCATTCCGGTCACCGTCTGGAAGAGCAGGACGGGCGACAGCAGCGGCACGGTGATACTGCGGAAGGTGCGCCAGGCACTCGCCCCGTCGATGCGGGAGGCCTCGTGGAGTTCCCGGGGTACGTCCTGGAGCCCTGCCAGCGAGATGATCATGACGTTTCCGGCAGCCCAGAGCACCGTCATCAGCAGCACATAGCGGGCGTAGGGGTCGGCGAGCCAGCCCACGGCGTCGATGCCGAAGAAGGTCAGAACGCCGTTGGTCGCACCGGAGTTCTGGTCGAAGAGCAACTTGAAGGCGAGACCCGCGCCCACCGGCGGCACCACGGCCGGCAGATAGAGCAGCGTGCGGAACAGACCGCGCGCCTTGATCGGCCGGTTGACCAGCACGGCCAGGGCGAGCCCCGCGATGATCGACAGTGGCACCGAGGTCACCGCGAACAGGCCCGCCCGGCCCAGTGCGTCCCAGGTGACCGGATCGTTCAGCAACTCGCGGTAGTTGCCGAGTCCGACGTACTGCCAGTTGGGCGAGATGCCGTCGAACGTGGTGAAGCTCAGCCACAGCGCGTACACCATCGGGGTGACGGTCAGCAGCAGGAAACCGATGATCCAGGGCGAGGTGAACATGTAGAACGCCCGGTGCCTGCGCGCGGTCATGGACGTCCGCGGCCCGGCGTCGGCGCGTGCGCGTCCGGCGCTCGCGGCGGCGCCCGGCCGGTCCGCGACGGGGGAGATCTGATCGACCGTCATCCCACTTGCTCCTTACCGCGCTTCAGCTGCTCGTTGATGGCCGAGTTCAGACGCCCGGCGAGGGTTTCGACGGAGATCTGGCCGTTCATCGCGGCGGGGGCGATCTGGTTGAAGAGGGCGTCGACCGCGTCCGCCCTGCTGTAGGGGGTGAAGGAGACCACCGAGAAGTGCTCCAACTCGTTGTCCTGCACCTTCAGCACCTGCTTCTGGTAGTCCTCCTTGGCCGGCATCAGCGAACGCAGCGACTTCAGGGTGGGGATGCCCCAGCCTCCGGAGGCACGCGCCTTGGCAGGCTCCTCGCCGAAGAACCACTCGAAGACCCGCCATGCGGCGTCCTTGTTCTTCGCCCCGCGCGGCATCCACAGGCCGGTTCCGCCCTGGCAGGCGCTGATCCGCGGGCCGCCCGCGAAGACCGGGGCCGGTGCCAGACGGGACACCTCCGCCAGCTTCTTGTCGGCGCCGATCATGCCGCCCATCCAGTAGCCGGAGTTCGACATGGCCAGCCGCCCGGCCTGGTAGGTGGGCCCGTCCCAGCCGTTGGGGTCGGGCTGGATGAGACTCGGCCCGACCTTGGTGCTGCAGTAGTCGATGTACCAGGCCAGCGCCTTGCGGGCCTCGGGGGTGGTGAAGTCGACCCGGGAGAAGTCGTCGTTGAAGAGGCTGCCTCCGGCGGACGCCGTCATGGTCGCCAGGAGCGTGGACCGGGTCAGTCCGCCGTAGCTGCCGCCGAAGACCGTGGTCTGGCCGTTCTTGCGCTGCACGAGGCGCTTGGCGGTGTCCATCCACTCCTCGTACGTGACCGGCTCGGTCTCCGGCGGATACTCGACGCCGCCCTTGTCGAAGGCCGCGGTGTTGTACCAGAACATCGAGTCCTGGGAGAAGTCCTTCGCCATGCCGTAGCGCGGGCCCTTGCCCTGGGTGCGGCCGTCGAACCGCCACAGGTCGTTGACGGGGTCCAGGTCGTCGAGTCTGAGGACGCTGCTCCGGGCGAAGTAGGGATCCAGCTCCTCCGCCACGTCGCGCGCCGCGAAGAACGGCGAGTCCACCGCACCGACACCGCGCACCAGGTCGGGCGGGTTGCCGCTGGTGAGCATCGCGATCAGCTTGGTGATGTCGAACTTCACCAGGACGATCTTGATGCCGAGGTCCTTCTTCGCCTGCTGGACCTGCTCCGGGAGGATGTCCCCGGAGTTGACCATCACGGTGACGGTCTCACCCGATCCGCCGACCCCGCTGGACACCTGCATCGCGCAGCCGCTCAGCGCCGCCGCACCGGCCACGGCACCGCCGGCCGACAGGGCGAGGAATCGGCGCCGACTGGGGGGAGCACCGGCGTGCGAGCGCATGAAGGCCTCACCTTCTGTGTTCGGGAAAAACGGCTCCACCGGCGGCAGTAACAGGTAGCAACCGGTTGCTACGGCCAGGTGGGCAGAGCTTCTTCCGCGCGAGGTGGTGCGTCAAGGGGCTCGGCAGACTTTCGAAAACTCTGGGCGACGCGTTTGAGACGTTCGACGGCCTGCCCGCGATGGGCGCCGGACCTCAGGAAATGCCGTCTGAACTGGGGAAACGGCTGCTCCGAGGCCCAAGGCGAAGGGCTCACGAATCAGTCATGCAGGCCTCCGGCATCCGAAGCCGGGAGGGCGCGGCTTGGGCGAACCGGACGGCAACCGGTTGTGACCGGCCCCGCCACGCCCCACGGGAAACACGGCCCCCCGGAAACCTGTTACAGCGCCGCCCCGCGAGCCCGCGCACTCACCGCCCTGGCCTCCCATTCCCGCAGCAACAGCACCCCTTCCGACCGCCTGACCGGGCCTGACATGCGCCTTTGGCGCCGGCCACCGGTCGAAAAATTTCCAGCAGGGGCAACACCCCGCAGCGATTGACCCTGCCTCCACGCCAGATCTACGGTAGAAGCCGCTTTCAGAAAATGTTTCCGACGTACTCAGGAGAGACATGCCCAGCGCCCAGCTGCCCAGGGCCGTGTTCGCCATGGATCCGGTGCACCTCCCGCTGCTGTTCCCCGCGCCCCTCCTGGCACGGCTCCAGCGGACGGCCGGGATCGACCCCGCCCTCGTCGTACGGGACTTCACCGACCCCACCGCCGCGTCCGCGCTGGCCGAGGCCGAGGTCCTGATCACCGGCTGGGGCTGCCCCCACCTCGACGCGGACACCCTGGCCTCGACACCCAGGCTGCGCGCAGTTCTGCACGCCGCCGGCTCCGTCCGCTCGCTGATCGGCGACGCCCTCTGGCAGCACGGGATCAGCGTCTCCAGCGCGGTCACCGGCAACGCGGTACCGGTCGCCGAGTACACCCTCGCGATGATCCTGCTGGCCGGGAAGGACGCGTTCACCCACCGCGAGCGCTTCCGCGCCACACACGCCCAGCCCTCCCCCGCCGAGACCGCGCCCATCGGCAACCTCGGCAGACGCGTCGGCGTCATCGGCGCCTCGCGCGTCGGCCGCCGGCTCCTCGAACTGCTGCGCCCGTACGACCTCGAGATCCTGCTCTACGACCCCTACGTGGACGCCGCCGACGCCGCCGCGCTCGGCGCCGAACTCCTCCCGCTGGAGGACCTGCTGCGCCGCAGCGACATCGTGAGCCTGCACGCCCCCGACATCCCCGAGACCCACCACATGCTCGACCGCCCACGGCTCGCCCTCATCCCGGACGGCGGCGTCCTGATCAACACCTCCCGCGGCGCCCTCGTCGACCACGCCGCGCTCACCGAGGAACTGGTCTCCGGCCGGCTGCACGCAGTCCTGGACGTCACCGAACCCGAGCCACTGCCCGCCGACTCCCCGCTCTACACGCTCCCCAACGTCTTCCTCACCCCGCACATCGCGGGCTCCCTCGGCAACGAACTGGAACGCCTGGGCCGCATCGTGGTGGAGGAACTGGAACGCCTGGCGGTGGGCCTGCCACTCGACCACGAGGTACGGCACTCGGACATGGCGCGGGTTGCGTAATGATGGCTCGGTCGCCTACGGGGCGCTCTCAGCCGGCGTCGAGAGCCCGACCGTGCTCAGCCCTTCGGGCCTCCGCGCGCTCGGGCTCTCGACACCGGCGCGCCCCTTCGGCTCCCTCGCGGCCGGCGCGTGGGGACAGTGGGCCTGGGACGGCCCTTGCCGTTTGCCGTCCATGGGCTCACCCAGGCCCCGAGAAGCGGGGCCCGAAAACCGGGGATCCACAAGCTCCACCACCCCGGACACACGCGACGTCCACGGGCTCACCGACCTCAACACACAGGCGACGTCCACAAGCTCCACCACTCCGAACGCACGCGCCATCCACAAGCTCCGCGAGCGACGTCCGCGAGCTCCACGACCTCAGACGCAGCCCACACCCACAGGCTCCCCCATCCACTCACAACGCTGCGTCCACAGGCTCCCCCACCTGGAGGAATGATGGGATACGGTTTCCGCACCGACGAGGGGACCGGTACTTCCGGCCTCCCCGGTGAGCGGGTCATGACGGCGAAGGAGCCAGCACGGTGAGTCAGCGCAAAGCGCCCGCGGACGCCGGACGGGCGACGATCCGTGACGTCGCGGAACGCGCGGGCGTCTCCGTGGCGAGCGTGTCGCGCGTACTGTCGGGCAACTATCCGGTCTCGGAGGAGTTGCGGCGCCGGGTGATGAAGGTCGTCCGGGACCTGGACTACGTCACGAACGCCCACGCCCGCTCCCTGGCCGGCGGCGGCACCCCGACGGTCGCGATCCTCATCAACAACATCACCGGCGCCGCCTTCGCCCACGTGGCCAAGGGCGTCGAGGGCGCGGCCACGTTGCGCGGCTGGCTGTCGCTCGTCGGCACCACCGGCGACGACCCGGAGCGCGAGCTCGCCCTGGTGAACCTCATGCGCCAGCAGGGCGTGGCCGCCGTGGTCCTGCTCGGCGGCGCGTACGACTACGAGGAGTACCAGCTGCGCATGGCCCGCTTCGCCCGCTCCCTGGACGCGGCCGGCTCGCACCTGGTGCTGGTCGGGAGGCCGCCGCTGGAGGGCGACGTACCGGCGACGACGGTCGACTACGACAACGAGTCCGGGGCGTACGCCATGGCCAGCCACCTGCTGTCGGCCGGTCACCGGCGCGTCCTGATCCTGCCCGGCCCGGCCGGACTCACCACGGCTCAAGGCAGGTTGAGGGGCGCCCGGCGGGCTTTCGAGGCGTACGGGGTGCCGTTCGACCCGGGCCTGGTGCGGCATGGTCCCTACGGCGACGAGCACGGGTACGCGGCGGTGGAGGAGGCCCTGCACGAAACGCCGGACTTCACCGCCGTGCTCGCCGGGACCGACGTGGTCGCCGCAGGCGCCATGCAGGCGCTGCGCGCGGCGGGCCTGCGGGTTCCGGAAGACGTGTCGATCGTGGGCTACGACGACATCCCGCTGGCCTCCCAGCTCACCCCGCAGCTGACCACCGTGCACGTGCCGTACGAGGAGATGGGCCGTGTCGCGCTGCGTGCTGTCGCCGACCGGCGCGAGACCGGCGCGGGCGGCCGCAAGGGCGGCGACGGGGAGCATCTGGTGCTGGGCACCCATGTCGTCGTACGGGACTCGGTACGTCCGCCGGTTTCAACGCGGGTAGCAGGTGAGCGATGATCAGGTTACGGCGTGATGATCAGGTTACGAAACCGTTTTCTCGAGGTTTTTAGCCGTCTTGCTGAGCTCGCGCGCAGTGTCTACCAGCGGGCGGAAAAGCCTTCCGAGATGGGTCTGACCTGCATATATGCCTCGTATCCCGTCAGCACGCGTTGCCCCGCGGAGCCTCACCCCGCGGACAAGTGGCCGTAACAAATTTCCGCCGCCCTCTTGCTATGAGCAGAGGCGCCGTCCTACGGTCCCAGCAACCGGTTACTACAGCTTCTGCTTTGGCCGACCCCCCGCAACCGCGAGCCGATGTCCTCCGGCCGCCGTTCCCTGGCCAGTACCGAGCCGCCGTACCTCGTTTCTGAGACGCCTACTTCCCGAAGGATCACGGTCAGATGAACTCCACCAACCCCCGGAGAAGGTTCGCCCGCGCCGCCGTTGCGGGACTCGCGCTGACAGGTCTGCTCACCGCTTGCGGCGGATCCGGGGACGACGACTCGTCCTCGAAGTCCTCCGGTCCGGTCACCCTCGACTTCTGGGGCTGGGCCAACGGCCAGCCGGCGGTCGTCGACGCGTTCAACGCCAGCCACAAGGACGTCAAGCTCAAGTACACGAAGATCACCGATCAGCTGACCATGCAGAAGCAGCTGGCCAACGCGGTCAAGGCGGGCAACGCCCCCTGCCTGCTGCAGAACACCGCCGAGTACGTCACCAGCTGGGTCTCGCAGGACGCCCTCGCCGACATCACCGAGTACGTCGGGTCCAGCAAGGACAAGTTCAACGCCGGTTCCTGGGCCAGCGGCACCGTGCAGGGCAAGGTCTACGGCGTGCCCACCGCCTCGGCGCCGGCCTTCACCATCTACCGCACCGACATCTTCTCGAAGTACGGTCTGCAGCCGCCCGCGACCTGGGACGACTTCATCGCCGCCGGCAAGGTGCTGAAGAAGCACAAGGTCAAGATCACCAACTACGCCGGTGAGGACCCGAGCACCCTGGAGGTGCTCGCCATGCAGGCGGGCGCCCACTGGTACTCCATCGACGGCAACTCCTGGAAGGTGAACTTCCAGGACGAGGGCACCCTCAAGGCCGCGAAGGTGATCCAGGACATCATCGACAACGACCTCAACTCCAAGCTGTCCTTCGCGGACTACGCGGCCGTGCAGCGCAACTACGACAACGGCGGCACCGCGACCCGCCAGATCTCCACCTGGCAGATGTCCGGCATGGTGAACAACTTCACCAAGTCCTTCGGACAGTGGGCCCTGTCGCCGTGGCCGACGTTCAAGGGCGAGGCGGCCAAGACGCCGGCGGGCACCAACCAGAGCGGCAACCTGACGCTGGTGTCCAAGCAGTGCAAGTCCCAGAAGCAGGCCGCCGAGGCCGCGCTGTGGATGTCCACCGACCCGGGCGCGGTCAAGACCATGGCGAGCCCGGAGACCGGCAGCGGTGTGATGCCCGGGCTGGCCGACAGCAGCGCCTACGTCGACCAGGCGATCTCCCAGAAGCTGCTCGGCACGAACTACGAGCCGGCCAAGAAGATCGTGACGGACAGCCTCGGCACCGTCACCACCGACTGGACCTTCGGTCCGAACTGGACCGCGATGTTCACGGAGCTGCAGAGCGGCTGGGGCAAGGTCGTCAACAAGCAGGAGAAGGTCACCGACCTGCTGGCCCACATGCAGGTGTGGACGGTCAACGACCTGAAGTCCCGCGGCATCAGCGTCAAGGGCTGAGGCACTGCAGATGATCCGCTCCCAGCGCTGGAAGGGTGCCGCGTTCACGGTGCCCTTCCAGCTTGGCTTCCTGTTCCTCTACGTGCTGCCGATCGGCTACGCCGTCTACCAGTCGCTGTTCGTCGAGCAGCAGTCCGGACTGGGCCTTGGCGGCGGCGCCACGGAGAAGTTCGCCGGCCTCGACAACTACCAGCGCGGCCTGACCGACTCGGCGTTCCTCGGCTCCGTCCTGCGGGTGTTCCTGTTCGCCTGCGTCCAGATCCCGGTGATGCTCGGCATCAGCCTGGTGCTCGCTCTGCTCCTGGACGCGGTCACCGCACGGGCGGCCGGCCGGTTCCGGATCATGCTGCTCGTCCCTTACATGATTCCGGGGGTTGTCGCCGCCATCGTGTGGGTCAACCTGTACAGCCCGCTCGTGGGACCGCTGACGCCCCTGGGCGAGTTCTTCGGGTTTCACTGGGACTTCTTCGCGCCCTCGATGGTCTGGCCCTCCATCGGCAATCTGCTCACCTGGCACGGCATCGGCTACAACATGGTGATCATCTACGCCGCGTTGCAGGGTGTGCCCCGCGAACTGTTCGAGGCGGCGCGGCTGGACGGTGCCTCCGAGCTGCGGATCGCCCTGAGCATCAAGATCCCGTACGTCCGCGCGGCCCTGGTGCTGACCGGTCTGTTGTCCATCATCCAGATGCTGCAGATCTTCAATGAGCCCGCGCTGTTCCGGAACGTCACCCCGCAGACGGTGACCGACAGCTTCACGCCGATCATGATCATTTACAGCCAGGCGTTCAGCGCCAACAACTACCACTACGCCGCGACCCTGTCGGTGCTGCTCGCCCTCATCCTCGGCGTCGCCTCCTTCCTCTTCTACCGGCTGACGTCGAAGGAGGTCGACTGATGACACTCACCGAGAACCGGGCCGGGAAGTCCGCGACTCCGGTGGTCCGCCGGCGCACCCGTCCGGATCCGGCCACGCGCTCGCGCGGCGGCCAGCGTTTCCTGCTCATCGGGCTGACGCTGGCCGGCGTCTACAGCCTGTTCCCGGTGTGGTGGCTGATCGTGGCGTCCACCAAGGACCGCGTCGCGTTGTACCAGTCGAACGGCATGTGGTTCTCCGGCTGGCACCTGTGGGACAACCTGCACCAGGTGTTCACGTACGACGGCGGCATCTTCCTGCGCTGGACCGCCAACTCCTTCCTGTACGCGGGAGTCGGCTCCCTCGGCGGCACCCTCGTCGCCCTCGCCACCGGGTACGGCCTGGCCCGCTTCGACTTCCCCGGGCGGGGCGTGGTGTTCGCGTGTGTCGTGGGCTCGTTCCTGATCCCGCTCGCCCTGCTGACCCTGCCGCTGTACCTGCTGTTCTCGAGGATCGGCCTGGTGGACACGCCCTGGGCAATGCTCATCCCCTGCCTGATCAACCCGTTCAGCGTGTATCTGGCCAAGGTCTACACCGAGTCCACGATCCCGTTCGAGCTGCTGGAGGCGGCCCGCATCGACGGCGCCGGAGAGCTGCGCATCTTCTTCAGCATCGTGCTGCGGATGATGACCACGGGCGGCGCCACGGTGTTCCTGCTCGCCTTCGTCAACACCTGGAACGCGTTCTTCCTCCCGCTGACCGTGCTGCGCGGCGAGGAGAACTGGACCCTCAACCTGGGGCTCTACAACTGGACCGGCAAGAAGATGGAGTCCGGTGTCGACGTGACCAGCCTGGTGCTCACCGGCGCGCTGCTGTCCATCATCCCGATGGCGATCATGATGGTGGCGATGCGTCGCTACTGGCGGACGGGCGTCACGCTGGGAGCGCTCAAGTGACCGTGCTGCGCAACCCCGTCGTCCGCGGCTTCGCCCCGGACCCCTCCCTGGTCCGGGCGGGTGACTGGTACTACGTGGCGACCAGTTCCTTCGAGTGGTTCCCGACGATCCCGGTGCACCGTTCGCGGGACCTGGCCCACTGGGAGTACGCGGGTCATGTGCGCGGCGCGGTCCCCGGCGACTCGCTGGCCGGGGTGCCGGACTCGGGCGGCATCTGGGCGCCGTCGCTGAGCTGGGACGGGGAGCGCTTCTGGGTGGTCTACGCGGTCGTACGGTCGGTCGGCACGCCGTACTTCGACCTGGACACGTACATCTCCACGGCCACCGACGTGGCCGGCAAGTGGACGCCCCCGCGCCGCGTCGCGAGCCACGGCTTCGACCCCGCCCTCTTCCACCACGAGGGCCGGCTGTGGCTCGCCAACCTGCAGAACGACCACCGTCCCGGCGGGCGGCGCTTCGCCGGGATCGTGCTGACCGAACTGGACCGCGAGACACTCGCCCCGGTCGGCGGCACGCATCTGCTGCTGCAGCACGAACGGCTCATCGAGGGACCGAAGTTGCTGTACCGCGACGGCTGGTACGTCCTCGTGCTCGCGGAGGGCGGCACCGGCTTCGAGCACGGGGTCCGGGTCGCGCGCAGCCGGAAGCTCACCGGCCCGTACGAGCTCGACGACCGTCCCCTGCTGACCACCCGTGACGACCCCTCCGTACCGCTGCAGAAGGCCGGACACGGAGAGCTGGTCGAAACCCCGCAGGGGCAGTGGGTGCTCAGCCATCTGACGGCCCGTCCGCTGCACACCCCGCACGGACCGCGCTGCACCCTCGGCCGGGAGACGGCCGTGCAGGCGGTGACGTGGGACGCGGACGGCTGGCCCAGGCTGCGCCAAGGCGGCCATCACCCGGCGGTCGAGGTCGACGTGGCCACGCCGGCCCGGTCCGCTCGACCGGCCGCCGACGAGGGGCCGTTGGGCTGGCCCTGGAGCACCCTGCGCGGATACGCCGACCCGTCCTGGGCCGACACGACGAGCCGCCCCGGCTGGATCCGGCTGCGCGGCAGGCACGGACCCGAGTCGCGCTGGGAGCACAGTCTGCTCGCGCAGCGCATCACCGAGCATCGCGCGGAGGTCGAAGTCACCGTCGAGGCACGGCCGTTCACCTTCACCCAGGCCGCCGGTCTGGTGCTCCGGTACGACGCCGGGGGGTACCTCGGCGTCGACCTGACCTGGGCCGAGCCGGAGGGCGAGGGGCAGCGGGGGCAGCAGTGGCGGGGGCAAGGACGTACGGTCCTCAGCCTGGTGGAGCGGGACGAGGAGGGTGCGCGGCAGGTCGCGGTCGTGGAGGTCGATCCGGGTGTGCCGGTCACGCTGGGGGTGACGACCGACGGTGCCGAGGCGCGGTTCTGGTACGTGCGGGACGGGGCCCGAACGCCCGTCGGCCCGCCTCTCGACTTCAGCCGGCTGTCCGACGACCACGGCTCCCGGCTGCGCTTCACCGGTGCGATGGCCGGCATCCACGCCCGGGATCTCGTCGACGCGTCCTTCACGGCCGACTTCCGTGACTTCCGGCTGACGTGCACGCCGTCCGAGTGACGTGCCCGCCCGGATCCCGTGATGCACGCCCCAAGATCCTGTGGAGTCCGGTGTCTTCACGACGGGTTGGGGCACGCCTAGGATAGCAAGCGCTTTCTAGAGGTCGGTGGGTCCCGCCACCGGCCCCGATGCGGCGCTGGTCGAGCTTTCGCTGGCCCTCGGGCGGGCCGGAGAGGTGGTTCCCGATGGTCCGTACGGGGAGTGCGAGCGTGACGGCCGGACCGACGCTGGCGGTCGTGGCCCGCGAGGCCGGGGTGTCCGTGCCGACGGCGTCCAAGGTGGTCAACGGCCGCGAGGACGTGGCGCCCGAGACGCGCCGCCGGGTCACGGAGGCGCTGGACCGGCTCGGCTACGTCCGCAGACCCAGGTTCGACGCGGCGAAGCCGCCCCGGCTGGTGGACCTCGTCGTGCACTCCCTGGACAGCTCCTGGTCCGGCGCGGTGCTGCACGGCGTGGAGGAGGCGGCGCACGACGCCGGCCTGGACGTGGTCGTCTCGGCCGCCCTGTCCCGCACCCGGGGCAGCCGCCCGCAGCGCGGCTGGCTGGACAAGCTCACCGTCCGCGGCTCCTCCGGTGTGCTGTTCAACCTGGCCGAGCTGACCGAGTCCCAGTACTCCTGGCTGGACCAGCACCGCATCCCCTTCGTCATGATCGACCCGGTCCTCGAACCACCGCCCGGCGTGGTGTCGGTGGGCGCGGCGAACTGGCAGGGCGGGGTCACCGCGACCGAGCACCTGCTGTCCCTCGGACACAAACGCATCGCCGTCGTCGCCGGCCATCGGCGCAAGATGTGCAGCAACGCACGGGTCGCCGGCTACCGCTCGGCACTCGCCTCGGCCGGACTCCTCCACCGCCCCGAGTACGTCCGCCACGGCGGGTTCGACGAGGCGGTCGCCCGGCGCCGCATGGGCGAACTCCTCGACCTGCCCGAGCCGCCGACGGCCGTCTTCGTCTGCTCGGACCGGATGGCTCTCGGCGTCTACGAGGCCCTGGCCGAGCGGGGGTTGCGGGTCCCGGACGACATCAGCGTCATAGGCTTCGACGACCTGCCGGAGGCCCGCTGGGCCTCCCCCGCCCTGACCACCGTGCGCCAGCCGCTGGGGGAGATGGCGGCGACGGCCCTGCGGATCCTGGTGCGGATGATGGACGGGGAGCGCCCCGAAGGGACGCGTACGGAGCTGTCGACTCGGCTGGTGGAGCGGGCGAGCACGGCGCCGCCGGCCGTTTCCTGAGCACGGCCGCCGCCGACCATGGCATGATGGCTGGCTCTCCCAGCAGCAGGATGGCCGGTCGCCAGGTCCAAGACGACCAGTGCCCGCTGTTTCGCGTGCCCATTGGCCAGGGCTTCGTCAGCTCCACCACTGTCTGTCCGTTCCGGAACTCCAAAGCGCCCACGAAAGTGGGCCCGCCAACGCCACGCTCAACGCACGTTCGCCGGCGGGAGCATGTGCAGTCCCAACTCCCGGTAGACGGCCTCCGGGTGCCGGGAAGAAACCCGCCAAGCCAGGTCCTCGAAGTAGCGCATGGGATTCCGCTGGTGCTCTTCGCGCTCCAGATAGACATAGGGAGCGAGCAGGTTCCAAGCCCGCAGCAGGCTCCCGCCGTAGGCGCCGATGATCAGGGATTCATCGACAAGACCGTGCACGACCAGCTTGCCGAGGTCGTTGTAGAAGAGACCGACACGTTGGATGTACCGCCTGCTCTCCTCTGGGAGCTGCTGATATGCGATGGGCTGTGGATGTTCGACTGTCAGCCGGTACAGAACGTACTCGACTGCTTCGAGGTAGTCGTCGCCCCGCGTGTCCCTGAACCCCTCCAGGATCATCGCCAGCACGGTCGACTTCCGGGATGACGTGAGCTGACTCCACGCCAACCAGGCCGAGGTGACCAACGCGATCACCGAAACCAGCAACGTCACAACGTTCAGGTTCACCGTTCCCCCACTTCTGCCGATCCGCGGTGACAGCACAGTGCACCGTTTGGCCCCCTCAAGGGCAGACCCTCGGACTGCCTGCACGGTTTCATCGCCGACCAATGAGCCCTGCCCGCGTCGGATGGAATCCGGGCTCCGTAGTGGTGGCTCGGTCCGGGGGGATTCCCCACCCGGGCAGAATGCTGTTGCCCTGCCTCTGAGGCGGCCGCGGTGGCTGTCCGCCGCGGCGCCTTCTGCGGCTGCGAGGTTCAGCTGATGCGGTGCACCCGCTGGGTGGTCAGTTCGTAGCGGGCGCCGACGATGGCCAGCGCGCCCGAGTCCACCTTGGCGGCGAGATCGGGCTCCGCAGCGAGCCGCGACCGGAGCAGCCGTATGTTGGCGTCGATCGTCGCGTCGACGCGCGCGTCGCCCTCCTTGCCACGGTCGACGGCCGGGCTGATCCGGCGGCTGAGGAGGGCCGCGTCTTTTCGGGGTCCTTCCGGGCAGTGTGCGCGTAGCCTCGGCCGCGATGAACACGATTCCGGCACTCCTCGACCACCTCGTTCTCGCGACCCCCGATCTGGCGGCGACGGTCGCCGAGTTCACCCGGCGCACCGGCGTGGCGCCGGCGCCCGGTGGCGTGCATGTCGGGCTCGGTACGCGCAACTACCTGGTCGGCCTTGGCGGCACGGGCTATCTGGAGATCATCGGCCCGGATCCGGAGCAGGCCGAACCGTCCGGCCCGCGCCCGTTCGACGTCGACGCAGTGGCCTCGGCCCGGACGGTGACCTGGGCGATCAGCCCGCCGGACCTGGACGCGGCGATCGCGGCGGCGCGGGCCCGGGGCTACGATCCGGGCGACGTACGCCCGATGAAGCGCCGCCGGCCCGACGGCACCCTACTTGAATGGCGCCTGACCGACGGCGACACCGCGCATCCCTCCGGGCTGGTGCCCTTCCTGATCGACTGGGGTTCCTCGGTCCATCCGACCGCGTCGGGACTGCCCGTCACTCCCCTGCTGGAGCTGTCCGCGAGCACCCCCGACCCGGACGAGATCCGCCCACTGCTGTCCGCCGTCGACGCGGAACTGGCCCTGACCGAGGGGCCGGTGGGGTTCACCTTCACGTTGGACACGCCCCGGGGGTCCGTGACCTTCGAGTGAGTCGACCAGGAGTGTCCGATTCCTTCAAGACCGGTCGTCCCAGGGCTGCCTACGGTGGTCGTATGACTCCACGATTCGATGCCATCGGCCTGGTCGTCTCCGACATGGCCGCCTCCGTCGCCTTCTACCGTCGGCTCGGGTTCGCCCTTCCCGAGGGGGCCGAGCAGGAGCCGCACGTCGAGGCCGAACTGCCGGGTGGGATCCGGCTGTTGCTGGACACAGAGGACACGGTCCGTTCGTTCCACGCGGGGTGGCGGGCGCCGTCCGGAAGCGGGCGGGCCGCGCTTGCGCTGCGCTGCGACGGGCCCGGCGAGGTCGACGCGGTGTACGAGGAGCTGGTGGGCGCCGGGTACCACGGTGAGCTCAAGCCCTGGGACGCCTTCTGGGGGCAGCGGTACGCCGTCCTGCACGACCCGGACGGCAACGGGGTCGACCTGTTCGCGCCGCTAGCGCAGTAGTTGCCCCGGTGTTGTGCCCGTCAACTCCCGTACGTCCCGGGACAGATGGGCCTGGTCCGCGTAGCCGGCGCGAATCGCCGTGTCCGCGAGGGGGACGCCGTCCCTGGCCAGGGCGAGGGCACGCTGCATCCGCAGGATGCGCGCCAGCGTCTTGGGGCCGTAGCCGAAGGCGGTCAGTGAGCGGCGGTGCAACTGGCGTGCGCCGACACCGAGTTCGTCAGCGATCGCGGCGACCGGGCGGCCCGCCTCGAGGGCCGTGACAAGGCGCCGCAGCAGGGGGTCGGGCGGGGCGGTGCGGGCCGCCAGGTGCAGCGCGGCCTCCTCGAGTCCCGTCGCGGGGTGGCCCGCCGCCTCGACCCGGGCGCGCAGGCGGCGTACCTCCGCGGCCGGCCACAGGTCGGTCAGTTCCGCCCGCTGGTCGCGCAGGTCCTGGGCCGGTACGCGGAGGAGGGCAGGCGCGGTGCCGGGAGAGAAGCGGACGCCCGCCCAGTGGGTCGGCGGGCCCCCGGTGTCGTATGCGCGCGTGTCCGGGCCGGCGATCAGCAGGCGTCCCTCGTTCCACAGGAGGTCCATGCACCCGTCGGGGAGGACGGGGCCGGCGCCCGGGGCGGACGGGGTGTTCGTCCATACGACGGCGCCGGGGAGACGGGACGGGCGTTCCGCGTACACGTACGCCACGTTACGCCGGGGGGCGCCCGATGTCCGGTTCACGGGAATGAGCCGTTCAGTGATGGGCGCCCGAGGTGTGCGGGAGTTCACTTGGAGCATGACGAAGAACGCGCAGAACATGACGGTGGTGGTGACCGGCGCGTCCGGTCGTACGGGGAGCCGGGTGGCGCAGGCCGCCGAGGCCGCGGGGCTGAGCGTGCGGGCGGCCACGCGGGCGCAGGGCTTCGACTGGCGGGACCGGTCGACGTGGGCGCAGACCCTGCGGGGCGCCGACGCGGCGTACCTGGTGTACCCGTCGGACGTCGGCGCACCGGACGCGGCCCGCGGGGTGGGGCTGCTCGCCCATGAGGCGGTCTCGCTGGGCGTACGGCGGCTGGTGCTGCTGTCGTCGCGGGGCGAGGAGCGGGCGCGGCCGACGGAGGAGGCGCTGCGGGAGTCGGGGGCGGACTGGACGGTCGTACGGGCCGCGTGGTTCGCGCAGAACTTCAGCGAGGGGCCGCTGGTGGAGGGGCTGCGGCAGAGCGGGGAGTTGGTGTTCCCGGGCGGGGACGCGCGCGAGCCGTTCGTCGACCTGCGGGACGTCGCGGAGGTCGTGGTGGCCGCGCTGACCGCAGGCGACCGGTATGTGGGGCAGTCGCTGGCCGTGTCGGGGCCGCGGCTGCTGACCTGGGGGGAAGCGGTGGCGGAGATCGGTGAGGCGGCGGGGCGTGAGCTGATGTACACGCCGGTGTCGGCGGTTCAGCACGGGGAGAACCTGGCCGGGTTCGGGGTGCCGGCCGAGGAGGTCGAGTTCCTGGTCGAGCTGTTCGAGTCGCTGCTGGACGGGCGCAACGCGTACCTCTCGGACGGGGTGCAGGAGGTGCTGGGGCGTGAGCCACGGGACTTCCGGGAGTTCGCGAGGGAGGCCGCGGCCGCAGGGGTCTGGAAGGCGTGACGCGCCCTCACTGCTCGGGCGGCTCCTCCTCCCCGCCCCCCTTCGGTGAACTCTTCGCATGGGTCCGGAACCGGCCCGTCACGTCCTCCGGTGGAAGGAAGCGGGACCAGCGTTCGGGGAACTCGGAGGGCATGTCGGGGTCGTCGGGGTCGTCGTGGGAGCGGATCGCGGCCATGCGGGCGACGTACTCCGCGGCCTCCTCCTCGCGGAGCCGTTCGTTGGCCTCGCGCGCCGCGGCCGTCGCGGCGGCCGGCCAGACGCGGTCGATCGCCGCGTTCACCGCCGCGCCGACCAGGACGGCGAACGCGGACACACCGATCCACAGCAGTACGGCGACGGCGGCGGCCAGCGAGCCGTAGATCGTCGCACCCTCGATGGTGTTCGTCAGGTAGATGCGGAGGAGGAAGCTGCCGAGCACCCACATGCCGAGGGCGACGAGGGCTCCGGGCACGTCCTCGATCCAGGGGGAACGGACGGGGACGGAGACGTGGTAGAGCGTGGTGAGGAAGGCGATGGACAGGACGATCACCACGGGCCAGTACAGGACCTGGACGACCGTCGTCGACCACGGCAGGATCCGCACCACCGCGTCCGGGCCCGCGACCATCAGCGGCAGCGCGATCGAACCGATCAGCAGCGCCCCGATGAACAGCAGGAACGCCACCAGTCGCGTCTTGACGATGCCCCGGACGCCGTCGAGGCCGTACATGACGGTGATGGTGTCGATGAAGACGTTCACCGCGCGCGACCCGGACCACAGGGCGAAGAGGAAGCCGATGGAGATGACGTCGGGTCGGCCGCCCTTCATCACGTCGTCCAGAATCGGCTGCGCGATCTGGCGGACCCCCTTGTCCGACAGGACCGTCCGCGAGGCCTCCAGGAGGTTGGCCTCCAGGCTGCTGATGCTGTCGGTGCCGGTCCAGTCGTCGACGTAGCCGAGCAGGCCGATGAGGCTCAGCAGCAGCGGCGGCACGGACAGCAGGGTGAAGAAGGCCGCCTCGGCCGCGAGGCCCAGGATGCGGTACTCGATGCAGGAATTGACGGTGTCCTTCAGAAGCAGCCAGGCGGTCCTGCGCTTGGAGACGTTCCGGTAGAGGGCACGCGCCCGGTGGAGCCGGCCCGGATTGCTCTCGGGTGACTCGGGTGACTGACTCACTGGCTGCACGTCCTAAAGGTATCCGCCGGGAGACTCGGCACTCATCCCTGGTGGGACGGTTGTCCCCGGGCCGCCCGGCCCAGGGCCTGTCCGGCGGCTCACGCCGCAGACGCGGAGCGTGGCACGCCCTCCTCCGCCTTGCAGCCGGACGCTCCCCCACGCTCGAACAACCTCGCGCGGGGGCACCCCCATCGCCCCGCTCACCCGCGCTGAACAGATGCCGCCGCTCCCCTGCTACTTGATCCGCCGGACAGGCCCGCTGTGTCGGGCCAGCCATGACCGCCCTACCCCGGGGTAGGTTCGGCTGTATGGCAGGCAGCACGCACACCGTGAGCAACCAGCCCCCGCCGCTCGTCGGGTACGACGTCTTCACCGCCGACCGCGCCCTGGTCGCGGCGGTCGAACGGCACCTGGCGCCGGAACTGCTCGACGAGGCGCGCGCCGAGCTGTCGGCGCTCGGGCGGTCGGCCGGTTCGGCGCAACTGCAGGAGTGGGGGGCGCAGGCCAACGAGAACCCACCGAGGCTGCGTACGTACGACCGCTACGGCCACCGTGTCGACGAGGTCGACTTCCATCCGGCCTGGCACCGGCTGCTGGGCAAGGGCGTCGCGGCGGGTCTGACCGCGGCGTGGGCCCGGCCCGGCGGTCATGTGCGGCGGGCGGCCGGGTTCCTGGTCTGGACGCAGGTCGAGGCCGGCAACGGCTGTCCGCTGTCGATGACCCACGCCGCCGTGCCCGCCCTGCGCACCGACCCGGCGCTGGCCGCCGAGTGGGAGCCGAGGCTGACGTCCACGATCTACGACCGTGAGCTGCGGCCCGCCCACCTGAAGGCGGGAGCGCTCTTCGGGATGGGCATGACCGAGAAGCAGGGCGGCAGCGACGTGCGGGCCAACACGACGGTCGCCGTCCCGCTCGCCGAGGACGGGACGTACGCGCTGACCGGGCACAAGTGGTTCTGCTCCGCGCCCATGTCGGACGGGTTCCTCGTGCTCGCCCAGGCGCCCGACGGGCTGACCTGTTTCCTGGTGCCGCGTGTGCTGGGGGACGGGACGCGCAACACGTTCCTCATCCAGCGGCTGAAGGACAAGCTGGGCAACCGGTCGAACGCCTCCAGCGAGGTCGAGTTCGACGGCACCTGGGCGCGCCGGGTCGGCGAGGAGGGGCGCGGCGTGCGGACCATCATCGGGATGGTCGCGGCGACCCGGCTGGACTGTGTGCTGGGGTCGGCGGGGCTGATGCGGCAGGCGGTCGTGCAGGCGGTGCACCACTGTGCCCACCGCGAGGCGTTCGGCGGGCGCCTTCTCGACAAGCCGCTGATGCGCAATGTTCTGGCCGATCTCGCGCTGGAGTCGGAGGCGGCGACCACCCTCGCGCTGCGGCTCGCCGCTGCCTGTGACGACGGGGGCGAGCAGGAGACGGCGTTCCTGCGGATCGCCGTCCCGGCGGCCAAGTACTGGGTGACCAAGCGCTGTGCGCCGGTGGCGGTGGAGGCTGCGGAGTGCCTGGGCGGCAACGGGTACGTCGAGGAGTCCGGGATGCCCCGGCTGGTGCGCGAGTCGCCGCTGAACTCGATCTGGGAGGGGGCCGGCAACGTCCAGGCGCTGGACGTGCTGCGGGCCCTGCGACGCGAGCCGCTCGCGCTCAACGCCTGTCTGCAGGAGATCGGTGAGGCACGGGGCGCCGACCACCGGCTGGACGGGGCGATCAAGAACCTGCTGACGGAACTGGCCGATCTGGAGGGCGTCGAGGGGCGGGCCCGACGGCTTGCGGAACGGCTTGCACTGGTGCTCCAGGGGGCGCTCCTCGTGCGCCACGCGCCCCCGGCGGTCGCCGATGCGTTCTGTGCCTCGCGCCTGGGCGGGGACGGGGGTGCGGCCTTCGGGACGCTGCCGCACACCCTGGATCTGCAGTCGGTGGTGGAGCGGGCGCGTCCGCAGTCCTGACCTGCGGGAACAGGTTGCGGGGGTGGTGCTGCGCCGACACGGCACCACCCCCGCCAGGTTGGCCCTGCGAGGCCAGAAACGCCGCTCGGGACGGCGTAGGACAAGTTTCAATGACCATTCGGATCTCCACCAGGGTTGCAAGGGGTTGCAACTTGCTGGTCTCTGTGTCCGGACTGTGTTCTCCGGTCCCCGGCGGACGGCAAGATGTGACGCACGGCCGGGCTGGAAACCGTCGGCCGGATGGTAGCGGCAAGCGATTGCCGGTACGCGCTTCCATGGAGGTCCAGTGGCGAACCCGCCGATCAACGTGACGCAACTCGCCGCCGCGGACGCGGCGCGGGCGGCGCGGGTGCTCAGCGAGGTGCGCGACGCCACGCTCGCCGGCCAGCGGGCCCGCGTCGCCCCCCGCCCGGTGATCCAGCAGTCCTGGGGGCGGATGATGCGCGGCGGCGTCGATCCCGAGCACGACTTCCGGTCGGGGCTGCTCAGTACGGACGAGGTGCGGCAGCGCCGGGAGGAGTCCCCGCTGCGGCACATGATGCCGGTGCTGCGGGAGGGGCTGCTGTCGGTCGCGGACGTCGCCCACCACATCATGGTGGTGACCGACGGGGACGGCCGGGTGCTGTGGCGTGAGGGCTCGTCCGCCGTGCTGCGCAAGGCCGACGGGGTCGGCTTTGAACTGGGCGCCGACTGGCGCGAGGACGTCGTCGGCACCAACGGCGTGGGCACCACGGCGGTGGTGCGCCGTCCCGTGCAGGTCTTCGCCTCGGAGCACTTCGCACGGTCGCAGGGCTCCTGGACCTGCACGGGCGCCCCGCTCACCGACCCGCGGGACGGGCGGCTGCTCGGCGTGGTGGACGTCAGCGGCCCACTGGAGACGATGCATCCGGCGACGCTCGCCTGGGTCGACTCGGTGGCCAAGCTCGCCGAGGCCCGGCTGCGCGAGCTGCATCTGACCTCGCTGGAGCAGCTGCGTGCCGTGGCGGCGCCGGCCCTCGCCCGGCTCGGCGGCCGGGCCCTGGTGGTGGACCGCAACGGCTGGACCGCGGCGGTGACGGGCATGCCGTACACGAACCGGCTCGCGCTGCCCAAGTCGCTCGCGCCGGGCCGCCGGTGGCTGCCCGCGCTCGGGCTGTGCACGGTGGAACCGCTGGCCGGGGGCTGGCTGGTGCGGGCCGCCGACGAACCAGTGCCGCACGGCGTCACCCGTGTCGTCCTCGACCTGAGCCGGCCGCGCCGCTGGTCGGTGACGGTCTCGGGTCCGGCGGGCGACTGGTCCCACGAACTGAGCCCCCGGCACGCCGAATTGCTCTACCTCCTCGCGGTGCACCGCACCGGCCGCAGCGCTTCGGGCCTGGCCGAGGACATGTTCGGCGATCCGGCCCGTACGGTGACGGTGCGGGCCGAGATGTCGCGGGTCCGGCGGTATCTCGGTGCTTTCCTGGAACACCGGCCGTATCGTTTCTGCGAAGACGCGGAGATCGAGGTGCTCCTCCCGGACGACCCGCGCGACCTGCTGCCGCACTCGACCGCGCCCGCGGTGGCCGCGGGACGGGGTTCCAGCGGCATGCCGTAATTGGTTCACGCGGTGGCATCTTCCGCATATTTGCGAGGTTCTTCGTACGAGACGGCCACTTCCTGCCGTAGCATCCCCTCTACGGGCCACCCCACCTGCTCCTCGGTCAACGTACGGATCATCAGGCGCAGTTGGCCCGCTCGGGAGGATCAATGAAGCAACGTGGCCGACATCGCCGACGCAGACGGGGCAGAGCGCTGCGCGCCTTCCTGGCCGGAACCGCCGTCGCGCTCACCGCCGCCGCCACCATGATCAGCGCCTCCCAGGCCACGGTCCCCGACAGCCCCGGAGCCCTGAAGCCGCTCACGTCGCCGGACGAGACCGCGCGACTGCGGCTCACGGAGGACCTGGTGCCGAAGTCCTCCCTCGACCGGCTCGCCGCCGGGATGGGCCGGCCCGTCGGCGTCTCGGCCGTCCTCGACGGCGCCGACCACGAACTGCGTGACGCGATCCAGTGCACGGCCGGCGAGCGCCGGGCGCTGCCGGCCACCCCTGTGGCCACCAGCGCCTACTGCTGGGACGCCGCCGACACCCGGGGCTGGCGGCCCGGCGCGGTCACCACCTCCGGTGACGCGGACGACGACGGGCGCTGGGGCCGGAACCGCGTGATCCTCTCCGGCTGGAGCCGCAGTGGCGGCGACCCGGCCGACCGCGACCTCGCCCGGGTCGCCTTCGTCGACGCGAACGACCCGAACCGTCCCACCTACTCCTGGGTGCTCCTCGTCGTCCCGGTCGACGGCGGACGCGACTACCGGGGACTGACCTCGCACCTCTCCGGAATGGTCTGGTACGAGGACAAACTGCTGGTCACCGCCGACGAAGGGGACAGCGCCGCGCTGTACGTCTACGACATGAACCGTGTGCAGCGGGCCACCGTGACCGGCGAGGCGGTCGGCCGGGTGCGTGGCGGCTGGTCGGCGCACGGCTACCGGTACGTCCTGCCCGCCGTCGGCTCCTACCGGCTGACCGGCGGCGAGGGCGCCCCGCACCCCGGCAGCATCTCCCTCGACCGCGGCACGGCACCCGACAGCCTCGCCGCGAGCGAGTGGACCCTGGAGGACGGCGACCGGACGGCCCGCCTGTGGCGCTACTCCTTCAGCACCGCCCCCGGCCGCTCCGGCCTCCTCGCCACCGACTCGACCGGGACCGTGAAGGCCGCCGAGGCGTACGAGACGCGGGCGGACGGCATCCGGGGCGTGCTGTCGTACGGATCACGGTGGTACGTCAGCCTTGCCGCCGAGGGGCAGGACGTCAACGGGACGTTGTGGCGACAGGACACGGAGGGGTCGCAGGCCCCGGAGTGCGGCTCCGGGAAGTCGCACAGCTGCTGGAGCGGCCAGACGGAGTCCCTGTCGTACTGGCAGGAGACCGGCGAGGTGTGGGCCCAGTCGGGACGGGTGCTGTTCGCGCTGCCGCTGGCCTCGATCGACAGATCAGCGGAGTAGATGATTCCCTGGCCGTCATGAGCCACATCCCCGTGACCACCTGGTCCCTGGAACAGACCGCCCCGACCGATCTCCTTCCTGCCGCCGCACCCGAGGGAGATGTCCGGATTGTCCGCTCCGAGCTCCCCTCGCCGGAGTTCAGCCGCTTTCTGTACGCCTCCGTGGGCGGGGACATCCTCTGGATCGACCGGCTGGGCTGGACGTACGCGCAGTGGCGGGAACACCTGGACCGACCGGGCGTGGAGACATGGGTGGCCCACGACCGGGGCACGCCCGCGGGGTACGTGGAACTGGAGCCGCAGGACGACGGCGTGGTGGAGGTCGCCTACTTCGGGCTGATCCCGGCCTTCCGCGGACGACGGATCGGCGGACACCTGCTCTCGTACGGCGCCGCACGCGCCTGGGACCTCGCGGACCGCTGGCCGGGGCTGGCGCAGACGAAGCGGGTGTGGCTGCACACCTGCAGCAAGGACGGCGAGCACGCGATGGACAACTACCTGCGCCGGGGATTCCGGCTGTTCGACACCAAGGTCGAGGAGGAGCCGCACATGGCCACCCCAGGACCCTGGCCCGGGGCCTACCCTGCCTGACCTGCGCGGACAAGGCCACGTGCGGCGCATGTGACCGAAGACACTCCCGTCTCGCATCTCGGGACAAGGGTGTCCACATGATGGACGAAGCTGGACTGTGTCCAGATCGCCGTGACACGCTTCCGTCATGTCTGGAACTGGAATTGCCTTGGTGAGTCGGCGGCACGTCGACCTCGGCCGCATGTCCAGCGCCATCTGTCCGGCGAGCTGACGAGCCCACAGCACCGCCGACATTCCCGACCTCTCTCTCGCCTGCGCAGTGACGCGCACGTATGCCCACGCGCCCGTACACGCAGGTCAGAGCCGCTTCCCGCCTGTCCCGAAGGACGTATCCACCATGGCCGCCACCCCGCAGAACCCTGCCGCCGCGACTCCCCGCCGCAAGGTGAGCCGTCACCGTGGCGAGGGTCAGTGGGCCGCGGGTCACTTCACCCCGCTCAACGGCAACGAACAGTTCAAGAAGGACGACGACGGTCTCAATGTGCGGACACGCATTGAGACGATCTACTCCAAGCGGGGCTTCGACTCGATCGACCCCAACGACCTGCGCGGCCGTATGCGTTGGTGGGGCCTGTACACCCAGCGCAAGCCCGGGATCGATGGCGGCAAGACCGCGATCCTGGAGCCGGAGGAGCTGGACGACGAGCACTTCATGCTGCGCGTCCGCATCGACGGCGGCCGGCTGACCACGCAGCAGCTGCGCGTCATCGGCGAGATCTCCCAGGAGTTCGCGCGCGGCACCGCGGACATCACGGACCGGCAGAACGTCCAGTACCACTGGATCCGGATCGAGGACGTGCCCGAGATCTGGGACCGGCTCGAGGCGGTCGGTCTGTCCACCACCGAGGCCTGCGGCGACACGCCCCGTGTGATCCTCGGCTCCCCCGTCGCCGGCATCGCCGAGGACGAGGTCATCGACGGCACCCCGGCCGTCGAGGAGATCCACCGCCGGATCGTCGGCAACAAGGCGTTCTCCAACCTGCCCCGCAAGTTCAAGTCCGCGATCTCCGGCTCGCCGCTGCTCGATGTGGCGCACGAGATCAACGACATCGCCTTCGTCGGCGTCAACCACCCCGAGCACGGCCCCGGCTTCGACCTGTGGGTCGGCGGCGGCCTGTCCACCAACCCGAAGATCGGTGTCCGGCTCGGCGCCTGGGTCCCGCTGGACGAGGTCCCGGACGTCTACGAGGGCGTCATCTCCATCTTCCGCGACTACGGCTACCGGCGGCTGCGCACCCGCGCCCGCCTGAAGTTCCTGGTCGCCGACTGGGGGGCGGAGAAGTTCCGCCAGGTGCTGGAGGACGAGTACCTGGGGCGCAAGCTGACCGACGGCCCCGCGCCCGCCCAGCCCGTGGAGCGCTGGCGGGACCACGTCGGTGTGCACCGGCAGCAGGACGGCCGGTTCTACGTCGGTTTCGCCCCGCGCGTCGGCCGTGTCGACGGCACCACGCTGACGAAGATCGCCGATCTGGCGGAGGCGCACGGCTCGGGCCGGGTCCGTACGACGGTCGAGCAGAAGATGATCGTGCTCGATGTCGAGGAGGCGCAGGTCGAGTCGCTGGTCGACGGCCTGGAGGCGCTGGACCTGACCACGAAGCCCTCCCCCTTCCGGCGCGGCACCATGGCCTGCACCGGCATCGAGTTCTGCAAGCTCGCCATCGTCGAGACCAAGCAGCGCGGCATCACGCTGATCGACGAACTCGAGCGCCGTATCCCGGACTTCGACGAGCCGATCACCATCAACATCAACGGCTGCCCGAACGCCTGCGCCCGTATCCAGGTCGCGGACATCGGTCTCAAGGGCCAGCTCGTCCTCGACGACAACGGTGAGCAGGTCGAGGGCTTCCAGGTGCATCTGGGCGGCGCGCTCGGTCTGGAGGCCGGGTTCGGTCGCAAGGTGCGTGGCCTGAAGGTCACCTCCGAGGAGCTGCCGGACTACGTCGAGCGCGTGCTCAAGCGGTTCCAGGCGGAGCGCGAGGACGGCGAGCGGTTCGCCACATGGGCTGCGCGAGCTTCTGAGGAGGCCCTGTCGTGAGCGAACGGGCCGCCCCCTTCTACTGCCCCTACTGCGGCGACGAGGACCTGCGTCCCAACGAGCAGGGCCACGGCGCCTGGGAATGCGCGGCATGCAACCGCGCATTCCAGCTGAAGTTCCTCGGGCTGCTTGCCCGGGGGGTTCAGCGAGCCGACTCCGGAGGGGAACAGATATGACGACGGCTCAGGAAGAGCGTACGGAAGAGGAGTTGAAGGCCCTCGCCGAACAGGCCGGGCGCGACCTGGAGGACGCCTCCGCGCTGGAGATCCTCCAGTGGGCGGTGGACACCTTCGGCAAGGGCTTCTGCGTGACCTCCTCCATGGAGGACGCTGTGGTCGCCCATCTGGCCTCCCGCGTCCTCAAGGGCGTGGACGTGGTATTCCTCGACACCGGCTACCACTTCCCCGAGACCATCGGCACCCGGGACGCGGTCGAGGCCGTGATGGACGTCAACGTCATCACGCTCACCCCGCGCCAGACGGTCGCCGAGCAGGACGCCGAGTACGGGCCCAAGCTGCACGACCGCGACCCCGACCTCTGCTGCAAGCTCCGCAAGGTGCAGCCGCTGGAGGAGGGCCTGAAGAGCTACCGGGCCTGGGCGACCGGGCTGCGCCGAGACGAGTCCCCGACCCGGGCGAACACCCCGGTCGTCGGCTGGGACGAGAAGCGCCGGAAGGTCAAGATCTCCCCGATCGCCCGCTGGACCCAGGACGACGTGGACGCGTACGTCGCCGAACACGGCGTACTCACCAACCCGCTGCTGATGGACGGCTACGCCTCCGTCGGCTGCGCCCCCTGCACCCGGCGGGTCCTGGAGGGCGAGGACGCGCGCGCCGGCCGCTGGGCGGGCCGTGCCAAGACCGAGTGCGGGCTGCACGGCTGACCATGACACAGACACAGGAGACACACGTGACGACCGGAGCCACCGTCTGGCTCACGGGTCTGCCGAGCGCCGGCAAGACCACCATCGCGTACCAGCTGGCCGGCCGGCTGCGCGAGGAGGGCCACCTCGTCGAGGTGCTCGACGGCGACGAGATCCGCGAGTTCATCTCGGCGGGCCTCGGCTTCAGCCGCGAGGACCGTCACACCAACGTGCAGCGCATCGGCTTCCTCGCCGAACTGCTCGCGCGCAACGGCGTCAAGGCTCTCGTGCCGGTGATCGCGCCGTACGCGGACAGCCGGGAGGCCGTGCGCAAGCGGCACCAGGAGGGCGGCACCGCGTACCTCGAGGTGCACGTCGCCACTCCGGTCGAGGTGTGCTCCGTACGCGATGTGAAGGGCCTGTACGCCAAGCAGGCCGCGGGTGAGCTCAAGGGGCTCACCGGGGTCGACGACCCGTACGAGGAGCCCGAGTCGCCCGACCTGCGCATCGAGTCCCAGGACCAGACCGTGCAGGAGTCCGCGGCGTCGGTGTACGCCCTGCTCAGCGAAAGGGGACTGGCATGACGACGACCGTGGCGACCGTGGAGGAGGGTACGGACTCTCCGTACGCCCTCTCGCACCTGGACGCGCTGGAGTCCGAGGGGGTGCACATCTTCCGCGAGGTCGCGGGCGAGTTCGAGAACCCGGTGATCCTGTTCTCCGGCGGCAAGGACTCCATCGTCATGCTGCACCTCGCGCTGAAGGCGTTCGCCCCGGCGGCGGTCCCCTTCTCGCTGCTGCACGTCGACACCGGGCACAACTTCCCCGAGGTCATCGAGTACCGGGACCGCACGGTCGCCCGGCACAACCTGCGGCTGCACGTGGCCTCCGTTCAGGACTACATCGACCGGGGTGTACTGCGTGAACGCCCCGACGGGACCCGGAACCCGCTCCAGACCCTTCCGCTGACGGAGAAGATCCAGAGCGAGAAGTTCGACGCCGTGTTCGGCGGCGGGCGGCGGGACGAGGAGAAGGCCCGCGCCAAGGAGCGGGTGTTCTCCCTGCGGGACGAGTTCTCCCAGTGGGACCCGCGGCGCCAGCGCCCGGAGCTGTGGAACCTGTACAACGGGCGGCACGCGCCCGGCGAGCACGTGCGTGTGTTCCCGCTGTCCAACTGGACCGAGCTGGACGTCTGGCAGTACATCGCCCGCGAGGGCATCGAGCTGCCGGAGATCTACTACGCGCACGAGCGCGAGGTCTTCCAGCGGGGCGGCATGTGGCTGACCGCCGGTGAGTGGGGCGGGCCGAAGGACGGCGAGACCGTCGAGAAGCGCCTCATCCGTTACCGGACCGTCGGTGACATGTCCTGCACGGGCGCCGTCGACTCCGACGCGGTGACGCTGGACCAGGTCATCGCCGAGATCGCCGCCTCCCGGCTCACCGAGCGCGGCGCGACCCGCGCCGACGACAAGCTCTCCGAGGCCGCGATGGAAGACCGCAAGCGCGAGGGGTACTTCTAAGCATGAGCACGACGACGACCGAGGAACTCTCGGCCACCACCCTGCTGCGGTTCGCCACCGCGGGCTCCGTCGACGACGGCAAGTCCACGCTCGTCGGCCGGCTGCTGCACGACTCCAAGTCGGTGCTCACCGACCAGCTGGAGGCCGTGGAGCGCGCGTCCGCCAGTCGCGGCCAGGAGGGTCCCGACCTCGCGCTGCTGACGGACGGCCTGCGTGCCGAGCGCGAGCAGGGCATCACCATCGACGTGGCCTACCGCTACTTCGCGACCGCGCGCCGCCGGTTCATCCTGGCCGACACGCCGGGCCATGTGCAGTACACACGGAACATGGTCACCGGCGCGTCGACGGCCGAGCTGACGGTGATCCTGGTGGACGCCCGCAACGGCGTCGTCGAGCAGACCCGCCGGCACGCCGCGATCGCCGCGCTGCTGCGGGTGCCGCACGTGGTGCTCGCCGTCAACAAGATGGACCTGGTCGACTACCAGGAGTCCGTGTTCGCCGCGATCGCCGAGGAGTTCACGGCGTACGCGATCGAACTGGGCGTCCCCGAGGTCACCGCGATCCCGATCTCCGCGCTCGCCGGCGACAACGTCGTGGAGCCGTCCGCGAACATGGACTGGTACGGCGGTCCCACGGTGCTCGAGCACCTGGAGACGGTCCCGGTCACGCACGACCTGAGCCACTGCCACGCCCGGCTGCCCGTGCAGTACGTGATCCGGCCGCAGAGCGCCGAGCACCCGGACTACCGGGGGTACGCGGGCCAGATCGCGGCCGGTTCCTTCCGGGTCGGCGAGCAGGTCATGGTCCTGCCGTCCGGCCGTACGACGAAGATCTCCGGCATCGATCTGCTCGGCAAGCCGGTCGACGTCGCCTGGACCACGCAGTCGGTGACCGTCCTGCTGGAGGACGACATCGACATCTCGCGCGGCGACCTCATCGTGCCCAGCAAGGACGCCCCGGCGACCACGCAGGACATCGAGGCGACGGTCTGCCATGTGGCCGACCAGCCGCTGACCGTCGGTCACCGGGTGCTGCTCAAGCACGGCACCCGCACGGTCAAGGCGATCGTGAAGGACATCCCGTCCCGTCTCACGCTCGACGACCTGTCCCTGCACCCGCATCCGGGACAGCTCGTCGCCAACGACATCGGCCGGGTGAAGATCCGCACCGCCGAGCCGCTGCCGGTCGACTCCTACGCCGACTCGCGCCGCACCGGCTCGTTCATCCTGATCGACCCGGCCGACGGCACCACGCTCACCGCGGGCATGGTCGGCGAGTCGTTCGCGTCCCCGGAGCCCGTCAAGGACGAGGCCGAGGACGACGGGTGGGACTTCTGACATGAACTCCACCGACTACTACGCGACGTTCGCGAAGGAGGGCGGCCGTGTCGGCTGGGGGTCCCCCCGGACGAAGTCTGGGGGAGGCGCCCTCGGCAGCGGGCAGGGCGGAGTGCCGCGATGTGTGCGCTGACGTACGCGCACTGCCTGCGCGCCCTCGCCCCCCACCGCCGTAGACGAAGACCTGCCGACCTCCCGGCCACGACCTGAAAAGACCGTGACCGCCGGGCCAACGAGAGGAAAGCCTCCCGTGCCTGCCACTCCCGTCCTGCGCCGCACCTTCGCGGTCGTCGCCGCGCTCCCTGTGCTGACGCTCGCCGCCTGCGGCTACGGCTCAAAGGCCGACGACGGCTCGGCCGCCCACAAGGTCGCCGCCGGAGCCCAGAAGATCGACGGTCTCGACTCCGTCAAGATCGGCTACTTCGGCAACCTGACCCACGGCACCGCGCTCGTCGGCGTGAACAAGGGCTATTTCCAGAAGGCGCTCGGCGCGACCGAGGCGAAGTACCAGGTCTTCAACGCCGGTCCCTCGGAGATCGAGGCGCTGAACTCCGGGTCCATCGACATCGGCTGGATCGGCCCGTCCCCGGCGATCAACGGCTACACCAAGTCCGACGGCAAGAGCCTGCGCATCATCGGCGGTTCGGCGTCCGGCGGTGTGAAGCTCGTCGTCAACCCGAAGAAGATCAAGACCCTGGCGGACGTCAAGGGCAAGAAGATCGCCACCCCGCAGCTCGGCAACACGCAGGACGTGGCGTTCCTCAACTGGATCGCGGAGCAGGGCTGGAAGGTCGACGCGGAGAGCGGCAAGGGCGACGTGTCGGTGGTCCGCACCGACAACAAGGTCACCCCGGACGCCTACAAGTCCGGTTCCGTCGACGGCGCCTGGGTGCCGGAGCCGACCGCGTCCAAGCTGGTCGCCGAGGGCGCGAAGGTGCTGCTCGACGAGGCCTCCCTGTGGCCCGACAAGAAGTTCGTGATCACGAACATCATCGTGTCGCAGAAGTTCCTCACGGAGCACCCGAAGGCCGTCCAGGCCGTGCTGAAGGCCTCGGCCGAGACCAACAAGTGGATCAACGCCAACCCGGACGAGGCGAAGGCCGCGGCGAACGCGCAGCTGAAGACCGACTCGGGCAAGGCCCTGCCGGCCGAGGTCCTGGACCCGGCGTGGAAGTCCATCCAGTTCACCGACGACCCGCTGGCCTCCACCCTCAACACCGAGGCGGAGCACGCCGTCAAGGCGGGTCTGCTCGAGAACCCGAAGCTGGACGGCATCTACGACCTGACGATCCTGAACAAGGTCCTGAAGGCCGCGGGCGAAGGCACCGTCGACGACGCCGGTCTCGGCGTCGAGTAACCCCGAATCCCGAGAGTTCCCAGGAGGTGACGACCATGGCAACCGCCCTCGCCAAGGCCGCCGAAGGCGCTGCGTCGGTGGAGCACGCCGCACGTATCGAGCATGTCTCGAAGTCCTTCGCCGGGCCCGCCGGGCAGCAGCTCGTCCTCGACGACATCACGCTGGATGTCGCGCCGGGCGAGTTCGTCACCCTCCTGGGGGCCTCGGGCTGTGGCAAGTCCACCCTGCTGAACCTGGTGGCGGGCCTCGACAGGCCCACCACGGGCACCATCAGCACCAACGGGCGTCCGGCCCTGATGTTCCAGGAGCACGCCCTCTTCCCGTGGCTGACCGCGGGCAAGAACATCGAACTCGCCCTGAAGCTCAGGGGAGTTCCGAAGAACGAACGGCGCGGCCGCGCCGAGGAACTGCTCGAGCTGGTCCGGCTGAAGGGGTCGTACGGCAAGCGGGTGCACGAGCTGTCCGGCGGTATGCGGCAGCGTGTGGCGCTGGCCCGCGCGCTCGCCCAGGACAGCCGGCTGCTGCTGATGGACGAGCCGTTCGCCGCGCTCGACGCCATCACCCGGGACGTGCTGCACGACGAGCTGACCCGGATCTGGGAGGAGACGGGCCTGTCGGTCCTCTTCGTCACGCACAACGTGCGCGAGGCCGTGCGGCTCGCCCAGCGCGTCGTACTGCTGTCCTCCCGGCCGGGCCGCGTGGCGCGCGAGTGGACGGTGGACATACCGCAGCCGCGCCGCATCGAGGCCGCCCCGGTGGCCGCACTCTCGCTCGAGATCACCGATGTACTGCGTGGGGAGATCCGCCGTCATGGCCAGCACTGAGACCACCGGCACGACGGCGGACGCGCCCGCCAAGGACAGCGCCGGACTTGACGGCCTGGAGGCGGGCCTCGACGCGCTGGAGACCTCGACCACGGGCCGTACGCCCTTCCATGTGACCTTCCGGACCAAGATCCTGCCGCCGATCGTCGCCGTCGCCGTGGTGCTGGTCGTCTGGCAGGCGCTGATCTCGCTGAAGGTCGTCGACGACCCGACGAAGCTGCCCTCGCCCGCCGACGTGGGGAACGAGTTCAGGGACGCCTGGCTGGAGGGCAAGTTCTTCGGCTACATCTGGACCAGCATCTCGCGCGGTCTGCTCGGCTTCCTGTTCGCGCTCGCCATCGGCACCCCGCTGGGGCTGCTGGTGGCCCGCGTGAAGTTCGTGCGCGCGGCCATCGGCCCGATCCTGTCCGGTCTGCAGTCGCTGCCGTCGGTGGCGTGGGTGCCGCCGGCCGTGATCTGGCTGGGCCTGAACAACTCGATGATGTACGCGGTGATCCTGCTCGGCGCGGTCCCGTCCATCGCCAACGGTCTGGTCTCCGGCATCGACCAGGTGCCGCCGCTGTTCCTGCGGGCGGGCCGCACGATGGGCGCGACGGGCCTGAAGGGCGCCTGGCACATCGTGATGCCGGCCGCGCTGCCGGGCTACCTGGCCGGTCTGAAGCAGGGCTGGGCCTTCTCCTGGCGCTCGCTGATGGCGGCGGAGATCATCGCCTCCTCGCCCGACCTGGGCATCGGCCTGGGCGCGCTCCTCGAGAACGGACGCAACGCCAGTTCCATGGCCATGGTGTTCGAGGCCATCATCCTGATCCTGTTCGTCGGCATCGCGATCGACCTGCTGATCTTCAGCCCGCTGGAGCGGTGGGTGCTGCGCAGCCGCGGACTGCTGGTGAAGGGCTGACCGTTCATGCACAGGAAGCCGGTTCTCCTCGTCATCGCCCATGGCAGCCGCGATCCGCGGCACGCCGCGACCGTGCACGCCCTCGTACGGCGGGTGCGGTCGCTGCGGCCGGGGCTGCGCGTGGAGACCGGTTTCCTGGACTTCAACGTCCCGTCCGTGCACGGGATGCTGGAGTCGCTGGCGGCGGAGGGTGTGCGGGACGTCGTGGCCCTTCCGCTGCTTCTCACGCGCGCGTTCCACGCGAAGGCGGACATCCCGGCGGTCCTGCGGGACGCGCCGCCGCAGCTGCGGATCACGCAGGCGGAGGTGCTCGGCCCGTCGCCGCTGCTGCTGAGCGCGCTGGAACGGCGCCTGTACGAGGCGGGCCTGACGCCCGCGGACAAGTCCTCGACCGGGGTCGTGCTGGCCTCGGCGGGGTCCACCGACCCGGAGGCGATCGCAGTGATCGCCGACATCGCGCGGGAGTGGTGGCACACCGGTTGGTGCGCCGTGCGACCTGCGTTCGCCTCCGCCGCGGGGTTCCCCCGCACCGAGGACGCGGTCCGCGAACTGCGGGCCATGGGCTGCCCGAAGGTCGCGGTCGCGCCGTACGTCCTCGCCCCCGGCTTCCTCCCCGACCGCATCGCGCGGGGCGCGGCCGACGCGGACGTCCTGGCCGAGGTGCTCGGCCCGTCGCCGGAGGTGGCGCGGGTACTGCTGGAGCGGTACGACGCTGCCCGGATGCCGGTGCCGGCGGCGCTCGGCGCCTGATCCAGGGCTTGTCCGGCGGATCAAGTCGCAGAAAAGCAGCAGTGCCTCATCAGCGCGGGTGAGCGGGGTGTGGTGCGTCCAGGGGCAAGGCGGACGAGGCTGTGACATCAGCGCTGCCGCGGCGGGCGACGCGAGGAGGGCGTGCCACGTCCCGCGTCTGCGGCGTGATCCGCAGGACAGGCCCTGACGGCACAGCTGCTCGCGGTGACGTGCGCGGTGTACGCGCTGTCCGCGGGCCTCTCCCCCGTGGGGGCGGTGCTCGCGCTGAGGGTCGGCGCGGTGGTGCAGGTGTTCGCCGAGGTGCTGTCCGCGGCCGGTGGCTGGACCCTCGGCTACGAACTCGCCGACGCCCGCGCCCACGGGGTGTACCAGGGCGTCTTCGGCGCCGGCACGTCCGCGGGGATGATGGCGGGCCCGGCGCTGGTCACGGTGACGGCGGTGCAGCACGGCACGTACGGCTGGGCGGCCCTCGGCGGTCTGGCCGGGCGTCCTGCCGTGCGCTGGGCGCGGCGGGACGGGGACTGGCGGGGTGAGCCCGCCTGACCCCGGCGGACAGACCCTAGGGCCTGTCCGGCGGATCATGCCGCAGACGCGGGGCGTGGCACGCCCCGCTCACCCGCGCTGATCAGTCGCCGCTGCTTCTCTGCGACCTGATCCGCCGGACAGACCCTAGGCGAAGGACAGGCCGCCGGTACGGGTCCGCTTCAGCTCGAAGAAGTCGGGATGACCGGCCAGAGCACGGAAACTGTCGAAGAGTCCGGCCGCCTCCGCCCCGCGCGGGATCGCTCGCAGTACCGGGCCGAACCACACCGTTCCGTCCACATGAAGGGTCGGCGTCCCCACATAGCCGCCCGAGTCCGGTTCCGCCCCTGCCTCGTGGCTGCGGCGCACGGCCTCGTCGTACGACGGGTCGTGCGCGGCGGCGGCCAGGTCGGCAGGGAGGCCGAGTTCGGCCAGCGACTCGGCGACCACCGCGTCGAAGTCCTCCGCCCTGCTCTCGTGGATGCGGGTGCCGAACGCGGTGTAGAGGTCGCGCAGCACCTTCTCGCCGTGCCGCTCGGCGGCCGCCACCGCCACGCGCACCGGGCCGATCGACTTGTCGACCAATTCCCGGTACCAGTCGGGGAGTTCGTTGCCGATGTTGTGCAGGTAAAGGCTCATCGCGTGGAAGCGGAGGTCGAGCGGGCGCTCCCGTTCGACCTCGAGGAGCCAGCGGGAGGTGATCCAGGCGAAGGGGCAGGCGGGGTCGAAGAAGAAGTCGACGCGGGTGGGCGAGGCGTTGGTCATGCCGTCGACGCTAGTGGCCGATTGGGCCAGGGTCCCGGCCCAATCGGCCACTGTTTCAGTGGTCCACCTGGGCCCGCTGCCGGGGATCTCGCCCGCTCGCCGCCAGGGCCCGCTCGAACACGGGCGCGTCGTCCGGCACCGGCACCGGGTCGGCGAAGCCGTCGTACTGGCGGTAGAGGTCGCCGTGCGTCTCGACCACGTCGAGGACGAGCCGGGCCGCGGCCTCGGAGACGCGGATCTCCTGGCCGGTGGCGGTGGCGACGTCCCAGCCGTGCACCGCCATCTCCTTGATGATCATCGAGGCGAGTTCGGCGGCGGGCATGCTCGCCATCCCGAGGTCCACCTCGCCCTCCCACACCGCGGGCTCCGCCCACGCCGCGACCGCGCGGTCCAGCTGGGCGGCGTAGGCATCGGCCCAGTCCGGGTCGGCGGTGAAGTCGCGGGCGGTCAGCTCCTCGGGGAGCTGCTTGCGCAGGGCGCGGTGCTCCAGGCCGTGGGAGGTGTAGAGGACCCAGTGGTTGACCATGGTGCGGACGTCCCAGGCCGGGCAGTGGGTCGGGTCGTCGAGCTGCGCCGCCGTGATGCCGCGTGCGACGCGGGCCGCCTCGGCGGCGCATTCGATCATGTACGGGTACAGGTCGTCCTTCTTCATGCGCCTCACGCTAGGGACGACGCCCCGAGGGTTCTTGAACAAACGCGACAGCGGCGCCGGTACGCCGTGCGGGCGCCCCAGGAGGGCGATCTCGCCGTTGGGGTTGACCTTGCCCCTGGGGCAGGGCCGAGGGTCCGGGGCATGGAGGACTTCTACCTGAAGCAGACGCCCTACAGCGACCCGGGTGACCTCGCCACGAGCACGTTGCCGCGTGACCCGGGGGAACTCGCAGGGCTGGTAAGGGATCTGATCATCCATCGGGGCGAGGGAGGGCGTTTCGGCTGCACCGTCCCGGTGCAACGGCTGCACGAGGACGCCGAGTCGCGGTACGTGACCGGGATCCTGCGGATCCTGCGGGAGCGTGGGAACGGCAAGCCGCTCACCGAACGGCGGGCTCCAAAGGAGCGGTTCGTGGGTACGTGCCGGGACTTCGCGTTGCTGCACTGCTCGCTGCTGCGGGCCACGGGGACGGCCGCGCGGATCCGTTGCGGATTCGCCACGTACTTCGACGAGGACTTCCACGCCGACCACTGGGTCACCGAGTACCGTCTTCCGGACGGCCGTTGGACACTGACCGACCCGCAGGTCCACCACGAGTACGACGTGCCCTTCGATCCCATGGACGTGCCGCGCGAGCGGTTCCTCGTGGCCGCTGAGGCCTGGCGGGCCTGCCGCGCGGGACGGGCCGACCCTCGGGCGTTCGGCGTGCGCGACCTCAACGGGATCCAGGGGCTGTCGTACGTGGGCCTCTGGTTCGTCCGTGCCGGCGTCGGGCGCGACCTGGCCGCCCTGAACGGCGTGGAGCTCCTCCCCTGGGACACCTGGGGCCCGGAGATCATGAATGACGCCTCCCTCGGCGAGGACGACCTGGCGCTCGTCGACGCGGTCGCCGCCGCCGGCTCCGAGGAGGAGCTGCGGCGGCTGTACGAAGACCCGCGGCTGACCGTGCCGCAGGTGATCACGTCGTACACCACCTACGGCGGAGTACGGAAGGTCACCCTGCGGGAGCCGTCAGCTCCACGAGCTTGACGACGGTGTTCCAGTTGCGGGTGGTGGCGATCAGGCCCTTGTTGATGCGGGGCTTGGACAGGTGCTCGGCGAG
Organism: Streptomyces sp. HUAS ZL42; assembly: GCF_040782645.1. GTDB lineage: Bacteria > Actinomycetota > Actinomycetes > Streptomycetales > Streptomycetaceae > Streptomyces. The sequence continues at coordinate 2,599,357 of NZ_CP160403.1, forward strand.
CTTGGAACGGCCGAGGCCGTCCGGGGCGTACAGGTAGAGGGCTCGGTCGCCGAGGCGGAACTCCTCGGGTAGGTAGGCGGCCGGGTCGATCTCCGCGAAGCGCTCCGCGCCGACCGGCGCGGAGAAGTACGTGACGTGGACCTGCTTGGCCTCCAGCTCGGCGGCCGGAAACGGACAGGCCTCGGCGACCGCCTTCAGATAGGCGTGGTCGCGCACGATCACGTCGACGGGGAAGCCGAACTGCTTCTCGATGGCCTGCGCGAGTCCGGCCGCGAGGGACTCCTCGTCGCCGTGGTCGCTGCCGAAGACCGCCTGGCCGCTCTGCAGGTGCGTGCGTACGGCGTCGTGTCCCAGGCCCGTCATGAGCGTGCGCAGCTCGGCCATCGGGACCTTTCTGCTGCCGCCCACATTGATTCCGCGCAGCAGCGCCGCATACATCGTCATCCACCCACCATAGAGCGGCCGGCCCGGCCGCACCCCGATCATCGTCCCGCACAAAGGTCACTAGATGTAAGGGGCACACTCCTCCCCAGTGGGGAGGCCCCGCGCTCCAAGGGGATGAGTCACGGCCGCCCCACTTCACCGAGCAGCACGACGAGATGCCTTTATCCGGCCCATACCTTCGATGCGAAAGGTGGCGGCAGGGGGCTGCCACCGCACACAAGGGGGCAAGCCCGTCATGGGGAACGGAGATTCGCGGGTGCGGGGCCTCGCCGCGCGGGCCGGCGGCTGGAGCGCACGGCACCGATGGGCGGCCGTCGGCATCTGGGTGCTGTTCGTCGTCCTGGCGATGGGGCTCGGTTCGGCGGCGGGCCGGGTGGACGTCAAGGAGAGCGATCAGCTCAAGGGCGAGACGCACACCGCTGCCAAGATCATCGAGGATGCCGGGATCGAGGAGCCCGCCGGCGAGACGGTCCTCGTCCAGGCGAAGGACGGCGGGCTCAAGGCCACGGACAGCGAGTTCAAGGCGGCCGTCACCGCGGTCGTCCAGGCGGTCCAGGGCACCGGCAAGGTCACGGACGTGCGGTCGCCGTACGACACACAGACGATCTCGAAGGACGGCCGCAGCGCGCTGGTGCAGTTCGACATGCGCGGCGCCTCCGACACCGCGGCTGATCGGGTGGAGCCGGTCCTGAAGGCCGTCGCGGGTGTGCAGAAGGAGCACGAGTCGCTGCGGATCGAGGAGATCGGCGGCGCCAGCATGATGAAGACGTTCAACGACGCGTTCGGGGACGACTTCCAGAAGGCCGAGTTCTCCGCGGTGCCGGTGGCCCTCGGCATTCTGCTCATCGCCTTCGGCGCGCTGGTGGCGGCGCTGCTGCCGGTGGCGCTGGCGATCACCGCGATCATGGCGACGATGGGTCTGATGGGTGTCGTCAGCCATGTCATGCCGATGAGCGACACCGCCAACTCGGTGATGCTGCTCGTGGGTCTGGCCGTCGGCGTCGACTACTGCCTGTTCTACCTGCGCCGCGAGCGCGAGGAGCGCGCCGCGGGACGTGACGCGAAGACGGCCCTGCGGATCGCCGCCGCGACCAGCGGCCGCGCGATCATCGTCTCCGGTATCACGGTGTGCGTGGCGATGGCAGGCATGCTGTTCACCGGGCTCGTCACCTTCGAAGGGATGGGCCTGGCCTCGCTGATGGTCGTGGCCGTGGCCATGGTCGGGTCGGTGACGGTGCTGCCGGCGCTCCTCTCGCTGCTGGGCGAGCGGGTCGAGAAGGGCCGTATCCCCTTCCTGCACAAGGCCATGCAGCGGCGTGCCGCCCGCACCAACGGGGAGAGCCCGTTCTGGACCGCCGTCCTGCGCGGCGTGCTCGCCAAGCCGCTCGTCTCCGTCCTCGTGGCGGCCGGCGCCCTGCTGGCGATCGCCGCTCCCGCGGTCGGCATGAAGACCCAGAACCTCACCCTGGACCAGGAGTTCGGCGACTCGCTGCCCATCGTGCAGACGTACAACCGGCTCAACGAGGCCTTCCCGGGCGGCTCCGAGCCGGCCGAGGTGGTCGTCAAGGCGCAGGACATCAACGCTCCCGAGGTCAAGAACGCGCTCGCGCAGTTCAAGGAGCAGGCGATCAGCTCCGGCGCCTCGCAGGGCCCGGTCGAGATCAAGCTGCACGACGCGCAGAACATCGCCTACGTGTACGTCCCGCTGGTCGGCGGTTCCGACCTGGACAAGGCGGGCGCCAGCCTGGACATGCTGCGTGACGAGGTGCGGCCCGCCACGCTCGGCAAGGTCGACGGCGTCCAGGCGCCGATCACCGGGCAGGTCGCCGGGTCGAAGGACTTCAACGACCAGCTGGCGGGAGCCGTCGTCCCGGTCTTCGCGTTCGTCGTGGTCTTCGCCTTCGGGCTGATGCTGCTGTCGTTCCGCTCGCTGACGATCGCGATCACCTCGATCCTGCTGAACCTGCTGTCGGTGGGCGCGGCCTACGGCATCCTCGTGGCCGTCTTCCAGCACGGCTGGGGTGCGTCCCTGGTGGGCGCGGAGGGCGTCGGCGCCATCATCAGCTGGCTGCCGCTGTTCCTCTTCGTGATCCTGTTCGGCCTGTCCATGGACTACCACGTGTTCGTGGTCTCCCGGATCCGCGAGGCACGCATGCGCGGCCGCACGACCAACGCGGCCATCAAGCACGGCGTGGTCACCACGGCCGGTGTCGTCACCAGCGCCGCGGTCATCATGGTCGCCGTCTTCGGGATCTTCGGAACGCTGTCCATGCAGTCCATGAAGCAGATGGGCGTGGGCCTCGCGGCCGCGGTGCTCATCGACGCCACGATCATCCGGGGTGTGCTGCTCCCGGCGGTGATGGCACTCCTCGGCGAGCGCAACTGGTACCTGCCGAAGTGGCTGCACCGGCTGCCGGACCTGACGCACGACGAGTCGCCGGAGGCGATCGCGCCGAAGCTGTCGGACGAGGGGGAGCCGGTCAGGGTCTGAGATCCGAGCCCTGTCACCGACTGAGGGTCCGTTGGTCTCCGGGGGAGCCAACGGGCCCTCGCTCATAGGTACGGTGTCACGCCAGCACCTCGTCCAGCCTCAGCCGGCTCTCCGGCGGCACCTCGCCCCCCGTGCTGCGGCCGTATGACGCGGCGGTGTCCACCCGGCCGGATGGAGTGCGTGCAGCCCCGGCCGTGACCGGGGATGAAGATCGCGCGGTTCGCTGCCACGTACGGCACGCCAGGCCGGATCGGCGACGGCGGACAACGGGTTCTTAGACTGGCCGCCGTCGAGCACGGGCACGGAGGCGGACGATGGACGAGGCACGGGCGCGGGACGTACTGGCCGCGGCGGGGGTGCTCCCCGCGGGGGCCGGGGACGCGCGGCTCCTCGCTCTGGGCGAGAACGCCGTGTTCGCCGCCGGTGACCTGGTCGTCAAGGTGGGCCGCGACGCCGAACTGCTCGGCCGGGCGCGGCGCGAGCTGGACATCGCGGTGTGGCTCGCCGAGGCGGGCGTGCCGGCGGTGCGGGCCGCGGAGACCGGGGCACGGCTGGTGGAGGGGCACCCGGTGACCGTGTGGCACCGGCTGCCCGATCCGGTACGGCCCGCGGAGCCGCGGGACTTGGCGGAACTCCTGCGAGTCGTGCACGCCCTGCCCGCCCCCGCCTTCACCCTGCCGCCGCGCGATCTGCTGGGCGGTGTGGAGCGCTGGCTGCGGCTCGCGGGGGACGCGATCGACCCGGCGGACGCCGCGTACCTGCGCGAGCGGCGGGACGGTTTCGCGGCGGCCGCGGCCGCGCTGACGCCACGTCTGGCGCCCGGACCGATCCACGGCGACGCGCTGCCGCGCAATGTGCACATCGGCCCCGACGGGCCCGTCCTGGTCGACCTGGAGACCTTCTCCGCCGACCTGCGTGAGCACGACCTGGTGGTGATGGCGCTCTCCCGCGACCGGTACGGGTTGCCCGCGGCCGCTTACGACTCGTTCACCGAGGCGTACGGCTGGGATGTGCGGGAGTGGGAGGGGTGCTCCGTGCTGCGGGGCGCGCGGGAGACCGCGAGCTGTGCGTGGGTGGCCCAGCATGCGCCGAGCAGTCCGAAGGCGCTGGTGGAGTTCGAGCGGCGGGTGGCATCGCTGCGCGAGGGGGACGAGACCGTGCGGTGGTATCCGTTCTGAGTCCCGGGCTCACCCGGACGCCGGTTGTCCGGCGTCCCGGTCCTGGATCGTCCCGGCGGCGCGGCGCAGTTCGGCCAACACCGTACGGACCGCCCTGCGGGCCGTGCGTTCGGGACGGTACAGGGCGTCGATGTGCCGTCTGGCCCGGACTCCGCTGAGCGGTCTGAGGACCAGCGCGGGGTGCGGGCGCATGGTCCAGCGCGGCAGCAGGGCCACGCCTCCCCCGGCGGCGACGGCCTCGGCGACCACCGCGAACTCGTTGATGCGGTGGACCAGACGGAGCCGGCGCCCCGCCGCCGCGGAGACGGCCTCGAGGGTCGCCAGGATCGGGAAGCCGTCGTGCGCGGCGATCCACGGCTCGTCCGCCACGTCCCGCGGTGTCACGCGCCGTTTGGCGGCGAGGGGGTGCCCGGCGGGCATCGCCACGTCGAGCGGCTCGTGCAGCAGCGCGGTCACGGTCACCGTGCGCGGCCACGGCGGGGCGTGGTCGAGGCGGTGGGCGAGCACGAGGTCGTACTCCCTGGTGAGCCGGGGGAAGTCCTCCTGCGGGACGTCCTCGTCGGCGAGGGACAGCGCCGGTGCCCCGTGGGTGGCCGAGGCCCGCAGCAGCAGCGGGAAGAACGCCGCGCCCGCACTGTGGAACGCCGCCACCGACACCTCGCCGCCCGGCCTGGCGACGAACTCGTCCACGGCGTGCCGGGCCCGGGCCAGCGCGGTCTCCACCTCGGCGGCCGCGCCCGCCAGCGCCTGCCCCGCGTCGGTGAGCACCAGCCGCCGCCCGTGCCGCTCGGTGAGCGGCACGGGGATCGCACGCTGCAGCAGCCGCAACTGCTGCGAGATCGCCGACGGCGTCACCAGCAGCGCCTCGGCGACCGCGGTGACACTGCCCAGCTCGCCCAGCTCGCGCAGGATCCGCAGCTGCCGTTCGTCCATTCCCGCAGTCTAGGCACATGCTGAAGGGAAACTAAAAGATCGTTTAAGGAAGTGGTTCTGGGCTACAGGGTCGCCGGTGATGCACGGTGGGCGGGTGTCCAACGCCCGACGTACCGATGCGGTACTCCTCCTGGTCGCGATCGTCTGGGGTTCCAGCTATCTGTCCGCCCAGACGGCCACCGCCGCCCTGCCCGTCCTGACGGTCCTGCTGGCGCGGTACGCGCTCTCCGCGCTCGCCTGTGTCGGTCTGATGACCGCCCGCCGCCACGGACCGCGCCGATGGACCCGAGCCGAGGTGCGGGCCGGTCTGCCGCTCGGCGTGACCCAGGCCGCGGTCCTGGTCGTGGAGACCTACGGCGTCGCCCACACCACCGCCGCCAACGCCGGCCTGATCATCAGTCTGACCATCGTGCTCACCCCGCTGCTCGACCGCTCCGGTCACCCGGGTGGACTGCCGCCCTCCTTCTTCGCCGCCGCCGGTGTGTGCGTCGTCGCCGTCGGCCTGCTGATGTCCGGCAGCGGCTTTCACGCACTCCGCCTCGGCGACCTGCTGATGCTCGCCGCCGCCGGTGTCCGTGCGGTCCATGTCTGCCTCGTCGGCCGGCTCACCACGGACCGGACGATCCGACCCTTGCATCTGACGGCAGTTCAGACCCTCGTCGGCACCGTGCTGTTCCTTCCCGCGGCCGTGCCCGGGCTGCCGGACCTGGCCCGCGCGGGTGCCGCGACCTGGACGCAGCTGCTGTATCTCGCCCTGTTCTGCAGTGTGTTCGCCTTCCTCGCGCAGACCTGGGCCGTCCAGCGCACGTCCGCCAGCCGGGCCAGCCTGCTGCTCGGCACGGAGCCCGTCTGGGCGGCGGCGTTCGGTGTCGCCCTCGGCGGCGAGCACCTCACCGCGCTCACCGGTCTCGGCGCGGCCCTCATGGTCGCCGGGACCTACTGGGGCCAGTCGGTGGAACGCGCCCACCGCACGGCCCGGCCGCCCGGCAAGACGCACGGCACCGCCCCGGCGTCCCGGCCCACCGCTCACCCCACCGAAGAGGACACCGCACCCGCATGCCCGACCACGACACTTACCAGCACCTGATCTCCCTGCTCGACTCCTCCCGCGTCGACTACCGCATCGTCGACCATGCCCCCGAGGGCGCGACCGAGGCCGTCTGCGCCCTGCGCGGGCACCCCGCGTCCGAGGCCGCGAAGTGCATCGTCCTGCGGGTGAAGGTCGACCGGCGCACCACCCGGCACGTCCTCGCGGTCGTCCCCGGGGACCGTCGGGTCGACCTGGACGCCGTGCGCGAGCTGTTCGGGGCCCGTTACGCCGGCTTCAGTGACGCGGAGACCGCCGAGCGGCTGGCCCGCACGGTCCCGGGCACCGTCCTCCCCTTCAGCTTCGACCCCACCCTCGAACTCGTCGCCGACCCGGACGTCGTGGCCCGGCCTCGGCTGTACTTCAACGCCGCCCGGCTGGACCGCTCGCTGGTCCTCTCCGGCACGGACTACGCCCGGCTCGCCCAGCCGCGCGTGGCGCGCATCGCGGGCCCGGCTCCGGCGTAGGGCGGATGGCGCCCCGGCGTTGGGTGTCTCTCAGACCCGGTCGTCCGCCAACTCCCGCAGCGGCCATGTCCCGTCCACCACCGCGTCCGCCTCTCCCTTGCGGCGCAGGAAGGACTGGAAGTCCGCCGCCCATTCGGCGTACCACTCGATCTGGCGGCGGTGCAGTTCGGCCGGGCCGAGGGCCGCGACCTTGGGGTGGCGGTCGGCTATCGCGCAGGCCAGCCGGGCCGCGGCGAGGGCGTCGGCCGTGGCGTCGTGGGCGGAGTCCAGCACGACGCCGTACTCGGCGCAGACCGCCTCGAGGTTGCGCTTGCCACGGCGGTAGCGGTCGGCCCAGCGGTCGATGGTGTACGGGTCGATGACGGGGGCGGGATCCAGGCCGCCCAGGCGGTCGCGCAGTGACGGCAGTCCGTGGCGCCGGAGTTCGGCGGAGAGCAGGGTCAGGTCGAAGGCCGCGTTGTAGGCGACGACCGGGACGCCCGTCTTCCAGTACTCCGTCAGGACCTCCGCGATGGCGTCGGCGACCTGGTCCGCGGGTCTGCCCTCCGCGGCCGCCCGTTCATTGCTGATGCCGTGCACCGCCACCGCGTCCGCCGGGATCTCCACGCCCGGATCGGCCAGCCACTCCCGGCGCCCTATCGCCCGACCGTCCCGGACCTCGATGACCGCGCCCGTGACGATGCGCGCCTCGCGCGGATCCGTCCCGGTCGTCTCCAGGTCGAAGCCGATCAGCAACTGCCGGTGCCAGGCCATGGCGGCCCCCCTTCTTGGTGGTGCTTTCCCCCAGTGGTCTCCACGATCCCATGCGCCACTGACAATCAGAGGACCGCATTCCGCTTACCCGAGGGACACTTCAGGACACGGGCCGTGAATCCGCCCAAGCCAGTTCGAACTCCTCACGGTATGCGGAGAAGAGCCCGCCTTCGTCGACCTCGTCCGACTTGACCACCCGGCTGCCGTTGCGCAGGACCAGCACCGGCGCCTCCATGCCCCGCATCCCCCGCAGATAGGACTGCACGACTCCTATGCCGTCGGCGCCGTCGCCGTCGACCAGGTAGGCGGTGAAGCGCGGCGTCTCGTCGTACACCTGGATCTGGAAGGCACCGGGGTCGCGCAGGCGGGAGCGCACCCGGCGCATGTGCAGGATGTTCATCTCCACGGAACGGCTCAGCTCGCCCCGCTTGACGCCGAGTTCGCGCTCGCGCCGCTTCACCGCACTGGAGGCGGGGTTGAGGAACAGCAGCCGCACCCGGCAGCCGGCCTCGGCCAGGCGCACCAGCCGGCGTCCGGAGAAGTTCTGCACGAGCAGATTGAGACCGATGCCGATGGCGTCGACGCGGCGGGCGCCGCCGAAGAGGTCCTCGGCGGGGAACTGACGCATCAGCCGCACCCGGTCGGAGTGCACGGCCACCACGTCCGCGTACCGGTCGCCGACGAGGTCCTCGACCGCGTCGACGGGCAGCCGGCGCGCGGAGGGCACGTCACCGCCCGCGCCGAGCATCTCCAGGAGCCGCGCCGAGGCCCGCTCGGCCTGGTTCAGGACCGCCTCGGACAGGGCCCGGTTGCGCGAGACGACGTTCCGGGTCACCTCCAGCTCGTCCAGGGCGAGTTCGACGTCCCGGCGCTCGTCGAAGTACGGCTCGAAACACGGCCAGTGCTGCACCATCAGCTCGCGCAGCTGCGGCAGCGTCAGGAAGCTGATCACGTTGTCGTCGGCCGGGTCGAGGAGATAGCCCTTGCGCCGGCTCACCTCGCGTACGGCGACCGCGCGCTGCACCCACTCCTGTCCCGCGGGTCCGGCTGCGGCGACCGCCCAGTCCTCGCCGTGGACGGGTTCGTAGATGGGGCGCAGTACGGCGGCCACGACGGCCCGCAGGCGCTGTTCGACGAGGTTCAGCCAGATGTAGGCCCGGCCGGCTCGCTGGGCGCGCGTACGTACCTCACGCCAGGCGTCGGCATCCCAGTCCAGCTCAGGCCCGATGGAATGGGACTCCATCGGCCTGGCCAGGGACACCGTGCCGGGCGGGACGTCTGTGGAGTTCCCCTCGTGACCCTCGTCACCAGGGGGCAGCTCCAGCCCTCCCGAGCCCACCCGCGCACCGCCTTCCGCTCCCCCGAGCACTCCCTGTCTCAACGATCAAGGAAGGGTACTCCGGGAGCGGTCGGCGGTGCAGCCGGATGGACATGTCGTTTCTCAACTACGCGGTCGCACATGCCCGTTCTGCCCGGCGAGCTCGGCCGGCGTGAGCGGATTCATAGCGGTGACGTCCCTGGGGGCGATGGAGAATCCCTGCCAGTGGACCGGCATCGGCTGCTGGTCCTCGTCCCGCGCGATGTGGTGGAAGCCCACGTTCACCCAGACCAGGGGGTGGGTGAGGGCCTGACCGTTCACCCACTTGTCGACGGTCTTGGGATGGCCGCCCGGGCAGCCGGGGTTGTTGGTGGCGAACCGCTCGCACTTGTTGTACTCGGTGAAGTACAGGTCGTGCCGGGTGAACGCGCGGCCCGGGTACTTCGTGGTGGCGCCGGGGACGATCTCGTACGAGCGTGCGTGCCCGTCCTTGTTCTTGCCGGTGGCGCTGACGACCCGCCACCAGCGCATGTTCTTGGCGTCGCCCGCGAGTTCCTTGGTGACCTTGGTGCGGGTGGTCTTGTTGGTGGGTGCCTCCTGGCCGCGGGCCGGCGGGCTGACGACCGAGTCGTACTGCTCGATCGTGCCCTTGGTGGAGCCGTCGAGACCGAAGTCGAGCCGCCAGAAGACGTTGTGGCTGTGACTGGTGGCGTACGCCTTGGCACCCTTGCCTATGGGCCAGCCGCGCCCGTCACCGGCGTCGTAGTCGTCGGGCGAGAGGCTGCCCGTGGCGCCGACGTTCATGTTGATGGTGCCGTCGTCCTGGAAGCGCCACTCGGTGATGTACTCGTACCAGCCGACCTTGTTGACGGTGTAGAGCAGCAGGTCCTTGCCCTGCTGCTGGTGGACCTTGCCCGAGTCGGCGTTCATGCGGTAGGCGTGGCCGCGGGAGCGGGTCGTGGCGCACAGGCCCTTGATGTTGGGGCTGTTGGAGTAGATGGCGTCCTGGACCTTGACCGTCTTGATGGTGCCGCCGGGGCACTCGGCCCCCGCCAGGTTGACCAGGCCCTGCGCGAAGCCGAAGCCCGTCAGGTCGTCGTACTCGACGCTTCCGTCGTCGTAGGGCACGTCGATCTGGCCGAGCCGGCCAGTGGCCAGCACCTGGATCGGCTTGGCCTCGCCCTTGGGCTGGTAGGAGACGTTCTCCAGGACGAGGCCGGCCTTCGTGTCGTAGTGCCAGCACATCCGCCAGGTCGTGCCGGTGGCGAGCTTCTGCTCGATGCGGTAGGCCGCGCTGCACTGGGCGGCCGCCGCCGGGGCCGCCTTGGGCTGGGCGGTGGCCGGTCCCGCCCCCGTGGTCACGCCGGCGGCGAGGGCGGCCAGGGACAGGCCCACCGCCGTCCGCCTGCGGGCACGGCTGAGATTGTTCGCGCGCATGAAGAAGTGGCTCCCCTGCAGGAGGTGTGGGTTGGAAAAGTGAACGGGGACGGCTCAGCCGCGGTCGAGTTCGGCGACCTTGCGGGCACTGAGGTCGATCACCAGGTGGCGGGTGTCGATCCACGCCCCGTTCTTGATCTTCGGGAACAGCCGCAGGCAGCGGTGCTCGCCGCACTTGTCGAGTACGGCGGGCTGGGCGCCCGGCGTGGCCCGGTACACGGCGCTGTTGAGCAGCAGCTGGTCCGGGGAGGTGAGCTCCTTGCCGGTGGCGTCCTTGTAGTCCGCCTTCAGGCCCGCGCCGAGCGGGTCGGCGATCAGGAGCTCCGCCGCCTCGATGTTCTCGGCACGGCTCAGCGGCGGCTGGACGCCATGCTCGGTGGACGTCTGTTCGATCTTCCCGGTGTCGAGGTTGACGGTCCTGGTGACGAGCGTGTCGTTCTTGTAGTCGTAGAACGCCACCTCGGCACGCCGCGGCGCGTCCGGGTCGCCGGCCTCGTCGGCGTCCGGTTCGGCGAGGTCGACGCCGAGTCGCTGCGGCCCACGGTCGCCCTCGACGTCCTCGCTCGCGTTGAACAGCTGCCGGTTCGCCGCGATCTTCGCGACCCGCGCGATCTCGTCGTCGGTCAGCGGATCTCGCCCCGTGCCCTTCTCGTCCTCGGCCGGCGCCTCCTCGACGACGCCCGGCCGGGCGGCGCCGCCCTGCTCACCGGCCGCCTGCTGAGCGCTCCGGCCACCCCTGTCCCCTCCTGTCTCATCGGCCCCGGCCGTGCCCGGCAGGGTGACTCCGACCATCACGGCGGTCCCGGCCACCGCGAGGGCCGCACCGGCCACCACCTTGCCCAGATGGCGGTGCACTGTTTCGCGCACGTCTTTCCCCCTACTCCCCCTGTGCTCTGGGAGTATGTGTTTGCCCCACTGATTCGGCATACCGCGTATGCACTGGTCGACCGGTAAGAGGGACGTAAGTCATAGGTGGTTCCATCACTTTCGGGGAGACTCGGGGCCAAGGCGCCCCCGGCGGCGGGGCCCAGCTGAAAGAGTCGTGTCCATGCAGGTCTGGCCTGGAGAGGCATATCCGCTCGGTGCCACGTACGACGGCGCCGGCACCAACTTCGCGGTCTTCACGGAGGCCGCGGACCGAGTAGAGCTGTGTCTGCTGCACGACGACGGCTCGGAGACGGCGGTGGAACTGCGGGAGAGCGACGCGTTCGTGCGGCACGCGTACCTGCCGGGCGTCATGCCGGGGCAGCGGTACGGCTTCCGGGTGCACGGCCCCTACGCCCCCGAGAAGGGTCTGCGCTGCAACTCGGCGAAGCTGCTCCTCGACCCGTACGCGAAGGCGATCAGCGGTTCGGTCCACTGGGGCGAGGAGGTGTACGGCTACCACTTCGACGCGCCCAACAAGCGCAACGACCTGGACTCGGCGCCGCACACGATGACGTCGGTCGTGGTCAACCCGTACTTCGACTGGGGCGACGACCGGCTGCCGCGCACCCCGTACCACCACACAGTGATCTACGAGGCCCATGTGAAGGGCCTCACGATGCGGCATCCGGGGCTGCCCGAGGAGCTGCGCGGCACGTACGCGGGGCTCGCGCACCCCGCGGTCATCGAGCACCTCACCGAGCTGGGCGTCACCGCGCTCGAGCTGATGCCGGTGCACCAGTTCGTGAACGACCACCGCCTGGTGGACATGGGCCTGAACAACTACTGGGGCTACAACACGATCGGCTTCTTCGCCCCGCACAACACGTACGCCTCCTGGGGCGACCGCGGCCAGCAGGTTCTGGAGTTCAAGTCGGCGGTCCGGGCGCTGCACGAGGCGGGCATCGAGGTCATCCTGGACGTGGTCTACAACCACACCGCCGAGGGCAACCATCTCGGCCCGACGCTGTCCTTCCGCGGCCTGGACAACCCGTCGTACTACCGGCTGACGAACGACCCCCGCTTCTACATGGACACGACAGGGACCGGGAACTCCCTGCTCATGCGCTCGCCGCACGTCCTGCAGCTGATCATGGACTCGCTGCGGTACTGGGTCACCGAGATGCACGTCGACGGGTTCCGCTTCGATCTTGCGGCCACCCTGGCCCGGCAGTTCCACGAGGTGGACCGGCTGTCGTCGTTCTTCGACCTGGTGCAGCAGGATCCGGTGGTCTCCCAGGTGAAGCTGATCGCCGAGCCGTGGGACGTGGGCGAGGGCGGCTACCAGGTGGGCAATTTCCCGCCGCTGTGGACCGAGTGGAACGGCAAGTACCGCGACACCGTGCGGGACCTGTGGCGGGGCGAGCAGCGCACGCTCGCGGAGTTCGCCTCCCGGCTGACGGGCTCGTCGGACCTGTACCAGGACGACGGGCGGCGCCCGCTGGCGTCGATCAACTTCGTGACCTGCCACGACGGCTTCCCGCTGCACGACCTCGTCTCCTACAACGACAAGCACAACCAGGCCAACGGCGAGGACAACCGGGACGGCGAGAGCCACAACCGGTCCTGGAACTGCGGCACGGAGGGCGAGACCGACGACCCGGACGTGCTGCGGCTGCGTGCCCGCCAGATGCGCAACTTCGTCGCCACGCTGATGCTGTCCCAGGGCGTGCCGATGATCAGCCACGGCGACGAGTTCGCGCGCACGCAGCACGGCAACAACAACGCCTACTGCCAGGACAGCGAGCTGGCCTGGGTGGCCTGGCCGGACGGCGAGGGGACCGGCCGGGAGCTGCTGGACTTCATGCGCGCGATGGTGTGGCTGCGCAGGGACCACCCCGTCTTCCGACGGCGGCGCTTCTTCCACGGGCGGCCCGTGGAGGGCACCCACGACGACCTGTCGGACATCGCCTGGTTCACACCACAGGGCAAGGAGATGACCCAGCGGGACTGGGACTCTTCGCAGGCTTCGGCGCTGACGGTTTTCCTCAACGGCAACGCGATCTCGGAGCCCGGCTCGCGCGGGGAGCGCATCGCCGACGACTCCTTCCTGCTGATGTTCAACGCGTCTCCCAAGACGCTGGACTTCGTGGTGCCGGTCGACCACGGCCGGCAGTGGCAGGTCGTCGTGGACACATCGCTCCCGGAGGGCGTGCCGCCGGGCACGGGGGCGAAGGTGGAGGCCGGGGACCGGCTGACCCTGGTGGACCGGAGCCTGACGGTGCTCCAGCGGCCGGCCTAGCCAGGACCGGTCCGGTCCCGTCCGGTCCGGTCCGGTCCGGTCCGGCGGATCATGCGGCGGACGCGGGCCCGGTACGCCCTCCTCCGCCGTGCAGCCGGACGCTCCCCCATCGCCCCCGCTCACCTGGGCCGCGCAGTCGCCGCTGCTCTTCTGCGACCTGATCCGCCGGACAGGCCCAGGTGTGCGCCGGCTCCTCGGGCACGCGGGCGTGGAGGGTGCGATGACACGAAAGGCGGCGGGGCGGGTACGTACGTTTCCATGACACCTGAGCGACCTGACCCGGTGGTGCCCACGGCCACCTACCGGCTGCAGCTGCAGCCCGAGTTCCCCTTCGGGGCCGCGGCGGCGGCCGTGCCGTACCTGGCCTCGCTCGGCGTCTCGCACCTGCACCTGTCCCCCGTCCTGGAGGCGGTCCCGGGCTCCGGGCACGGCTACGACGTCGTCGACCACGCGCGCGTGCGCGAGGAACTGGGCGGCGAGGAGGGGCTGCGGTCGCTGGCGCGGACCGCGCGGGAGCACGGGCTGGGTCTGGTGGTGGACATCGTGCCGAACCACATGGCCATGGCCCCGCGCCACAACCACGCGCTGTGGGAGGTGCTCCGGGAGGGTCCGGAGTCGCCCTACGCGCGGTGGTTCGACATCGACTGGGAGGCGCGGGGCGGCCAGGTGCTGCTGCCGGTGCTCGGCGGCCCGCTCGGCGACGAGATCGGCCGGCTGGAGGTCGACGGGGACGTCCTGCGCTACTACGACCACGTGTTCCCGCTCCGCGAGGGCACCGCGGAGCTGCCGATGCCGCACCTTTTGGACGCCCAGTGGTACCGCCCGGTGTGGTGGCGGCTGGCCCGTACCGAGCTCAACTACCGGCGTTTCTTCAGCATCTCCGAGCTCATCGGGGTGCGGGTGGAGGACCCGGAGGTGTTCGAGGCCACCCACGCAAAGATCCTCCAGCTGATCCACGAGGGGGTCGTCGACGGACTGCGGGTCGACCACCCCGACGGGCTCGCCGACCCCGGCGCGTACCTCCTGCGGCTGCACGAGGCGACCGGCGGCCGCTGGACGGTCGTGGAGAAGATCCTCTCGGACGGGGAGCCGCTGCCCGCCGCCTGGCCCGTCGCCGGCACCACCGGCTACGACGCCCTGCGGCACGTCGACGGCCTGTTCACGGATCCGGCGGGGGCCGGGGAGCTCCTCGGCCGGTACCGGCGGTTCGCGGCCCCGCAGACCGACCGGGGCGGTCAGTGGGAGGCGACGGTGCGGCGGGCGGCGTACCAGGTGCTGTCGCACGAGCTGGCCACCGAGGTCGACCGGCTGACCCGCGTGGCGAGCCGGCTGTGCGAGACGTCGCCCGACCCCGCACTGCGCGACCGCGCCCCCTGGGCGCTGCGCACGGCCCTGCAGGAGCTTCTGGTACGCCTGGAGGTCTACCGCCCTTACGCGTCGCAGGACGCGGCCGCCGTCGTCACCGAGGAGGCCGCGGCCGAGGCCCGGCTCGCCTTCGTGGTGCCCGAGGAGGCGGGTGCGGTCGACGTGGTGCGCGCCCTGGTGCTCGGGCAGGCCGGTCACGGGCCGGAGCACGTGGAGTTCCGGAGCCGGTTCGCGCAGACCGCCTCCGCGCTGCGGGCCAAGTCCGTCGAGGACACGGCGTTCTACCGCTACGTACCGCTGCTGTCGGCGACGGAGGTCGGCGGGAACCCGGGGAGCCCCGCCGTGACCCCGGAGGACTTCCACGCGTACTGCGCGCGCGTGCAGCGCGACTGGCCCGCCACGGGGACGGTCGTGTCGACACACGACACCAAGCGCAGTGCCGACGTGCGGGCGGCGCTGGCCGTGCTCACCGAGTGCCCCGGGCGTTGGGCGGACGTGCTCGCCGAGGTGACCCGGACCGACGAGGTCGTTCCGGACGCGCAGCTGGCGTGGGCGGCCTGGCAGACGGTCTTCGGGCTCGGCCCGTCGGCCGCGGAACGGGTGCAGCGGGCCCTGCTGAAGCATGTGCGCGAGGCGGGCCTGTACACGAGCTGGACGGAGCAGGAGCCGCCGTACGAGGAGGCGGTGGCCGCGTTCGTGGCGGCCGGTCCCTGTGGGCCGCCGGGCGAGCGTGTGGCCGCCTTCCGGGACACGCTGGAGCCGCACGTCCGGGCGAACGTGCTGGGCGCGGCCCTGGTGCACCTGACGATGCCGGGCGTCCCGGACCTCTACCAGGGCACGGAGGGCGAGTACCGGGCGCTGGTGGATCCGGACAACCGGCAGCCGGTGCGTTTCCCGCCGCCGGATCCCGGTGACAAGGGCGCGGTGACCGCGGCGGCACTGCGGCTGCGCCGACGGCGGCCCGCCGTGTTCGGGGAGTCGGCGACGTACACGCCGCTGACCGCCGAAGGGCCGGCGGCGGCCCACTGTGTGGCCTTCGCACGGTCAGGGGAGGTGGTCACGGCCGTGACGAGGCTGTCGCTGCGGCTGGCGGAGGCGGGCGGCTGGCGGGACACCCGGCTGTCGCTGCCGCCGGGGCGGTGGGCCGACGTGCTCGCTCCGGAGCGGGAGTTCACGGGGCACGCGCGCGTGGCGGAACTCTTCGCACGACTGCCGGTGGCACTGCTGGAGCGGGTCGGCGAGGAGGGCGCGGGAGGTGTGCACGACGGACCGGAGCGTGAGACCGCTGAGTGAGGCCACCTCGCCGGACTTCGCGGGGCTGGTCGAGCGGCACAAGGGTGTGTGGGGCGGCTGCTGGACCCGGGGCCGGACGGAGCCTGCCGGGCCGGGCGGGGCGGCCCCGGGCCGCGGCCGGCGGCCGATGCATCCGGGCGCCCCCGGGAGCCCCCTGCCTTGTCCTTGACAGTTCAGAGAGAGCGTGGGGTACTGCGGATTGCGAAGCAGGGCGGACATGACGGGGGTGAGTCTCCTGCCGGAGCTGCGCTACCCCACCCTGACCGAACTGGTCTCGTCCGCCCGGGCGCTGGCCGCGCACCGGCCCGGCCTGTGCAGCCTCAGGCAGGTGGGCGTCTCCCGGGCGGGCCGGCCCCTCCACCTGCTGTCCGTGGGCCATGCCCGACGTGCGGTGCTCGTCGTGGCGGGCGCCCACGCCAACGAGCCGACGGGCGGTTCCACGCTGGTCGCCCTCGCCGAACGGGTGGTGCACGAGCGGGAGTTGCGGGACGGAAGATCCTGGCACTTCCTGCTGTGCGCGGACCCCGACGGCGCGAGCCTGCACATCACGCCGGCACCGCGCAGCCTGCACGAGTACCACCTCGGGTTCTTCCGTCCCGCGGGGCCCGAGCAGCCGGAGTGGTCGCCCGCCGTGCTGCCGCCCGACCGGCTGCCCCCCGAGACGCGTGCCCTCACCCGCGTCATCGACGAGCTGCGGCCCTATCTGCAGGTGACGCTGCACGGGACCGATCTGGGCGGCAGCTGGGTGCAGCTGACGAAGGACATCCCGGGACTCGCCGAGCCGTTCGCGAAGTCCGCGGCGCAACTGCACATCCCCGTGGAGACGGGCGCCTCGGACGCGGCGGGCTGGCCCGCCTCGGGACCGGGGGTGCACGTGATGCCGGCACCCGGGAGGGGCATGGCGTACCCGAGCATGCCCGACGACGCCCGGCACAGCACCTGGTACCACGCCCACCGGTACGGCGGTCTGACCGCGGTCGTCGAGGTGCCGATGTGGGCCAGCGACCTCGTCGACGACCCGGCGCCGCACCCCGCGCCCGCCGCGGCGATGCACCGGCTGGCCCGCCGGCTGCTGCGGGACGGGCTGGAGGTGGAACAGGTGCTCACCGAGGCGCTGCCCCGCCTGGAGGGCGTGGACGGGCCTCTGCTGCGGGCCGCCCGGTGGGCGCTGGCACTGGTGCCGGGGCTGGCCGGGGACTGGGTCCACACACCGCCCGCCGACACCACGATGGCCTACGTCGGCAGCGTGGACGCGTTCGCCCGGCGGCTGCCGCTGCGGGCCGCGGCGATGCTGCTGCGGGTCCTGCGGGAGAGCGACGACGAGGCGACACCCCGTCTCGAGCAGCTCGTCGCGACCTGGAGCGACGCCTTCGCGGAACGCTTCCGTGCGCGCTGGGTGCCCTTGGAACACCAGATCGAGCACCAGTCCCGCACGGTGGTCGCGGCAGCGCTCCACGCACAGGACGGGGCGGCGTGAGCCGACGCGGAGGAGCGCCGCTCGCCTGCACGACAGCGGCCACCCTGCGACACCGCATCCCACCCGACACCCGCACTGCGCCCAGGAACGACACCCTCACGAAGCACTTCCGCGCCCTCCAGGTGCGCCCCCGCCACCACCACAGAACGGAACCGGGCGGCGTGAGCCGACGCGGAAAAGCGCGGCTCACGCGCGCGTGCCCGGTGCTTCGCGTCACTCGTCCAGGGCGAACACCGATCCCGTCCGGGCCGCCATCACGCAGCCGTTCGAGAAGGTCTCCGTGTATCTCAGCGACTGTCCGTCCCACCTCCCGCGCGCCTGGACGGTCACGGGGGCGTAGATCATCGTGCACAAGACGTCCTTCTGCGGGATGGCGGAGATGTCTCCGCCGGCCGCCGCCAGTTCCGTACAGGCCTCGGCGGCGTGCGCGTGTCCCCGGGGCGGGTCGCACCGCAGCAGCGTGCCGCGCTTGTGGCCGGCGCGGGAGTCCTCCCAGGTGACCGTGAGGTGGAGCCAGTTGCCCCGCAGGGCCTCCTGGTGAGCCGCCTGGGCCGGCACGGCACCGACGGCGATGAGGACGACCGCCGCGACCAGGCCCGGCCGTACCACTGCCGTCCTGCACAAGCGCGAGAAACGCGAGAAAGAGGAGTGCGTCATTCCCGATGCATCGGCACGGCGGCCTCAGTACCCCAGCCCGACTCACCCGAACGGGAGCACGCCGCGTACCGCCCCGCCAGTTCGAACGCGGCGAGCGTCACGCGGGACTGGTACTCCACCTGGCGTGCGACGGGGATCCAGCGGGCCCCGCAGCCGTCGTGGTAGTCGGCGCACCAGGCGTCGATGAGCCGGTCCAGCTCGGGCAGCGCCCCGGCGGGGTCACGTCCCGCGGCGGTCACCAGCCGGTGCAGCAGGCCGGCCGTCCGCAGGGCGAGCCGCCGCCCGGCGATGCGCAGGCTGGCCAGGTGTGCGGTACCGAGCGCCGGAAGGCGGCGTGCGGGGTCGTCGACGTCGGGGTCCCAGGTGTCGGCGAGCCCGGGGCTGACGAGTAAATAGTCGTCGACCGGAGCGAGCAGGCACGCCGCGTCCGGCACGCCCGCGAGGTGGGGCCGGATCCCGGCGAGGAGCCGCTCCAGAAGCCGGGCGTCGTGGCGCAGGGCGTGGCTGACGGAGCGCAGCAGGGCTTCCGGGGCGGGCGGCACGGAGTCGTCCTCCACAGCGGCCACACCCCACATGGGCGCCTCGACGATCGCGGTCACCGTGCCGTGCCGGTGCGGGTGGAACCACGTCGAGTCGACGGCCGCCTCGGTGATGGCCGCGGCCAGGTCGCCGCGGCGCGGCGGCGGGATCCGGTAGACGGCGGGCCCGAGGGAGGGCCAGTACAGGGTGTCGAAGGCGCCGAGTTCGCGCGGGATGCCGAGGCGGGCCGCGGCGTGCGCGACGCGCTGCGCGAGGCCCGGCAGGTCGCGGGTCACCTCGACGAAGCCGCCGCCGACGTCGACGCCGTGCAGGGAGGCCTGGAAGAACGGCCGCAGTTCGTCCTGCAGGCCGAGCAGCGCGCGGGTCTCCGGCAGCGCGGCACCGGCCGCGCCGTCCGGCAGCCATTCGGGCTGCTCCAGGAAGCCGGGCCGGAAGAAGTGCCGGAAGTGGCGGCCGAGGGTGTACGGGCCCGGCAGCCAGCCCTCGTTGCGGCGCAGGCCGTCGGGGTCGAGGCACAGCAGCAGGTTCCAGGTGGCGTCGGCGCCTTCGGTGAGCCGGGGGTCGGCGAGGGCCCGTTCGGCCAGCCTCAGGGCGGTGGCGCAGCCCACCGGCTCGTTGGCGTGGGCTCCGGCGACGACGAGGGCCTGGCGGCTGCCGTGGCCGACGGAGAGCAGCCACAGGGGGGCGCCCCCGCGGGAGACGCCGATACGGCGCAGCCGGGCGTCCCGGGGGCGGCGGGCGACCAGAGCGGCCGCCCTGTCGCCCAGTTCGCCGACGGTCGGGTAGCGCAGGAGTGGCGGCAGGACACACCTCCACAATGCGGTGCCGTCGGTTCACCAGCTGTACATGGCGTACGCACAGTGAGTCATGGCTCGCGTGGCACGTCAACACCGCCGCCCGCGAAGGCATTTGAGCCATGACCGCGAGTGAGCCAAAGGCCAGAGGTGGGGGCCGGATCAGTGCGCGGCGAGCCGGAACGCCATGTTCCCGAAGCCGATCTGGTCACCCTCGCGGACGATCGCCGCGCCGATGACCCGCCGTCCGTTGACGGTCGTGCCGTTGGTCGAGCCCAGGTCGCGCAGGACCCACATGCCGCCCTGGCGGCTGAGTTCGGCGTGCACGCGCGAGACCGTCTCGTGGGTCAGGCGCAGCCCGTTGGCCGGATCGCGCCCTATGCGCAGCGGGTGTCCGCTGCCGGGGTGGGGCAGCAGCAGCTTGGGCAGTTTCTCTGCCTGCCAGGCCCTGCGCAGCCGCTGGGTGAAGCCGGAGACGGCCTCGACGGTGCCGAACACCACACGCGCCAGCCTGCTCTCCGTGGGCAGGTCGGCGGTGAGCGCGGCGAGCTCGTCGGAGCGGCGCGCGGCGAGGGCCAGCTCCATGCGGCGGATGAACGTGTCGTGCGACAGACGGCCCATGGCGACACCGTCACGGAGCACCTTCAGCGCCTTGTCGCGCTCCGCGTCGGAGAGCCGCGCGGGGTACGTGTAGAACTCGAAGGACGACGTCACGTTCGTGATTGTCGGTCAGTGGACACCGGGTGTCCAGAAAACGAGAAAACCGCCGCCACACGCGCGTACGTGACGACACCTGCCGCAAAAGGGAAGATTCAAAAGCGGATTGATGTTGTTTGAAGCACCATGGACGGGCTAGGGGGTGTCTTATGGATCAGGCCGGCTCCAAGTGACGGCACCTCTCGGCCCAGCCGAGCGGGGTCTGGTGCGTGCAGCTGCAAGGCGGAGGAGGGCGCCGACGCGGAGCGTCGGCAACCGACGACAACGCCGCAGATGTGCGTGCCAGACCCCGCGACCCCCGGCAGGATCCATAAGGCACCCCCTCCATCACGGTGAGCAGACGAAGGGGAACCGTCCGTGCAGTTCGAGGTGTGGGCACCGCAGACCGATCGTGTGACGCTCCATTGCCAGGGTGCCACGCACGCGTTGGAGCGCGATCCGGAGCGGGCGGGATGGTGGACCGGGGACGCGGAGGCCGGCGACGGCTCGCGGTACGGCTTCGCGCTGGACGACGGGCCGGTGCTGCCCGACCCGCGCTCGCGCCGCCAGCCGGACGGCCCGGACGGGCTGAGCGCGGTCGTCGACCAGGGGCGCTACGCGTGGCGCACGGAATGGGCGGGCCGCCCGCTGCAGGGCGCGGTCCTGTACGAACTGCACGTGGGCACGTACACGCCCGAGGGCACGCTGGACGCGGCCGCCGGGCGGCTCGGGCACCTCGTCGAACTGGGCGTCACCCACGTCGAGTTGATGCCGCTGTGCCCCTTCCCCGGGCGGCACGGATGGGGGTACGAGGGCGTCTCGCTGTGGGCAGTGCACGAGCCGTACGGCGGCCCCGAAGCGCTGAAACGCTTCGTCGACCAGGCCCATGAACTCGGCCTCGGTGTGGTCCTCGACGTCGTGCACAACCACCTCGGCCCGTCCGGGAACTACCTGCCCTCCTTCGGCCCCTACTTCACGGACACGCACCAGACCCCCTGGGGCTCCGCCGTCAACCTGGACGCGCCCGGCTCGGACGAGGTGCGGGCGTATCTCGTGGGCAGCGCGCTGGCGTGGCTGCGCGACTACCGCGTCGACGGGCTGCGCCTGGACGCCGTGCACGCGCTGAAGGACTCGCGCGCGTGCCACTTCCTGGAGGAGCTGTCGACGGCCACCGACGCACTCGCCGCCGAGACGGGCCGGCCGCTGTTCCTGATCGCCGAGTCGGACCTGAACGACCCACGGCTGATCGCCCCGCGCGAGGAGGGCGGCCTCGGGGTGCACGCGCAGTGGAACGACGACTTCCACCACGCCCTGCACACCGCGCTGACCGGCGAGTCCCAGGGCTACTACGCCGACTTCGCCCGCTCCTCGTTCCAGGCGCTCGCCAAGACGCTCACCAGCGGTTTCTTCCACGACGGCACGTACTCCAGCTTCCGCGGCCGGCACCACGGGCGCCCCCTGGACCGTACGCGCGTCGCCGCGCACCGGCTTCTCGGCTACAGCCAGACCCACGACCAGGTGGGCAACCGCGCGCAGGGCGACCGGCTGTCCGCATCCCTGTCCCCCGGTCTGCTGGCCTGCGCGGCCGCGCTGACGCTGACGGCCCCGTTCACGCCGATGCTGTTCATGGGCGAGGAGTGGGCGGCGGGCACGCCCTGGCAGTTCTTCACCGACCACACGGATCCCGAGCTCGCGGAGGCCGTACGGCGGGGCAGGCGGCGCGAGTTCGCCGCGCACGGCTGGGCGGAGGAGGACGTGCCCGACCCTCAGGACCCGGCGACGCGTGACCGCTCCTGCCTGGACTGGTCGGAGCCGGAGCGCGAGCCCCACGCGCGCGTGCTGGCCTGGTACCGCCGGCTCCTCGCACTGCGCCACGACCATCCGGACCTCACCGACCCCGACCTCGCCGACATCAAGGTGGCCTACGACCAGGACGCACGCTGGCTCGCCTTCCGGCGCGGGGACGTACGTGTGGCCGTGAACCTCGGCAAGGAGCCCGCGGCGATCCCCCTGGGTCCCCGGCCGGCCCGGGTGCTGGCGGCGTGGGAGCCGGTGGAGGTGCCCGGGCGGCACGGGCTGCTGCATCTGCCCGGGGAGTCGTGCGTGGTGCTGGAGCAGGAGTGACGCCTCAGCCGCGGAGCCGCTTCAGCGACCTCTTCCGCGGCCGGCTGTCCCCGTCGATCGGGAAGCGGGCGGTCTCCACAGGGTCGCGAGGGGACCGGCCCCCCTGGTGCACGTGCCGGCAGCGAGTCACCCTGCGCGCCGGATCGTCCCGGTCGGCCCTGTCGGTCCGCGTCAGAGCGACGGGCCCCCGCCAGGCCTCCGGGGCGGTCAGTGCCACGACGCCTCAGTCGGTGGTGTAGGCCGCCGGGCAGGCCGTCCGTGCGGTCGCAGCACCGTGTCGCGAGGAAGATCCATGACGGCCCTGTGACAGCCGACCCGCCGCCACCGGAATGCACCGCGTCTACGGCTCCCCGTCCGTCCCGTCCTCCCGCAGTTCCGTCACCCGTTCCAGCAGGATCGCCTCCCAGGCGCGGCGCAGCTGGGTGCGCAGGAGCGGGAGGGGGCCCGTGTCATGGCCCTCGAGGCGGGCGGCGAGGTGGACGACCGTGTCGCAGCGGGCGAGCCAGAGGCCGCGCAGGCAGGGGCGGGCGCCGTAGCCGGCGAGGGTGGCCGCGCGTACGGCGGCACCCGAACCCACGGCGAGGGCGAGCCCCGCGATGTCCTCGGCGGGGTCGCCGATGACGGCGTCGGTCCAGTCGAGGACGCCGCGGACCCGGCCGTCGGCGCTGACCACGAGGTGCTCGCCCTTGAGGTCGTGGTGGACGAGGACGGCCGCGGCGGGCTGCGCGGCGAGCTGGGCGGCACCGGGCGGAGTGAGCTGGTTGAGGCGTGCGGCGTCGAACTCGTCGGCCGCGGCGAGCCGACCCGCGGCGGGCACGGCCATCCGGCGCAGCGCCTCCAGGGAGCGCGGGGCGGCCCGGGGCACGCCGAGCGCGTCTGCCTGCCGGGCCGGCACCTCGCGCAGCCCCGTGAGCAGCCCGGCCAGGTCGGCCTCCCCGACGGCGGACACGTCGTGCTCCTCCCCCGTGCCGCCGGGCACCTTGGTGTCCAGGGTGTAGGTCAGCCCTGGCGCCCACTCGCCGTGCGCCACGCTCGTCGGCACCGCGACCGGCAGGTGCGGGCGGGCGAGGTCGCGCAGGCGCAGCTCGCGGCGCTGGCGCAGGGCGGCGTCCCGGTCGGGGGCGAGGCGCAGCACATGGCGGGTGCCGACCCACCAGGTGGAGTGCTCGCCGCCCTCGGTGACGGGCCGGACCTCGAGGCCGCCGGCGCCGTTCGCGCCGGCCTTGCCGTCCCGGCCCTCCTTGCCGTCCTTGAGCAGGGCATGGACCAGTCGGCGGACGGTGTCCGCGGTGGGTGTCGGTGCCTGGGTCATGGTCGCGCCGTTGTCGCTCGGGGGTGTACGGGGGCTCCGCATGCTCGTCAGTCCACTATGACCATCTCGCGGGTGGTGTCGTTGAGGCGGCGGCCGCCGTCCTCGGTGACGGTGACGATGTCCTCGATGCGCACCCCGAAGCGGCCCGGCAGGTAGATCCCGGGCTCCACGGAGAAACACATGCCGGGCACGAGGGGCTGTTCCTCGCCCTCGATCATGTACGGCGGCTCGTGCGTGGTGACGCCTATGCCGTGGCCGGTGCGGTGGATGAAGTACTCGCCGTACCCGGCGTCGGCGATGACGGCGCGGGCGGCCCGGTCGACCTCCTGGCAGGCGACGCCGGGCCGGACCGCCCGGAAACCCGCCTCCTGGGCCTCGCGCACGATGTCGTGGACCCGGCGCTCCTCGTCCGTGGGCTCGCCGACGTGCACCGTGCGGGTGGTGTCGGAGCCGTAGCCGTCCTTCAGGCCGCCGAAGTCGAGGACGACCATGTCGCCGCGTTCGATCACACGGTCGCCCACCTCGTGGTGCGGATTCGCTCCGTTGGGACCGGAGCCGACGATCGTGAAGTCGACCTGACTGTGGCCTTGTTCGCGCAGCAGCCGGGCGAGGTCCGCGCCCACCTCGGTCTCCCTGCGGCCGGCGAAGGGAACGTTCCGGATCTCCTCGAACGTTGCGTCTGCGGCCGCGCCCGCGGCCGCCAACAGCTCCAGTTCCGCCGCGTCCTTGACGGCACGCAGCATCGGCAGGGCGTCGGTGAGGGCGGCGTAGGAGGTGCCGGGCAGCGCCTTCTGCAGCGCCAGCAGGTGCATCGCCCAGGCGTTGTCGCTGATGCCGAACCGTCCGCCGGCGTCGAGGAGGGCGGCGGTGGCCGCGTAGGGGTCCTTGCCGTCGGTCCAGTCGCGCAGGGTCAGGGCGGGCGCGCCGGCCGCCTTCGCGGCGTCGGGGGCCTCCAGGGCGGGGACGACGAGAACGGGGTCCTGGCCGGGGGCGAGGAGGAGCAGGGTGAGCCGTTCCGTGGCGGCGGGGGGTGTGTAGCCGGTGAGCCACACCAGGTCCGGCCCGGGTGCCACGAGAAGCCCGGCCAGCCCGGCGTCGGCCGCCGACCGCGCGGCACGCTCCATGCGGGCCCGGTAGTCGTCGGCGGCGAAGGGGGCGGGCGTGCTGCCGGTCATCCGGGCCTCCCTGAACAGAAGTGAGGACTACGGGCAGCATCCTGCCCGTACAGAGGGGCCCGCGCGAGCCGGTCGGCAGGGGTTTCGGGCGGGCTGTCGGGCACGTTCAGCTCTCCAGGGCCATGCGGGCGCCCAGGAGCAGCAGCACGCCTCCGGAGACCTGCTCCAGGCGCCGGCGCACACCGGTGCGGGACAGTACGGCCTTCATCCGGCTGACGAACCAGACGTACAGGCCGTAGTAGCCGACTTCGAAGACGGCCCAGAGCGCGGCGAGCCCCACCATGGTGGGCAGGTGCGGGGCACCCTCCGGTACGAACTGCGGCAGGAAGGACAGGGCGAAGACGGCGGCCTTGGGGTTGGCCAGGTTGAGCAGCAGACCGCCACGGTAGGAGGCCCAGCCGCTCCTCCCCACGGTCTCCCGGCCCCCGGCGTCCTCGGTCCCCGCGGCGCGGCGCGCCTGGCGCAGCGTCTGGATGCCGAAGCCGACGAGCACGACCGCGCCGACGATCCGCATCACGTCGTACGCCACCTCGGAGGCCGCCAGCAGGGCGGTCAGGCCGAACGCGGCGACGACGCCCCAGACGAACACGCCGGTCTCGTTGCCGAGGACGGTCAGGAAGCCGGAGCGGCGGCTGCGCAGGGACTGCTTGATGATCAGCACGGTGCTGGGGCCTGGCGAGGCCGCTATCAGGGTGCAGGCCCCGAGGAAGGCGAGGAGGGTGCTCAGCATGGGGTCATGGTGACCCGTCCGGACGGGCGGGGACCAGTGAATTCCGCCGGTGACGGGCGGGGCACGGGGCAGGTCGACCACCTGCCGGGCGGTGGCCGGTCATGTGACCACGCCGGGCACGACCGTCAACTGCTCGTAGTCACCGGCGCGGTGACGAACCGTCAGGGTGATCTCCTCCCCCGGGCGGGTGCGGGACACCGCGCGCGCGAGGTCGGTGGCCGAGTCGATCCGGGTACCGCCGAAGGCGAGGAGTACGTCGCCGCGGACCAGGCCGACCGAGTGGCCCGGGCCGGGGCGGTGGACGCCCACGATCAGGGCGCCGGGTTTCCCGGCGTCCGCCACCTCCACGCCGAGGGTCGCGGGGGCGGGCGGCTGCCGACCGGCCGGCTGTCGTGGCTGTTTCTGCAGGTCGGCGACCTTGCTCAGGCCGATCACCGTGGCGCCGACCGTGCCGAGGCCGACGCCGGACAGCACCAGGACCGTGCCGACGAACAGGCCGAACAGCAGGCTGGTGAGGCGCCTGCCGCGGCGCCGTGCGGCATGCGGACGCCTCGGGGGGCGCGGGTCGGTGCTGGTGCCGTTTCCGGGTTCACGACCCGGCGTGGGCTTGGGCAGGGCCTTGGGCTTCAACGCTGTCTGTTCCATGGATCGCCTCCGGGGAGGGACTACCCGGTGGGCCGGGGCGGGACGAGCCACGAACGAGTGAGACTGACTCGGGTCACGCCCGTTCGCCCAGGGCCCTCGCCAGCTCTGCCGCCGCTCCCTTCAACGAGGCCGCCTGGACGAGTTCGACCCGGTGGACGAGGCGGGGTTCCGTGACGGGGACGGCGATCGCGTCCGGGGCACCCTGCGCCGCCGAGGTCGGCAGCAGGGTCAGGCCGTGCCCCGCGGCGGCGAGGGCCGTGAGGGTTCGGACGTCCGTGCCGTCGTAGCGGAGGGCCGGGCGGAAGCCGCGGCCGCCGTTCGCGGCGCGCAGCTGGGGCAGGGGGAGGGCCGCGTCGGGGGCGTCCAGCCAGCGGGCGTCGGCCAGGTCGCCGAGGCGCAGGCCGGGGCGGCGGGACAGCGGATGCGTCTTCGGCAGCAGGACACAGACCGGCTCCTCGGCGACGCCGTACGTCGTCAGCGGTGCCACGTCGGGGAGCCGGAGCGGGTCGCTCGGCGCGGCCAGGCCGTCGACAAGGCCCAGGTCCGCCGTGCCGGTGGCGACGGCCGCGGCGATGTCGTCGCGGGCGAGGACGCGCAGGGTCACGCCCGCGGGTGGCAGTGCGGCGAGGACGCGCGGCGCCAGTGCCGTCGGTGCGGCCGCGAGGGTCAGGCCGTGTTCGGGCGCGGCCGCCATCCGGGCCACGTCCGCGCGGGCCGCGTCCAGGCGGAGCAGCAGCGGGCCCGCGTGTTCGAGCAGCCGCTCCCCGGCCGGTGTGGGGGCGACGGGGCGGCGCGTGAGCAGCGGAGCGCCCAGATCCTGTTCGAGGGCCGCGATCTGCTGGGACACGGCGGACTGGGTGTAGCCCAGCTCGCGCGCGGCCTCGGAGAAGGAGGCCAGGCGGGCCACGGTGACGTACGTGTGCAGCAGGTGCGGATCCATGGGGCCACCATCCCATCAGCTCTGCTTATCGAGTATCAAGAAATCATCGTTGGACGTGAACCGGACGCCGCGCCCAGGATGAAAGCCATGACCGACACCGCAGCTCACATCGCCAAGGTCGCCCTCGTCGGCGACCGCTCCCCCAACGTCGTCTCGCACACCCGGGTCCCGCTCCTGCTCGACGCCCTCGCCGCACGCGACCGGCTCGTCCTCGACGCCTACTGGATCCCGTCCGAGGACGCCGGGGCCGAGGACGCGGTGCTCGGCTTCGACGCGGTGTGGGTGGTGCCCGGCAGCCCCTACCGCAGCGAGGCCGGCGTGCTCGCCGCGATCCGCACCGCGCGTGTGGCGGGCATCCCCTTCCTCGGCACCTGCGGAGGCTTCCAGCACGCGCTGCTGGAGTACGCGCGTGACGTGTGCGGGCTGACGGGGGTCGCGCACGCCGAGAACGACCCCGACGCCGACGACTTCCTCATCGAGCCGCTGGCCTGTTCACTGGCGGGCCACGAGGACGTGGTCCGTGTCGAGCCGGATTCGCTCGCCCACTCGGTGATCGGCTCGGAGCGCACGGTCGAGCGCTACTCCTGCCACTACGGCCCCTCCCGCCACCTCGACACCCTGCAGGCCCACGGTCTGCGCTTCTCCGGGCGGGACACGGCCGGACAGGTGCGCATCGCGGAACTGCCGGGCCACCCCTTCTTCCTGGCCACGCTGTTCCAGCCCGAGCTCCACGGCGACGGCTCGCGCCCGCACCCGATCGTCCGGGCGCTGGCGCGAGCCGCGGTCGAGCACGCGACGCGGGAAGCCGGTCAGCCCGTGTGACCCTCCCCGGGGCCGCCGTGCGCCCGTCCCGTTGCCGGTGGTGGCTGTTACGTGCTGCGGCATGACCGATCACGCCCTGCGGCTGCTCCGGCAGAACCCGCATCTGGCCGAACTGGCCGCGTTCCCCTTCGACTTCGACCTGCGTCGCGCGGAGCACGGCGAGGAGGTCCGCCTCGCCTCCGGCGGACCGCTGGAGCCGGTGGCGGGGGACGGCACGGGGGGTTCGGCGCTGCTGCCGCATGGCCAAGCACAAGCGCGTAGTGGCGAGCGTGAATGAGCGCGGGCGCTGCCGACGACGGTGCGCGGACGGCTCCGGAGTCAGGTGAACGGGAGTTTGCGTGTCGAATGTGTGACCTCTGTGGACGGGGCTCGTTGGGTGCGGGGACGGATCGTCGACCTCGGGCCGGGGGTGAGGCGTGGGCGGGCTGCGGAGGGTGGCCGCGCCGTTTGTGGTGCCGGCCCCTGGGGGGGTGGCCATCCGGGCCCGGCTGCGGGTGTCCGAAACGGATGCGGCCGTGCTGGCCGAGGTGGGTGCGTTCCTCGGCACGCCGGCGTCGCAGGATCTGGCGGTGCGCTCCCGGCAGGGGCTGGCGCACGACGCCGCCGCGTGGCCCGCTCGGAAGCGGGAGCTGACCGGGTGTTCGTCGGCGCGGTGGGCGGGCAGCATCACCAAGGCCACGCATGACCAGTGGGCGCTGGCCCGGCGCCACCAACGCGACCCCCCGCACTTCGGCCTCACCCGCGCGTGCTCTTGCCGGGACCCCTCCCGCGGGTCACCGTGGGCGCATGACCCCGCGTGCGGCTCCGCCCGTCCCCGATGTCTTCGATCCGCGGCAGTACGCCGCCGGAGTGCCGTACGCCGCCTACCGCGTCCTGCGCGACCACCACCCCGTGGCCTGGCAGCCCGAGCCCGAGGTGCTGGGCTGGCCGGCGGGGCCGGGGTTTTGGGCGGTCACCCGGCACGCGGACGTCGTCCGGGTGCTGAAGGACTCGGGGACGTACTCCTCGTACCTCGGCGCGACCCAGATCCGCGATCCGGATCCGGGCGACCTGCCGTTCATCCGGCGCATGATGCTCAATCAGGATCCGCCCGGGCACGGGCGGTTGCGGCGGACGGTGAGCCGGGCCTTCACCCCC
This sequence comes from Streptomyces sp. HUAS ZL42, assembly GCF_040782645.1. Lineage (GTDB taxonomy): Bacteria > Actinomycetota > Actinomycetes > Streptomycetales > Streptomycetaceae > Streptomyces. The sequence continues at coordinate 2,628,338 of NZ_CP160403.1, forward strand.
GGGCGCATCGACGCCTTCACCGCACTGGCCGAGGAGCGCGCCCGCACGCTCCTCACCCGGGCTCTGGAGCAGGCCCGTGCGGCGGACGGCACCGTAGATGTCGTCACCGCCGTCACCGACGACTACGCCCTGCTCAACCTCGCGGACCTGCTGGGCGTTCCGGAGAGCGACCGCGGGCTGCTGCTGCACTGGACCCAGCGCGTGATCGGCTACCAGGACCCGGACGAGGCCGCTCCCCCGGCGCTGGACGCGGCCGGCCGACCCGTCAATCCGCGGTCGCCCGCGGCGCTGCGGGACATGTTCGCGTACGCGCAGCAGCTGGCCGCGCACAAACGGCGGCATCCCGCCGACGACGTCATGACGGCCCTCGCCCTCCCCCAGTTCTCGGCTTCGCTCGAACCGGGCGGTGCCCCCATCGCCGAACTGGCCGACGCCGAGCTGGAGATGTTCTTCTTCCTGCTCACCGTCGCCGGCAACGACACCGTGCGCAGCGCCGCCCCCGGCGGCCTGCTGGCGCTGGCCCAGCACCCGGACGCGTACGAGCAGATGCGTGCCGGGAAGGTGGAACTCGACTCCGCCGTCGACGAACTGCTGCGCTGGCATCCGCCCGTGCTCACCTTCCGCCGCACGGCGGCGCTCGACACGGAGCTGGCCGGGCAGCGGATCCGCGCGGGCGAGAAGGTCGTCGTCTTCCACGCCTCCGCCAACCGCGACGAGCGGGTGTTCGCCGATCCGGACCGGCTGGACCTGTCCCGTACGCCGAACCCGCATGTGTCCTTCGGCGACGGTCCGCACGTCTGTCTGGGCGCGCATTTCGCCCGGCTGCAGCTGCGGGTGCTCTACCGGGAGGCGTTGCGGGTGCTTCCGGCGCTGCGCACCGCCGGACCACCCCGGCGGCTGGTGTCGAACTTCATCAACGGAATCAAGTCACTGCCGCTGTACGTGACATGAGGCTCAGCGCCGGACCTGGATCAGCGCGTGCGTCCCGGCCGTTCGCCAGCGCTGCTCCTCTGCGGCGACCAGCGCGGCCTCCGTCTCCGCGCCCAGGCCCGTGATCACGTCGGACTTCAGGGTGCGCAGGGCGGCGACCGGGCCGGGGAAGTGGGCGGTGACATCCGTGAAGGGTGTCGTCGGGGACCACAGCCGGTCGCCCACGAGGCGGCGGTAGTTGAGGTCGCCCTTGACGATGGTGAGCACGGCCTCGCCGAACTCCTCCCGCAGGTCCGCGGGCATCTCCTCGTACGGCAGGGGGGAACCGGAGAAGGGATGCGCCCTCACCTCCAGGCGCCCGTCGGTCATGGCCGACCAGAGCCGGTGGCCGTACTCGGCGGCCGTCCCGCCGGCCGCCGTCAGCCGGCGCAGCGCGTCGACGACGTCGGCGGCGGTGGCGTCGGAGACGTAGTACGGGTACGGCTTGACGTGCAGCACCGCCCGGCCGACGCGCCCCTGTTCGAGGAGGTGGGCGAGGAGCAGCAGGTCGGGGATGAGTTCGCGGCCGGCGTTGTCGGCGACGAGACAGAGGGTGCCGGCGCCCGGGAGCAGCGACCAGAGGGTCTCGCTGTCGTCGGCGACGAGGGCGGGAGTGGCCTCGGAGGTGTCTGCGTCCACGGAGGAGAGGCGGAAGCCGAGGTCGGCGCGGTTGCCCCAGAGCGAGCCGTGCAGCAGGGCCCTGGCCTGGTCGGCGGCTGGGCGGTGCCGCAGGCCGTCCAGTGCGGACAGTTCCTCGTCGGTCTCGGGCGCGTCGAGTTCGGCGAGCTTGAAGGGACGGAACGGGTCGATTCCCTGCCAGGCGCCGGTGCCGAAGTAGCCGACCGCTTGCAGGAGTTGACGGTAGAAGTAGCTCTCCGACCACAGCCACGGCACGTCGAACCAGGACCGGCCGGTGTACGTCGCGAGCCCCCACGCATCCCACCGGTCCCGGTCGTGCGCGCCGGCGGGCAGCGGCTCGATCACGCCCTTGGCGCAGCTGTCCAGCAGCGCGTCGAGCGCGCGGTGCTGCCCGGGCCCGTACGGGAAGGCGTCCCGCACCTGACGGATGATCGCCGGATGCCGTTCGGCCAGCACGCTGTGCGGGAAGGAGCCCGGTTCATTGCCGAGGATCACGGGTGCGGACGGGGTGTCGGGCATGCCTCACCGTATCGCGCCGGCCCTGCGGCTCACATGCTCCTGATCTCCCGCTCCAGCCGCGTCGCCAGCGTCAGATAGCGCGGCCGGCGTGGCACCGGCACCAGGCCGCGGATCAGGACGTGCCACATCTCGGCCATCCTGCGGGGCAGGCGTGCGGCCGGTTCGCGCGAGCGGCCCACGACACGGGTGCCGACGAAGAAGCAGACGAGGGAGTGGGCGACGGCGTCGACATCGACGTCCGGGTGGACGTCGGCCTCCTTGACCGCGCCGGCGAGCCTGCGCGAGACCAGGTCCAGCCATTCCGTGAACGGGTGCCGGAGCGGCGGCCGTACGTCGACTCCACCGGTGGCGAGCCGGAGACCGGCCCTGGTGACCGGGCCCTCGACGGACAGCCGCGCTATGCCGAACGTGATGCGCATCAGGGCCTCGAGGGAGGAACAGCCCCGCTCGTCCACGTCGTTCACCACGCGGCGCGAGGCCTGGGACTGGAGTTCCATGATGGCGTGGGCCAGATCCTCCTTCGCCGCGAAGTGGAAGTACAGGGCGCCCTTGGTGACATGGGCGTGCTCGACGATGTCGCTCAGGCTCGTCGATTCGTAGCCGTGGCGGTCGAACAGGTCGGCTGCGGCCGTGATGATCGTCGCGCGGGTCTGCTCCGCGCGTAACTGCCTCGCCATCGACTGAACACTCCTGGGGCGTAAAGAACGGGTCGTGCCGTTTGTTTCTTACCCCCCGCACACAATAACTCACCCTGCGGCGACACCGACACGGCAGGCGAAGACGGTGGAGTCGCCTTGCGTTCCCACGACTTGTACGTGGGTGCCGTCGTCGCCCGTGGCCTCTATCCAGGTGGGTTCGTCCAGCTCGGCGTACCGGTGGAAGGCCGCGTGGTACGAAACCGGCGCCCGTCGGCCGGGAGTTCGCAGTCGTGCCGCCTGGCGGGCGGCCTCCAGGAGGAGCATCCCCGGGACGTGATCGAGAGGATGATCGAAGAAAACGGGGTGCCCGGTATCGACGCGTAGTTGCCAGCGGCCGGGGCGGCCGTCGGGGGCCAGGACGACGTCCGCGGGCAGCACCCGGTCCACGGCGGCGGCCGGCAGGCCGCGCGGCACGGGGAGCGGGTGGACGGTGTCCGGGGTGCGGCCGCCGCGCAGTCTGCTGTAGACGGAGGCGCCGACGCAGGTGAACGCGACATGGGCGGTCGCGACGCGGTCACCGGCACGCAGGACGTGTGCCGTGTAACGGGCGGCCGCGGGGCGCACACCGCGGTACTGGACCTCGGTGAAGTCGACCTCGACGACGAGTTCGGCCGGCAGCGCGCCGACCGCCAAGTACTGGGGAGAGGTGTCGACTTGGAATTCCTGGAGCACGAACTGGTGGTCCAGCGGCACGTCGTACTCGGTGTGCATGACCAGGGTGCCGCTCTGCCGGACCGTCTCCACGACGAGCAGCGGATCGTAGGCGGACCAGTCGTGCGACACGTGTAATCCGTGGGCGCGCGGCCACTGGGCGGACACCGAGAACCGGTCGCTTCCCGTGCGGTTCCAGCCTGTCAAGTAGGTCTCCGCGACGGCCGCGCGGTGGACGAGCTGCCGGGGGACGGTCGCCGTCAAGGGCGGGGCGTCGGCAAGCTGCCGCGGTCGAGTCATCTCTCTCCCTACGGTCCCCCGAAGGCCACGTGGACGATCGACCGTCCCCTTCGGTGAGCGTCAGCGTACGAGGCGACCGGTTTGTTTTCAATGAGATAAGTTCTCGGCACCCTATGATCGGGCCGATCAGGCACACGATGGCAAGAACCGGCCGAATCGGCCGCAGTGGAGGGGCTCTCATGGCGAAACAGGAACGCGCCATCAGAACGCGCAGAGCGATCCTGGAAGCCGCCGGCGCGGTCTTCGACGAGCACGGCTACACCTCCACCACCATCTCGATGGTGCTGGAGCGCGCCGACGTCACCAAGGGTGCCCTGTACTTCCACTTCCCGTCGAAGGAGTCCCTCGCCCAGGCGGTGCTGAACGAGCAGATCCCCTTCGGGGTCGTACCGCCCCAGCCCTCCAAGGTGCAGGAGATCATCGACATGACGTTCGTCGTCGGCCAGCGGCTGCTCGACAACTCCCTGCTGCGGGGCAGCGTACGGCTGGCGGTGGACCAGGAGACCCCGGCCGGGATCGATCACGGCGAGCCGTTCCGGCAGTGGGCCGACCGGCTGACGGAGCTGCTGGAACTGGCCCGCGAGCGGGGCGAGTTGCTGCCCACGGTTCGGCCCAGGGAGACGGTGGAACTGCTCGTCGGCTCCTTCACCGGCCTCCAGTTGATGTCGCGTGCCCTGACCGGGCGCGCCGATCTCGGGGAGCGGCTGTCGGTGATGTGGTCGCACATCCTGCCGAGCATCGCGGTGCCGGGGCTGCTGCCCGCGCTCGACAGCCGGGCGGACCGCGGGTCACGGGTGCTGGCCACGCTCGAGCGTGCGGCCTCGTGACTTACGTGCGGCCTCATGACTCCGTGCGGCCTCATGACTTCCGTGCGGCCTCATGACGTATGCACGGCTCTGTGACGTACGAGAAAAGGGCGGGCCGGCCGGTGCCCATCCGCACCGGCCGGCCCGCCCGCCGAAGGGGACTCCTCGTAGGAGGGACCCGTTCGCTCAGAAGGTCAGCTTCCAGCTGTTGAGCGTGCCCGTGTCCTGCGCGGCCACGTCCTGGACCTTCAGCTTCCAGGTGCCGCCCGCGACCTCGCTGGAGGCGTTCACCGTGTAGGTGGTGTTGACGTTGTCCGCGGAGTCGGAGGAGCTGGAGGACTTCAGGCGGTACGTCGAACCGTCCGGGGCCACCAGGTCGATGACCAGGTCACCGCGGTAGGTGTGGGTGATGTCGACGGCGACCTTCAGGGTCGAGGGCGCGTTGCCGCTGATGCCGCTGACGGCGATGGAGGACGTGATCGCCGAGCCGTTGTCGGGGATGGCGACCGCGGTGGTGTTGGAGAAGGTGGTGCCCCCCGTGGAGCCGCCGCTCACCGCCTGCACCGTCTTCGCGGCGTCCGCCAGACCCGCACCGCAGCCGCCGGAGCAGGAGCCGGGCAGCGCACGGGCGTTGGCCTTGATGGCCGACTCGATCTGGGCCGGGGTCAGCGAGGAGTTCGCCGACTTCATCAGCGCGACCAGGCCCGCGATGTGCGGAGTGGCCATGCTGGTGCCCTGGTAGTAGGCGTACGACTCGGTGGACGGCGTCTTGCTGCCGGAGTTCAGCGTGGACAGGATGCCGTTGGCGGTGCCGGTGCTGGTCTGGCCGCCGGGCGCCGAGATGTCCACGAGGGAGCCGTAGTTGGAGTAGGACGCCTTGGCGCCGGAGCGGTTGGTCGCGGCGACCGAGATGACGTTGTTGCAGTTGCCGGGCGAGTGGTTGGCCACGTTGTCGTTCTCGTTGCCCGCGGCCACGACGACGGTCGTACCGCGGTTCACGGCGGCGGTGATGGCGCTCTGCGTCGCCGAGGTGCAGGCCCCGTCGCCGCCCAGGCTCATGTTGATGACCTTGGCGACGTTGGTGTTGGCGGGCACGCCGGAGACGCTGCCGCCGGACGCCCAGGTGATGGCGTCGATGATGTCGGAGTCGTAGCCGCCGCACTTGCCGAGCACGCGGAGGGGCGAGATCTTCGCGCCGTACGCGATGCCCGCGACGCCCTTGCCGTTGTTGGTGACCGCGGCGATGGTGCCGGCCACGTGGGTGCCGTGCCAGGAAGAGCTGCTGGAGCCGGTGCCGGCACCGCACTCGTCGGTCGCGTACCAGTCACCCGGGTCGGCCGGGTTGCTGTCGCGGCCGTTGCCGTCCACGGAGACGGCGGTGTCGGAGATGAAGTCGTAGCCGGCGACGATGTTCGCGCCGAGGTCGGAGTGGGTGACGTAACCGGTGTCGATGACGGCGACGGTGACGCCGGTGCCGGTCGTGGTCGACCAGGCCCCGGGCACGTTCATGCCGGCCGTGGTCTCGTACAGGTCCCACTGCTTGGCGTACTCGGTGTCGTTCGGGTCGGCCTTCGGCTTGTTCAGGCGGTCCGGTACGACATAGGCGACCTGCGGGTCCGCCTTGTACTCGGCGACGACGTCGGCGACGTCGGCCTTGGTGACGTTCTCGCCCAGGTCGACGAGGGCGGCGCCGGTGCCGAGACGGCGCTGGAAGTCGACGTCCTCGCCGGCCTCCTTGCCCTTGGCGGCGGCGTCGGCCTCGGCGGCCGTGTTCGACTTGGCCTCGGCGGCGCCGGACTTGTAGCCGACGATGAGGCGCTCGGCCGGGGCACCGGGGGCTGCCTCGGTCAGCGCGGCCGGGACCGCGGCTTCCTGGGTGGCGGGTTCCTGGGCCACCGCCACGGAGGCGGTACCGGCCGTCAGCAGGGCAGCGGACACCGCGGCGACGGATATCAGGTTCCGTCTGAGAGAAGGAGAGGTACGCAAAGGCTTGCCTTTCGTGGCCGTACTCCGGGCATCGCGGAGCGGCGGTGGGGTCGCTTCGTCGTCGAAGCGGAGGGGGGTGGTTCGAAAGAAAAGCGACGCGTTGGCCGGCCAGGCGCGTGGACCGCCGACCCGTGAAAGGGGTTACCTGTGGGTCGGCTGCGCTCGAACGATAGGCAAAGAGAAGGTCACAGGGATACGGGGGAAACCCTCGATCCGGCTGGAAACACACCCTCGGCGTCGGCCAGTTGACAGCGAATGCCCCATACGCCCGGGCACCACCGGCGCCGCCGCGCACTGAACGCGCCGCGCCGGATTCGCGTACTCCACGGGAGCAGACCGTTCCCGTTCCGGCCGAGGAGACGTTCCGGATGCCCCGGATGACCGCACACCGCACCGCCGTGAGCCCCCTGCTGCTGGGCGTGTGGGCCGCGGGGCCCGCCCAGGCGCACGGCGCCCCGACGGATCCGGTCAGCCGGGTGTACGCCTGCTCCCCCGACGGGGGTTCCGCGGCCCGGTCCGCGGCATGCCGGGCGGCCGTCGCCGCGAACGGCCAGTCCTTCGATGCCTGGGACAATCTGCGGGTCGCGAACGTGAACGGACGGGACCGCCGGACCATTCCCGACGGCCGGTTGTGCAGTGGCGGGCTGCCCGCCTACAAGGGCCTCGACCTCGCACGTGCGGACTGGCCGTCGACCCGTCTCACGCCGGGCGGGACGCTGACGATGACGTACGTCTCGACGATCCCGCACACCGGCACGTTCAAGCTGTATCTGACAAAACCCGGGTACGACCCGTCCAAGCCGCTCAAGTGGTCCGACCTGCCGACCCAGCCGTTCGCGGAGGTGAAGGACCCCGCGCTGACGGACGGCGCCTACCACCTCCGGGCGAAGCTGCCAGCCGACCGGACGGGGCGTCAGGTCCTGTACACCATCTGGCAGAACAGCAGCACACCCGACACGTACTACTCGTGCTCGGACGTGGTGTTCCCGGAGGCGAAGGCGTCATCTCCGACACCGGCGGCGGGCGGGAAGCAGAGCCGGGCGAGCGCCACTCCTCCGGCACCGTCGGAGAGCACCGCGCCCACAAGCCCCTCGCCGTCCGAGTCGGCCGCACCGACCTCCGCTCCCGCAGCGGCCGCCGCCACTCCGCAGAGCACCCCGGTGGCCTCGACCACCGGTTCGGGGCCCTCCGCGCCGATGCTGGCAGGCGGCGCCGCGGCGGTGCTGGTGCTCACCGGCGGCGCCGCCCTCGTTCTACGCCTGCGCCGGCGCTGAACGCGCACACGCCGGGCGAACGCCACTTCCCCCCGCGAAGGCGGAGACAACGCCGCCCTGACCCTCTCCTACCGGCGCATCCTTCGCCCCACAGAACACCCCGGTGGCCTCGACCACCGGTTCGGGACGCTCGCCGCCCGTGCCGGCAGGCGGCGCCGCAGCGGTGCTGGTGCTCACCGGCGGCGCCGCCCTCGTTCTACGCCTGCGCCGGCGCTGAACGCGCACACGCCGGGCGAACGCCACTCCCGCGACGAAGGCGGAGACAACCGCCATCCTGAACCCTCGCCGGGCGAGGGCCACTCCCCCGCGAAGGCGGAGACAACCACCGTCCTGTGCCCTCGCCTGCCGAGAGGACCGGCCGTCCTTCGCCCCGCAGAGCACCCCGGTGGCCTCGACCACCGGTCCAGGACGCTCCCGCCAATGCCGACAGGCGGCGCCGCGGTGCTGGTGCTCACCGGCGGCGCCGCCCTGCTCTGCGCCTGCGTCGGCGCCGAACTTGTGTGGGTTCTAGGTCAGTTGACGCTCACCACTGCGTCGCCGGCCGAGACCGGGGCGTACTTGGCGGTGAAGTAGCCGCTGGCGAAGCAGAGGGACGAGCCCGACGACTTCGTGAACTGCTGGTTGGTGAAGCTGATGCTGTTGTCGGTGTTGCTCGCCGTGCCGGTCAGGCTGGACGCCTGGTAGACGCAGCTGATGCTGCCCAGCAGGGTGCGCAGCACGACCGTCGTCTGGATGGTGGAGCCGCTCGCGGGGGTCACGGTGACGGTTCCGTCGGAGGCCACGCTCGCCGTGTACGGCAGGTTGTTCACCGTGATGCTGGTGACGCCGAGCACGCCGACGACGTTCGCGGAACAGCTGCTGCTGTCGAAGGTCTGCGCGGTGACGGACTCGGTGGCCGTGCCCGGAGCGGTGGGGTTGTCGGTGACGGTCGCTGTGAACGTCGACGACGTGCACTTGATGCCGCTGGTGCCGGTCGCGCTCGAGTAGAGCGTGGCGGAGGTACCGCTGGCCAGGGGCGCGGTGAGAACGTCGCCGACGGCGACGTTGCCGTTCGCGGTGGTCAGGACGGCGGTGTCGTCCGCGGAGGCCGGCGTGACGGCCGGGAGGGAGAGGGCGGCGACGGTGCCGACGAGCGTGAGGAGGGAACGCGTGCGCATGCGGGATGCCTCGTTTCTGAGTGGGGGGCTGAACTGGAGGTGAAGTGGGGGTGATTTCAGGGGTGGTTTCGTGGGTGGGGGACGCGAGTCGACGTCCGCCGTTGCCGGGCCGTGACGCCTTCTCCGTACGTGACGGACCGGCAACGGCGAACCGGCCGGAACCGGCTGAAGACCCTTGGGGGGAAGGCCCTCGACCGGGGCCGGGCGGGAGTGGCGACCGGGCACGGACCAGGGAGAAGCGTCCATGCCGGTGCCGTGGGGGGATGGGACTCGATGCGTGAACAGCCCGTGGGGGGATTCGGGGCGCGACACGCCCGTGGCGGATTGGGAAGTCCGGGATGCGCGGCAGGGCCGCGTGACGGATCCGGCGCCACGGATCCGGGGAAACCAGGGAGAGTTGTAGACCTGATGGTCAGTCAACGTCAAGGCTGATCAAGGAAGTTGGCATTCATCGCGTGTTCGGCCTGTGGTTTTGGATAACTACGGGAACCCGGTGATCCACAGGCGGCACACAACCGACACCCTTTTTACACAACTCCCTTGACCCTTGGGTGTAACCATCGGTAACTTCCTCGACGGCTACTGCTGCGTAACCGCGAAAGCCCTTGCAGCCTCCGGGAGTTGTGAGGAGACGTGCGCCGCAGCCGCTGTCCGCGCCAGGACAACGCGCCACTGAAGCCCAACCCGCATGACTATGCCCATGGGAGCAGACATGGCCTCGTCCGCCGAGAACACCCCCGAGAACCCGGAAAGCGGTTCCGAAATCGAAGCGTCCACAGCCGCCGGGAGCACCGGAGGGCCCCAGAGACGCGGGCGGGTCCGGCTGCGCCGCGCCGCGGTGATGGCGGTGCCGGCCGCCGCGGTCGCCGCGGGACTCGCCATCCTCACCGCCGAGGGCGCCCTCGGTGTCCAGTTCGCCATCTCCGGCATGCCGTTCGTGGTCACCGCCGACAAGCTCGAAGGCCAGGGATTCGAGCAGTTCGGCGCACTGGACAACATGATCGAGAACAGCCCCAACCAGGGCGACACCGGAGGCCAGGTCCTGGTCGTCACCTCCGTGGTGAAGAAGGGCAAGCTGACCAACCTCTGCCAGAGCGTCGACCTCGGCGGCATCCAGCTCGTCCTCACCGCCGGCAGCGGGTCCACGCCGGTGAGCGTGGAGAACCTGACCATCGACTCCGACGACATCAAGGGCGACGCCGAGTTCAACAACATCGAGATCGGCCGCGACTCCAGCACCTTCGACAAGGCCGGTGTCCAGGGCCCCGCGGGCGTCTACGGCCAGCAGGCGGACACGGTTCTCATCAAGAACCTGTACCAGCACAACTACGCGTCCACCGCGGCCGTGTTCAAGCTTCCGGGCCTGCACATGCGGTTCGGCAGCGAGGGTTGCACGCAGTGAACCGCTTCGAGGACTGGAAGGGTCGCTTCCTGCACTGGCGGGTACGCCGGCCCTTCGCGGGCGGGGTACTGCTCGCCCTGGGCGGCGCCGAGATCCTGCTGACCATGAAGGCACCGCTTCCGGTCATCCTGCACGTCGGCATGCAGGGCCTGGCGGGCTACCTCCTGCCCGCCCTGATGCTGGTCTGCGGGCTGCTGATCCTCTTCAACCCGGCTCAGCGCCTGTTCTACTCGATCATCGGCATCATGCTCTCCCTGGGCACGTGGCTCACCTCGAACATCGGCGGCTTCGTGATCGGCCTCCTCTTCGGGGCCGTAGGCAGCTGCCTGACGTTCGGCTGGCTCCCGGACCAGGAGCCCCGCGTCAGCCGCCGGCAGCGACGCAAGCAGAGGGACATCCTCAGCAAGAGCGGGGACGCCTCACTGGGGCAGGCCTGACGGCTCCGTGAACCCGGGCGGGCGGCCACCTGCCCGGGTTCAGTCGTGCTCCGCCGGCTGACGGCACGGAGATCGTCGCCATCACGCCCCCGCCCACGGGGACCGCCACTTGACCAGCGACCAGGCACCGCGCGCCCCCGTCAACCTTTTTCTCTCCACTGACGCCCGGTTTCCTCGCGCAAAAGAATCCGGAAGACGAAGTCCCGCTTCTCGTCAACAACCCGCGGCAGATGGGAAGTTGAAGGTCGTGCGTATCGACACCACGCCCCGAGGGGAGCCGCATGTGACCGCCAACGACCGCATCGACACCGAAACCGCGCACTCCGCACGGATTTACGACTACATCATCGGCGGCAAGAACCATTACCCGGCGGACCGGGAAGCCGGGGACGCCATGTGCCGGGAGTGGCCCGCTCTGCCCGTCCACATGCGGGCCAACCGCGACTTCATGAACCGCGCCGTGCGCCACCTCGCCCGGGAGGCGGGGATACGGCAGTTCCTCGACATCGGCAGCGGTATCCCCACCTCGCCGAACATCCACGAGATGGCCCAGGAGGCGGCGCCGGACTCCCGGGTCGTCTACGTCGACAACGACCCCCTGGTCCTGACGCTGTCCCGGGAGCTGCTGAACAGCACGCCGGAGGGCCGCACCGCCTACCTGGAGGCGGACATGCTCGATCCGGCGAGCATCCTGGACGCCCCCGAGTTCCGTACGACCATCGACCCGACCAGGCCCGTCGCCCTCACCGTCATCGCGATCGTGCACTTCCTGCTCGACGAACACGACGCCGTCGGCATCGTGCGCCGCCTCCTCGACCCCCTCCCCCCGGGCAGCCACCTGGCGATGTCCATCGGCACCGCCGACTTCGCGCCGGAGGAGGTCGGCCGCGTCGCCCGCGAGTACGCGGCCCGCGGCATGCCGATGCGGCTGCGCACGCTCGCCGAGGCCGGGGAGTTCTTCACGGGCCTCGACCTGGTCGGCCCCGGAATCGTCCAGGTCCACAAGTGGCACCCCGACGGCACGGGCACGGAGGTCGTCCGGGACGAGGACATCGCGATGTACGGGGCTGTGGCGCGCAAGCCTTAGTCAGGGCCTGTCCGGCGGATCATGCCGCAGACGCGGGGCCCGGCACGCACATCCGCCGCGTTGTCGTCGGTCTCCCCCACTCTCGACTCCGCTCGAGCGGGAGGGACCCCCATCGCTCCGCTTCGACTCCCTCCTCCGCCTGGCAGCTGCACGCTCCCCCACGCTCGAACAACCTCGCGCGGGGGCACCCCCATCGCCCCCGCTCACCGGCGCTGCACGGATGCCGCGGCTTCCCAGCGACTTGATCCGCCGGACAGGCCCCGTGGCGCGCGCCGGTCTTGGGACCCGCCGTCGACCAGGGGCGATTGACCGTTCGTCAGTTCGCATCGGAAAACCTTCCCCTTCCGGGCCTCGACGGATCACAATGCGGCAGCGGGAACTCACTCCAAGTGGTTGCTCACTTGACTACCGGCGGTCACACACGATTGGCTCCCGCCCAGCGAGAGCCTCTCGGCCGGTGCACAGCATCCGGCTCCGGCGGCGCTCCCCGTCCTCCTGCTCTGCCGCACAGCGAGGTGCAACGCCCCGATGAACACTCCTCCCCCACCTCCCGCCACCCGCCACACCGTGCGGGTCACGGCCCTGGCTGTCGCCTGTCTCGTCCTGGTCGGCTGCTCCGTCCTGGGCGGTGCGTCGTCCGATTCGGACACGAACGCGGAAACGGTGGGCAAGGCGGGCGGCGACGGACTCAAGGTCGCGCTGATCACCCATGGTGGGAAGGGCGACGCCTTCTGGGAGCTGGTCCGCAAGGGTGCCGAGGCCGCCGCGGCGAAGGACGGCATCGAGTTGACGTACGCGAGCGACGGCGACGCGGCCGGCCAGGCGGAGCTGGTGCGGGAAGCCGTCCGCGACAAGGTGGACGGCCTCGCGGTGACCCTGGCCAAGCCGCAGGCGATGCAGGGCCCGGTCACCGAGGCCAAGAAGGCGGGCATACCCGTCGTCGGCCTCAACTCCGGCATCGACGCGTGGCAGTCCGACGGCCTGCTCGAGTACTTCGGCCAGGACGAGAGCGTCGCGGGCCGGTCCGTCGGCGACAAGCTGAACGACCTCAAGGCCAAGCACGCCCTCTGCGTCATCCACGAGCGCGGCAACGTCGCCCTGGAGGCGCGCTGCGCGGGCGTGAAGAAGACGTTCACCGGCGAGACCGAGATGCTCTACGTGGACGGCACCGACATGGACGCGACGACCGCGGCGGTCGAGGCGAGCCTGGAGCAGGACCCGAGCATCGACGAGGTCGTCACGATGGGCGCGCAGTTCGCGCTCGCGGCCGTGAAGTCGGCGAAGGCCGCGGGCGGCAAGGCCCACGTCGCGACCTTCGACCTCAACAAGGACCTGGTCGAGGCGATCCGGAGCGGCGACGTGCAGTTCGCTGTGGACCAGCAGCCGTACCTGCAGGGCTATCTCGCGGTGGACGCGATCTGGCTGTACCGGACCAACGGCAACATCAGCGGCGGCGGTGTGGCCCCCGTGCTCACCGGCCCGGCGTTCGTCACGAAGTCGAATGTCGCCGCGATCGCGAAGTTCGCCGCCAACGGCACCCGCTGACGGGACGCGTCAGCAGGTGGTGTCACCAAAGATTCGGTTACGCAGGGTCCGTGCGGTCACTTGTACGGATAACATCCTGCGCATCCCTTGTGCCGTACCGGACACGCAGTCACCCCCCGCGCTCGTCCCCCATCCCGGTTCCGCGCTCCCCAACCCCCCGCTGACCCCGCTGATCGCACTAGGACCCCGATGTCTCCACGGACAGGTGCCAGGCGCCGTCTCGGCTCCATACGTCTCTCCCTGATCCTCCTGGCGCTGGTGCCCAGCGTCACGCTCACCGCCATGTGGGGTGTGACGACGATCCAGATGTTCTCGGAGGGGCTACGGCTGCGTGCGCAGACCGAGCTGAGCCGGTCGACCGGTGCCATGGGCACGGAGGCGACGCTCGCGCTGCAGCAGGAGCGCAGTCTGTCGGCCGTCTGGGTCGCCTCGCGGGGCGGTTCCCGGGCCGCCCTGGACGCGCAGCGGAAGAAGACCGACGAGGCGGTGGCGAAGCTGGTCGACAGGGCCGACGCCATCCAGCAGGCGCCCTCCCGCATCAAGGACCGGCTGTACTCGGTCGTCGCCTCGGTGGCCAGCCTCGAGTACTACCGCGGCCAGATCGACAACCCGACCAACATCACCACGGCACAGGCACTGGACCAGTACACGTCGATCATCGACGACCAGATCCACGCCTTCCAGGAGCTGTCCCAGGTCGACGACGGCGACCTCACCTCGCAGGCGGGGCCGCTCGTCGCCCTCGAGCACGCGGCCGAGCTGGTCTCGGAGGAGGACACGCAGCTCACCCTGGCCGGTCCGGCCGGCCACATGGACGAGAAGACGTGGTCCGCCTTCGCCGAGCTGGTGACGGCGCGCCGCTGGGTCGTGCAGGACCAGATCCTCCCCTCGCTGACCGGCGACGCGAAGGCGCAGACCGAAAGGATCCTGCAGAGCCCCGAGTGGCAGACCATCGTGTCGATCGAGAACAAGGTGCTCGCGGCCCGGGCGTCGGCCGGCCACCAGCCGAAGATCGCCCTGCCGGACGTGCAGAAGCAGTGGCGGGCCGCACTGATCAAGGTGTCCGGTGAGTACGAGGCCCTCATCCGGCAGCAGACGACCGCGCTGCTCCAGCGCAGCGCCGACGAATCACGCGCGCTGCTGGTCAAGGCGGCCGCCCTGAGCACGGGCGGGCTCGTCGCGCTGCTGCTGTGCGTCGGCATGTCCTGGCGGATCACCCGCTCCCTGTCCCGCCGGCTGCGCGGCCTGCGGATGGCCACGCTCGGCCTGGCGCAGGAGCGGCTGCCCGATGTGGTCGCCCGCCTCGACCGGGGCGAGAAGGTCGACGTCGAGTCGGCGACGCCGCCGCTGGACTACGGGCACGACGAACTCGGCCAGGTGGCGAAGGCGTTCAACACCGCCCAGCGTACGGCCGTGCACACCGCCGTCGAACTCGCCGACACCCGGCGCGGCTTCCAGAAGGTGATCCTGGGCATCGCCCGGCAGAGCCAGAACCTGGTCAACCTGCAGCTGAGCAAGCTCGACGCGCTGGAGCGCGAGCACCAGGACCCCGATGTGCTCAAGGGCCTGTACGAACTGGACTCCACCGCGAGCCAGTTGCGCCGCTACGAGGAGAACCTCGTCATCATCAGCGGCGAGCGCCCCGGCCGCAGCTGGAGCGAACCGGTCGCGCTGATCGACATCCTGCGCAGCGCCGTCGGCGAGGTCGCCGAGTACCAGCGGGTGGAGGTGCACACCGAGGAGGAGGTGTCTCTCGCCCCGCCCGCGGTGGCGGACGTGATCCATCTGCTGGCCGAGCTCATCGACAACGCGACCGCGTACTCCCCGGCGCCCAGCCCGGTGGGGGTGCGGGCCGCGATGGTCGCCAAGGGCCTGGCCATCGAGATCGAGGACCGCGGCCTGGGACTGTCCGAGGAGGACTACGCCTCGTTCAACGCCCAGTTGGCGGTGGAGCCGAAGTTCGACGTGGTGGCCCTGGCGGACGACCTCCGGCTCGGTATGTTCGTGATCGCCCGCCTCGCCACCCGGCACGGCATCGCGGTGACGCTGCGCCCCTCGCCGTACGGCGGGACCACGGCGATCGTGCTGATCCCGCACGAGATCGTGGTCCGGGACGCGCCCGCGACGACCTCCGGCGCCATGACCTCGAAGACGCTCGACTCCTCCGCAGCGACGGCCCCCGGTGCCCCCGCGCTCACGGCCGACGAGCCCGACGCCGAACCGCCCGCCCGGGAGTCCCGACCGGCCGTCCCCGCCCGGACGTCCGCCGTCGTCCCCGCCCCCGCTGCCCGGCCATGGGTGTCCCCCGGCTCGAGCGGAGCCGAGAGTGGGGGAGGGCTCACCCCGCTGCCCCGTCGCGTGCCGCAGACCAGCCTGGTCGCCGAGCTGCGTGAGGAGGTGGCGCCCGCCAAGGAGGACGACTTCCTCGACGAGTTCACCGCGGAGCGTGCGGCCTCCTCCCTCGCCGGATTCCAGCGCGGCACGTTCCAGGCCCGTGACGACGACGCATCCGACGACGGCGCATACGACGCGGAGGAGGTGCCCGCGCCTCGGGAGCCGGGACCGCCCCTCCGCGCCGCCGACGCGTCCCAGACCCCGACACCGCCCGCCGACAGCTGATGAAGGACACTGCCATGACACGCCCCATCCCCGCCACGAACACCCAGCTCGACCAGCTGCTGACCGGACTCGTGGACCGGGTCGCCGACGTGAACCAGGCCGTCGTGCTCTCCGACGACGGCCTGGTGGTCAGCAAGTCCACCGGTTTCCTGCGCGACGACGCCGAACGTCTCGCAGCGACCGCGTCCGGTCTGATGAGCCTCAGCAAGGGCGTGAGCATGGACTTCCGGGGCGGCCCGGTGCGTCAGGCGCTCATCGAGATGGCCAACAGCTATCTGATCCTCACCGCGGCGGGGCCGGGTGCGCACCTCGTCGTGCTCACGGGGCCGAGCGCGGACGTCGGCGTGGTGGCGTACCAGATGAACATGCTGGTGAAGAAGATCGGCGAGCATCTCAGCGCGGCGCCGCGGGCCGGTATCGGCCCCGCCGTCCGCAACGGCGAGTGAGGTGAGCGGAGGCGACGCGGGGGGCCGGCTCGTACGGCCGTTCACGCTCACCGGTGGACGGACCAGGCCCAGTCGCTCCGACTTCACCCTCATCACCACGGTGACCGCGGTCGATCCGCCGCCCGTCATGGTCGCGCGGCCGCAACCCGAGCAGGTACGGCTGCTGCGGCTGTGTGCCGAGCCGGTCGCGGTGGCGGAACTCGCCGCGCATCTCGACCTTCCGGTGAGCGTGGTCGTGATCATGCTCTGCGATCTGCTGGAGGCGGGCCTGATCACGGTCCGCGCGCCGCACCCCGTTTCCCCCGGTGCACCCGAGCTGGACCTGTTGCAGAAAGTGAGGGATGGCCTTGGCCGGCTCTGACCCCACCACCGCACCCGACACGGTCAAGATCCTCGTCGCCGGGGGATTCGGCGTCGGCAAGACCACGATGGTCGGCTCGGTGAGCGAGATCGCTCCGCTGCGCACGGAGGAGCCGCTGACCGCCGCCGGCCTGGGCGTCGACGACCTCGACGGCATCGAGGAGAAGCGGGCCACCACGGTGGCCCTGGACTTCGGCCGTATCACGATCGGCGACGACCTGGTGCTGTACCTGTTCGGCACGCCCGGCCAGCAGCGGTTCTGGTTCATGTGGAACGACCTGGCCATCGGTGCCCTGGGTGCGGTGGTCCTGATCGACGTCCGCAGGCCGGAGTCCAGTTTCGCCGCGATCGACTTCTTCGAACGCCGGCACATCCCCTTCGTCGTCGGCGTCAACGGCTTCCACGGGCGGCACCCCTATACGCCGGAGGAGATCCAGGACGCCCTGGCGCTGCCGGAGAGTGTGCCGGTGCTGCTGTGCGACGCGCGGGAGCGGGAGTCGTCCCGGGACGTGCTGATCGCCCTGATCGACCGGGTGATCGCCGCCGCGAGTGGAGGCGGTCGGCTCGCTCGACCGGGCCGGTGAGGGGTTCGGGGCGGATTCACACAGGCGGGGCACAGCGAGCGCGAAGGTGAACGTCGGAAACCCGCCAAGCCCGACCGTGCGATTGACGCACACGCGTCACATCCCTACCTTCTGACCGATCTACCGAACTTAGTTCGATATATCGACCCACTCTTCCACTCTTCCACGAGTACGTCACCCGCACCCTTGCTGGAGAGCACATGACCCCCCAACCGCTCCCCTCCCGCCGTCTGTTCCTCGGCATGGCGGCGACCGTGCCGCTGGCCGCGACCGGCGCGCTGACGCTCGGCGCCGGATCCGCCTACGCCGCCGACTCGGCGTACGTCATGGGGTACTTCACCGAATCGACCAACCTCGGCGACGGCACCGACTACGGCCTCCATCTGGCCGTCAGCACGGACGGGCTGCGCTGGATGCCGCTGAACCAGAACAACCCCGTGGTCACGCCCACCGAGGGCGCCGGCGGTCTGCGCGACCCGTTCATCCTGCACAAGCAGGACGGGACGTTCGTGGTGCTCGCCACCGACCTCAAGGGCACCGACTGGAACTACAACAGCCAGTACATCCACGTCTGGAACTCGACCGACCTGCGCACCTTCACCGGCTACCACCGGCTGAAGCTGCACGACATGACCACCCACAGCTGGGCCCCGGAGGCCTTCTGGGACGCGGGCCGCGGGCAGTACGCGATCATCTACTCGTCGGTCAACTCCAGCGGTCACAACGTGATCATGGTCAACTACACCACCGACTTCGTCACGGTCTCGGCGCCCCAGGTGTTCTTCGACCCCGGGTACGACGTGATCGACGGCGACATGACGGTGGGTGTGAACGGCGTCAACTACCTCTACTTCAAGAAGGACCAGACGCTGGTGGGCGCCCGTTCCACCTCCCTCAACCCGGGCAGCTTCACGCCGTTCAGCACGGGCGTGGCGCACGGCGGCACCGAGGCCCCGACCGTCGTCAAGTCCCTGACGTCCAGCACCTACTGGCTCTGGGGAGACACGTACACACCCAACGGCGTCTTCTACGCCTGGCAGACCACCGACCTGTCGGCCGGCACCTGGACCGCCCTCGACCAGCGGACGTACACCCAGCCTGTCAACTCCAAGCACTGCGGCATCACGACGATCACCACGACCCAGTACAACGACCTCGTCGCCAAGTGGGGCGCCCCCACCTGGAACCGGCTGAAGTCCTACAACTTCCCGGCCCGTTACGTCCGCCACTCCAACTACGCGGGCCGCATCGACGAGTACCCCATCGAGCCGTACAAGGACTCGCTGTGGAAGCTGGTGCCCGGACTCGCGGACAGCTCCGGCGTCTCCTTCCAGTCGGTCAACTTCCCGACCCGCTACCTGCGGCACTACAACTACGCGCTGCAGCTGGACGTGAACGACGGCACGTCGACGTTCGCCGCGGACGCCACGTTCTACAGGACCGCGGGCCTGGCCGACACCTCCTGGTCGTCGTTCCGGTCGTACAACTTCCCGACCCGCTACATCCGCCACTCGAACTACGCCCTGCGCATCGACCCGATCTCGACGACCACCGAGAAGCAGGACGCGACGTTCTACGTCGGCTACTGAGCCGGAGTTCCTCGAGGACGACGACGCGGGTGCCCCCTCCCGGAGGGGGCACCCGCGTCCGTTCGTGTCGTGTGTCCAGGGCGCGGACGTCAGCCCAGGCCGACCGACTTCAGCCAGGCCTTGGCGACGTCGAGCGGGTCCTTGTTGTCGAGCTGCACCTGGGAGTCCAGGTCGAGCAGCGCCTTCGTGTCCAGCTTGGCCGAGACCGCGTTGAGCGCGGCGACGCCCTCCTGGGAGAGCGCGCTCTTGTACACGAGCGGCTGCACGTTCTCGAATCCGAAGAGGTTCTCCGGGTCCTGCAGAACGACGAACTTCTCCTTCTCGATCGTCGGGTCCGTGGTGAAGATGTCCGCGACCTGCACGGTGTTCTTCTTCAGCGCCGCCTGGGTCAGCGGACCGCCGGCGTCCAGTGCCTTGAAGGACTTGAACTCCAGGCCGTACACCGACTTCAGGCCCAGCAGGCCCTGCTGCCGGGTCTGGAACTCCGGCGAGGCGCCGATGACCAGGTCCTTCGCGATGTCCTTGAGGTCCCCGATGCTGGACTCGGAGGTCAGGTTGTACTTCTTCGCGGTCTCGGCGTTGACCGTGACGGAGTCCTTGTCCTGCGCGGACGCCGGCTCGAGCAGCTCCAGCTCGGAGTCGAGCTTGGCGTTGATCGCGGCGGTCGTCGCCTCGACCGTCTTCGGCGCGGCCTTCTTGTCGAGGTAGGCCAGCAGCGCGCCGTTGTACTCCGGCAGGACGGTGATCGAGCCGTTCTTCAGCAGACCGTAGGTCGTCTCGCGGCTGCCGATGTTGGGCTTGTAGGTGACCTTGATGCCCTTGGCCTTCAGGGCCTCGCCGTAGATGTCGGCGATCAGGATGCTCTCGGCGAAGTTGTTGGAGCCCACGACGACGGTCTTGCCGTCCGCCTTGCCTCCCGAGAGCGGGTCTTCGGACGTGTTGTCGGAGGAGGAACAGCCCGCCAGCAGGGCCGTCGTCGCGGCGAGCGCGACGGCCGCCGCGCCAGAGTGGTTCCGGATGGACCTGCGGGTGTGGGCGGTATAAGTCACGATTCCCGTTCCGCTCTTGGGGTTGTGTTGAGGAGAACTCCGGCTCGAACAAGGACAACTCTGGCCTGATCCAATCCAGGGCCCTTTCGGTCAGTCAAGGGCGGCCAGGTCACCGATTGGCCTCGATCCGTGCGTAGGGGGAAGCTAGTTGCTCCTGCGCACCCCCGCCGACACCGCGACCCGGCCCACCGCCCAGAACACCGCCAGCGTCGCGAGGGCCATGGCGGCCACCAGGGTCGCGCCGCCCACCACCTTCTCGTAGTTGCGCTGGTAGAGGCCGTCGACGATGTAGCGGCCGAGGCCGCCGAGGCTGACGTACGCGGCGATGGTGGCCGTGGAGACGATCTGGATGGCGGCCGAGCGCAGGCCGCTGAGGATCAGCGGGAGCGCCGCCGGCAGTTCGACCTGGAACAGCACCCCGGCCTCACTCATGCCCATCCCCCGCGCGGCGTCCACCGGCGACGGGTCAACGGAGCGCATCGCCTCGTAGGTGGTCACCAGGATCGGCGGGACGGCGAGGACGACCAGCGGGATCATCACGTTCACCAGGCCGAACCCCAGGAGCAGGGTCATCAGCACCAGCAGGCCGAAGGTGGGCAGGGCCCGCCCGGCGGTGGCGATCAGGGACAGGACGTTGCCGCCGCGCCCGTAGTGACCGGTGAGCAGGCCGACCGGCAGCCCGATCGCGGCGGCCAGGGCGAGCGCTTCCAGGGTGTACCGGGCGTGTTCCGCCACACGCGTGGGGACACCGTCGTAGCCGTGCCAGTGGGCACTGTCGCCGAAGAACGCGCTGATGAAGTGGAGCAGGTTCACCGGGCTGCGTCCTCCAAGGCTGCTGCGACCGGCTCGGGCCGGCCGGCCTTCGGTTCGGTGCCCGCCCGGCGCGGCATCCACGGCGTCAGCAGGCGGCGTACGCCGACCAGCAGGCCGTCCGTGAGCATTGCCAGGACGGCCATGGTGAGCACGGCGTTCACGGCGAGTTCGGGCCGGTTGTAGATGTTGGCGTCGTTGAGCAGGTTGCCGAGGGCGCCCTGGTTGCCGATGAGGGTGCCGACGCTGACAAGTGAGATGCTCGAAACGGTCGCCACGCGCAACCCGGCGATGATCGCGGGCACCGCGATCGGCAATTGGACCTGGACGTAACGGCGTACGGGCCCGAAGCCCATGGCCGTCGCGGCGGCAAGGGTCTCCTGCGGAACCGAGCGGACGCCGTCGACGATCGCCGGGACCAGGACGACGAGGCTGTAGACGGTGAGCGGGATCATGACCGTGAGCTCGGTCTGGCCGGTGTAGTCGATGAGGAGGACGAAGAAGGCCAGCGAGGGGATGGCGTACAGCACGGTCGTCACCCACAGCACCGGCGGGTACAGCCAGCGGAAGCGCACGCACAGCTGGGCCAGCGGCAGCGAGATCACCAGCCCGGCCAGCACCGGCAGCAGAGCCTCCCGCAGATGCAGTCCGATCAGGCCGAGCCAGCTGTGCTGGAGGTCGCTGGGGATGTCGAAGAAGCCGCTCATCCGGCCACCTTGGCGTCCGTACGTCCGTCTGCGTGGGCGCCGCGGATGGCCTCGCCGATGGTCTGCTGCGAGATCACGCCCGTCGCCCTGCCGTCCCCGTCCACCGCGACGGCCCACCCCGTGGGTGAGAGGACGGCGCAGTCGAGGGCGGCCCGCAGCGAGTCCCTGCCGGGCACGAACGGCCGCCCGTGCGGAAGGAGCCGGTCCGCCGCGATCTCCCCCGCCGTCAGGTCGCGCGGCTCGGACCAGCCGAGGGGCCTGCCCTCGGCATCCGTGACGAGGAGGTAGGGCACGTCGGGGCCGCCGCGCGCGGCGATCTGCTCGGCGGAGGCGTCGACGGCGACGATCGGGGAGGTCAGCAACTCCAGCCCGGCGGCCGGGAAGAAGGACAGCCGCCGGATGCCGCGGTCCGCACCGAGGAAATCCTCCACGAACTCGTCCGCGGGATCGGACAGCAGCTCGGCGGGCGGCGCGAACTGGGCGAGGTGGCCGCCGACGCGCATCACGGCGACCATCGTGCCCAGCTTCACCGCCTCGTCGATGTCATGCGTCACGAAGACGATGGTCTTGCCCAACTCCTCCTGGATTCTGAGGAGTTCGTCCTGCAGTCCCTTGCGCACGATGGGGTCGAC
Source organism: Streptomyces sp. HUAS ZL42 (assembly GCF_040782645.1). Lineage (GTDB taxonomy): Bacteria > Actinomycetota > Actinomycetes > Streptomycetales > Streptomycetaceae > Streptomyces. The sequence continues at coordinate 2,650,604 of NZ_CP160403.1, forward strand.
GGCCGAGAACGGCTCGTCCATCAGCAGCACCGGCGGATCCGCGGCGAGGGCCCGCGCCACGCCCACGCGCTGCTGCTGGCCGCCGGACAACTGGTAGGGGTACCGCTTGGCGAGCGAGGCGTCGAGGCCCACCCGCTCCATCAGCTCCGCGGCCCGGGCGCGGGCCTTGTCCTTGCTCCAGCCGAGCAGGCGGGGCACGGTGGCGATGTTGTCGACGATCGTGCGGTGCTGGAAGAGCCCGGCGTTCTGGATGACGTAACCCATCGACCGGCGCAGGGTGTTGACCGGCTGCTGCTGGATGTCCTTGCCGTCGAGGAGGATGGTGCCCTCGCTCGGCTCGATCATCCGGTTGATCATGCGCAGGGTCGTCGTCTTGCCGCAGCCCGACGGACCGACGAGGACGGTTATCGAGCGGTCCGGTATCTCGAGGGAGAGCCGGTCGACCGCGACCGTGCCGTCCGGGTACCGTTTCGTGACTGAATCTATCCGTATCAAAACGCCGAACACCCTTCGGGTCGGGCAGAGTCCGGCCCGCTCTCCCGGCCGTCGTCAGCGGGCCGTTGCGGGGAGAGTCTAGACCTGTCGTGCTGCGGGCCTTCCGATGGACGAAACGGGGCCTGACTGGACCGTCACCACATCAGCAGCCCTCCGCCGAGACGCTGTGCGTAGTGCGCGCTCGCCTCGACGCCGTTCAGGCGGCCGGTGATGTGGAGCGCGCCGACCCGGCGGATCGTCTGCGATCCCCACACCCCGGTACGCCACGACTCCGGTCCGGCCAGGTCCACACCGTCGGGCCGGCCGTCCTTCTCCCCGACCAGGATGTCGATGTCGCCGTCGTCCCGTGAGAGGACGACCTCGCTCGTCAGACTCATGACCGCAGTGGATCACGCGGACTTCGCACCGGTCCAAGCGTTTTCGCCGCTCCCGACGCGCCGCACCCTGGGAGTCCGCACCGCCTCCGCTGTGCACAAGCTGTGAGTCCGCTGATTCTCACCCTCCCCTCAGAAGCGGCTCAGAGATCCCCCAGACACGCCCCCGATCGTCACTGCCATGAGCGAAACGAACGCGGGAGGCGCCCGGCAGCGGTCGGTCGAGACCGTGGCGCCGGTCCACAACGCGGCACACGGCTTCCTGCCGCTGAAGTTCGGCCTCGCCGCCTGCTTCTCCGACGCACAGCGCGGCTTCGAGGCCGTACGCGCCGACGTCTTCCGGTCCCTGGCCGTACATCGAGGACACCGCCCCGCAGGTGCCCTCCGCCCGTAACACCACCGCCGACGTCCTGCCCATCGGGGCGAACACCCACCTGGAGTACACGTCATGACGACCCTCGCCCCACCCCCCGCGCCCGTCCAGGACGACGCGTCCCGGCACCGGGCCGAACCTCCGGCCGACGGCGGCCTCGCAGCCCGTACGCGGAGACTGTTCACCGGCGCCCCCGAGGACCCGCGCTGGGCCCGCCCCGCCCTGTGCGCGGTCCTGGTCCTGGCCACGGCCCTGTACGCCTGGAACCTCTCCTCGATCACCGGCAACACCTTCTACAACGCGGCCGTCTACAGCGGCACCAAGAGCTGGAAGGCGTTCTTCTTCGGCGCCCTCGACTCCGGCAGCTTCATCACCGTCGACAAACCGCCGTTCGCGCTGTGGGTGATGGGCCTGTCCGCCCGCGTCTTCGGGTACGGCACCTGGCAGTTGATGCTGCCGATGGTCGCGGCCGGCACGGGCACGGTGGCCCTGCTGTACCGGATGGTCAAGCGGGACTTCGGCCCCGTGGCGGGCATCGTCTCCGCCCTCGCGCTGACCCTCACCCCGATCACCGTCGCCATCAACCGGGACACCAACCCGGACCCGATCCTCGTCTTCCTGATGCTGCTGGGCGCGGCCGCGCTGATGAAGGCCGTGCGCAGCGGCCGGCTGATGCCGCTGGTGTGGTCCGGGGTCGCGATCGGCTTCGCGTTCAACACGAAGATGATGCAGGCGTACGTCGTCCTGCCCGCGTTCTTCCTGGTCTACCTGTGGGCCGCTCGGGGCAGTCTGGGCCGGCGCATCCGCAACCTGGCCGTCGGCACGGTCGCCCTGGTGGTCTCCAGCGCCTGGTGGATGGTGGTCGTCGACCTGATCCCCGCCTCCTCCCGCCCCTACATCGGCGGCTCGACCGACAACACGGTCTGGGACCTGGTCATCGGCTACAACGGCTTCGGCCGGATCTTCGGGGCGAGTTCGTCGGTGGGCTCGCAGGGCAACGGCGCCGACTTCGGCGGCGACGCGGGCCTGTACCGGATGTTCAACGACATCATGGGCGGCCAGATCTCCTGGCTGATCCCGTTCGCGCTGATCGCCCTGATCGCGGGTCTGGTCCTGCGCGGACGCGCTCCCCGTACCGACGACAAGCGCGCGGCCCTGCTGCTGTGGGGCGGCTGGTTCGTCTTCCACTACCTGACCTTCGCCCTCGCCGAGGGCACCTTCCACCCGTACTACGTCACCGCCATGGCCCCGGGCATCGCGGCCCTGGCCGGTGCGGGCGGCGTGATGCTGTACCGCGCCTTCCGGGACGGTTCGGCGGCGATGTGGGGCTGGGTGCTGCCGGCCGCCGTCGCGGCGAGCACGGTCTGGGCGGTCGTCCTGCTCCAGCGGGTCTCCGGCTCCGGGACGCTGTACACGGTCGCCGAGGTGGTGGCCGGGGTCGCGGGTGCGGCGGCGGTGCTCGGGCTGCTGATCGGACGGTTCACGAAGAGGCAGCGGCTGATCGGGATCGCCTCGCTCGCGGCGATCGTCGCCCTGCTGGCCGGTCCGGCCGCGTACTCGGTGTCGGCGGCCACGTCGACCACCAACGGCACGAACCCGACGGCCGGCCCGAACACCGGGGGCATGGGCGGCGGCGGCCAGCGCCCGAGCGGCAACGGCGGCCCGGACGGCGGCGACGGCACGAGCGGTTCCGGCAACCCGGGCAGCTCCAGCAGCCAGTCGACAGGGCAATCCCAGTCCGGCAGCGGCTCCTCTTCGTCGTCCTCGTCCTCCTCGTCGAGCGAGTCCGAGTCCGGTACGCAGCAGCGCGCCGGCGGCATGGGCGGTGGCACCCAGGTCTCCTCCGAGATGATCACGTATCTGAAGAAGAACCAGGACGGCGCCGCCTGGCTCGTCGCGGTCGCCACCGACCAGACCGCGTCCTCGATCATTCTGGAGTCCGGCGAGCCCGTCATCTCCATGGGCGGCTGGTCCGGCAGCGACAACGCCATGACCCTCGCCAAGCTCAAGAGCCTGGTGAAGGCGGGCAAGCTCCACTACATCGTCGTCAGCGACAGCGGACAGGGCTCGAACTCCGAGATCACCAGCTGGGTCGAGGAGAACGGCACGGCCGTGAGCGACTACAGCGGCCTGTATCGCCTGGACGCCTCCGACGTCAGCTGAGAACTCCCGTCGAGTGAAAGGGCGGGCCCCCGGTTTCACCGGGGCCCGCCCTTTCTACATGCCCGCTCCGGGTGATCTGGCTGCTTCGCCCGACCACGCGGGGTCGACGACGAACACCCCGGGCGATGCCTCGTGGGAGGAACGCCGGATCCTTCCGGCCAACCACGTCGGCCAGCGGGTCTGCTCGTTCCAGCGCAGTCCGCCCAGCCTTGCTGTACCGAGATTGTCCGCGTACTCGAGATCCGCTCCTTCGAAACTGCTCGCCAGTTCCTCGAATTCCTGTTGGGCGTCAGCGAGGGCTTGGGCAAGGTCGAGGGAACGGACTCGAATTCGGTCGAGAACGACGTCGAGGTCGAGGTCGCGTGTCAGATCGAGGACGTGATCGAGGTCGAGAACTCCGTCGAAGACGCGAACCAGGTCGGATGCGAGGTCGGCGTCGAGAGTCAGGGCGAGTTCGAGCGCCAGATCCCGATCGAGCGCGCGCACCAGGTCGGAGGCCAGATCGAGGACGCGGGCACGGATCCGGTCCCGGGAGACCTTGACCGCCTCCAGGAGTTTCTCGGCCAGGTCGAGCGAGAGATTACGGACGGTGGACTGCGCGCGTCCGAGGGAGCGACCGTGCTCCAGAACACGAACGAGCCCCTGGTTGCGCACAAGTCCGGGGTCGAGGGCGACAGCTCGGTCACGGACCAGGTCCTGGACGAACTCGCGGAGGAGTTCACGCTTGAGAACGCGGGGATCCGGACGGTCGAGAACAACGGTGCCGGCCAGCACGTGGGCAAAGGTCTCGGCATCGACCTGGGCCCTGCGCATCGCCGCGGCGACCTCCTCGAGGTCGGTGCGGCAGTGGAGCCGTACCACGGCCGGCAGTTTCCTCAGGCGTCGCGCCGAATCAGGGAGTCGCAGGGGTGTCCGCACGAAGGCCACTGAACCGTCCTCTGGTACAGCGGGCGCGTGCGTCGCCGGTGGAGGCGTGAGTCTCTGCCTCGCCTGGAGCAGGGCTTCGGCTTCTTCGACGTGCCCTTGGCCTCCCGTGGCGTGGGGGGCGTCGAGTTCCGCCAGGGCGAGGTTGAACAGCGCCGACTGTGCCAGGGGATGGTGCGGACCGAGCGTCGCGGACGCCTTTTGAGCCGCGATGTCCAGCACGTCGGCCGACCTCTCCAGCCGTTCCTGATCGCCTGCCGCGAGCGCCGAGGCGAATTCGGCGCGCGCGAGGGTGATCAGGGCCGACAGCGAGGCGGGATGATCAGGACCGCGATGGCGCACCAACCGCCGTGCGGTGAGGGCCAGTGTGTTCACCAGCTCGTCTGCCGAGGTGTCGTCGCCCTGGCGACGGGCCACCTCGACCAGTACCGATTCGGTCAGCAGCCGGGTCTCGAGGTGATCGGGTGAGGCGCTGTCGGGGGCGTCAGGGCCGAGGTCGACCTGTCGAGCGGCGTTCCTGGCGCCGGTGAGATCACCGAGGCGCAGTTTGAGGGCCGCCAGATTCGCCAGCGTGCGGGCCTCGACGCCGTCCGGCGACCGGTCGGCCAGGTCATGTGTGCCCTGGACGACAGCTGTTGACAGAATGGTGATCGCTGCCGAGAGTTCTCCGCGGTCCGCGAGGGCGACCGCCAGTTCGTTCCGGACCTCCATGGGCAGTGACAGCGCTTCCGGGTCGAACATCACGCGAGACGCCACGTGCTCCAGCAGTGCGCGGGCCTCCTTGGCCAGTCCGAGTGCTTCGAGGAGGGCCGAGAGGTACGCGACGTCCTTGCCGAGCCCGGGACGGTGCGGCAGTTGTGCGTCACCGCGCAGTTCGGCTGTGACGGCCTCGAGGCGCTGCCGGTCCGCGGAGCTGCCGCGCAAGGCACCCTCGGCGCTGGTGATCGCCTGGCGCCAGAGGTCGGTCATGCCACGTCACCGCCCAACTGACGTTCGATGGCTTTCTTGGCGGCCAAGAACCTCAGCTCAGAGACCTGTGACGCGTCGAGCCATTGGCGCGCCGCCCACTTGTCGAGCATGTCGAACCACAACTCCACCGAACTCACCGCCGCCTGCATGGACCTGTCCTTGACCTGCCCACTGTCGCCGGCCTGCGAACTGGCTGGATGGACCTCGTCCATCAGGTGCCCGACATCGAAGTGGTCGAAGCGCCGCACGGCCTCCCCGATGGTGGCGGCGAAGAGAACGTTCGCCGCGCGATCTGCGGCAGCCCGGTCCGGCATCTGCTCCAGGAGGATGCCGACGACCAAGGGAGCTTGATCGTCCGGTGCCCCTTTGACCACTGGGCCTCCGGAGTATCCGGAGTAGTCACCCAGGAGTTGATACGCCGTCAGCTGGAGTGCCTGGATCCGTGCCCCGCTCTCGGAGACGTATTCCGTCGCGCCGTGGTCGACCTGACCCCGCAGATGTGCCTCCGTCCTCGCGGGGCGGTACGGCCCGTGCCAGGCGTCGCCGCTGTGGGCTTTACCGGAACGTGGGATCGAGGCTGTGACGCCGTACGAGCCGAGGATCATGACGAGAGCGAGGTCGGCGTGCCGGTCGCGCTGGCACACCTGGCCGGCGAGACGTGTGCCGTCTTCCAGAACGACGTCCACTCGCTCGTCCAGGGCTGTCATACCGCGCAGGCAGTGGAGTGCCGTGAGCACATAGCGGCGCGTCAGCAAGAACCCGCCGCCGAGCCGCTGTTGGGACTCGTACAGCTCGACCCAGTAGCCCGTGGCGCTCACGACGTCTCCGGGACCCGCTCGACAGTGAGGCTGACTTCGAAGGACGCCTCGGCCGACGCCTTGGACAGGATCACCCCGGCTTCCGCGGCGAGCGTCAGCCCGAAGGTCACCTCCATGCTGGTCACCTGCCAGCCGTCGCGGCGCGGGACCTGGGACAGAGACCTCTGGGCGATGGCCGAGGCCTGCACGATGGCCTGCTCCAGCTCGGCCGCCCGGTCGGCCAGGGGCGCACTGGTCCGCGTACGACTCGCGATCTGCCGACTCCCGGCAGCGTCCAAAGCAACTGTCTCGACGCGGATTTCGGCCATATGTGTCCCCCGAGCACATGGTGCTGTCGCACTCAATCAGCCTTGGCAGCGTAGCCAGTTGGAGCCTGGGACCGCGACCGATTCCGCACGAATTCACCCCTGCCCGAGGCTCAGCGCGGGCAGGACGCCGGGCACCGACGGCCGGCGGAGTGGATCAGCCGGCGACCGCCACGGGAAACCCCTCCGTGCGCCGCACCTGGCGGTCCGCGTCCACGGCGAACACCTCGCAACCCTGCCGCCCGGCGGCCCACTGCACGCCCTCGGCGCCCATCGCGAACGCCGCCGTCGCCACCGCGTCCGCCTCCGTCAGTGTCGGGGCGACGACGCTGATGCTGAGGAGCCCGGTGGCCGGACGTCCGGTGCGGCCGTCGATGATGTGGTCGCCGCGTTCGTACCGGGCGGAGGTGGCGATCGCGCCGTCGGTGAGGTCGAGGACGGTGCAGAGCCTGTCGGCCTGTTCGGGGTGGCGTACGCCCACGCGCCAGGGGCCGCCGGAGACGACCACGTCGCCCCCGGCGTTGAGGCAGAACCGCCGTGCGCCGGCCGCCGTCAGCAGCTCGGCCGCGCGCTGGACCGACCAGCCCTTGACGATCGCGCAGGGGTCCAGGCCCCGCCCCGGCAGCCGTACGTCGAAGGCGCCGCCGGTAGCGACCCGGTAGCGCTCGCAGAGGTCGAGGACCTCGGCGAGATCCGGGCTCACCCGGTCGATCTCTCCGCGGTCCAGCCGCGACACCTCGCTGTCCGCCTTGAACGGGCTGAACCGCTCGTCGACCTCGCGCAGCCAGGCGAACACGGCGTCCGCCGCCGCGCCGAAGTCGTCCTCGTCGTCGACCCGCAGCGAGACGGGGAACCCCATGACGTGTTCGACGCGGTGCACGTCAGGCACTCTTCGCGTCGATGGCGGCCTGGAGGGACTCCTTGTAGCCGTCGCTCGTGATCGTCGCGCCGGACACCGTGTCGATGTCCGCACTCTGCGCCTCGAGGGTCTGCGCGATCAGCTTCGGCACCGCAGCCGTCGTCTGCGGATGGTTCGGCTGCTTCAGCATCCTCACCGCGGTGATCTTGCCGTCGGCGAAGGTCACCTGGACCTGGACGTCACCCTTGCTGGTGGTGACGGTCGAGCCCTCGACGACCTGGGAGGCGGAGGACGCGGCAGCAGAGGCGGAGGCCGAGGGAGAGGCCGAGGCGGACGTCGCCCGCTCGTCGATGGCGGCCTGGAGGGACTCCTTGTAGCCGTCGCTCGTGATCGTCGCGCCGGACACCGTGTCGATGTCCGCACTCTGCGCCTCGAGGGTCTGCGCGATCAGCTTCGGCACCGCAGCCGTCGTCTGCGGATGGTTCGGCTGCTTCAGCATCCTCACCGCGGTGATCTTGCCGTCGGCGAAGGTCACCTGGACCTGGACGTCGCCCTTCTCGGTCTTGACGGCCGAGCCGGCGACGACCGTCGAACCGGCGGCAGTGGAGCCGGACGCGGAGGACGTGGCGGCCGGCTCGGCGGCCTGGGAGGTGGACGTCGTTCCGGTGGACGGCTCGTAGCGCCAGACCGGGATCAGGCCCGCGACGGACAGGACGAGGACGGGTATTGCTCGCTTCACGATGTCTCTCTCATCCCGCCAGGCTGAAGCGCTCGAAGTGGATCTGCGGCTTGGGCACGTCCAGTTCGCGCAGGCTGCCCAGCACCGCATTCATCATCGGGGGCGGGCCGCACAGGAAGACGTCCCGTTCGGCGATGTCCGGCACGAGCTTCACGAGCTCGCTCGGCGCCAGCCGGTCCGGCACGGGCGGGCCGGTCACCAGGTGCAGTTCGGCGCCCTTGGCGTGCGCGAGTTCGCGCAGCTCGTCGTAGAGGACCGCGTCCCGCTCCGCACCGACCCGGTAGATGACGACGGCGTGCCCGTGCAGCTCCTCCAGCAGGGCGCGGATGGGGGTGACGCCCACACCGCCGGCGATGAGCAGGGCCTCGGGCCTGGTGCGGTGCATCGTGGTGAAGGCGCCGTAGGGGCCCTCGGCGAACACACGGGTGCCGGGCTTCAGGTGGCGCAGACCGGCGCTGCCGGCACCGGCGGCCTTCGCGGTCAGCCTGAGCCGGGTGCCGTCCGGGGCCGCCGACAGGGAGAACGGGTTGGCCTGCCACCAGCGGTCCTTGGTCACGAACCGCCACAGGAAGAACTGGCCGGCCCTGGCAGGCAGCCGGTCGAGGTCGCGGCCGGTGATGTGGACGGAGACCACGTTGTCCGACTCGGGGACGACCGCCTCGACGCGCAGCTGGTGGCGCCAGTTCCGCCACAGCGGCAGGGCCAGCCGCCCGGCGAACACCGAGCCGAGGGCCACCGCCCACAGCGCGTACCAGTACGTCTTCGCCACGGACGACGAGGTGAAAGTCGTACCGACGGCCACCTGGTGCGTGAACGCCAGCACCACGGCGACGTAGGTGTAGAGGTGCACGAAGTGCCAGGTCTCGTACGCGAGATGGCGCCGCGCCCAGCGGGCCGAGGCGCCGCCGACGACCAGGATCAGGGCCATCGCGACGACCGCGCGCAGCACGCCCTCGACGGTCTCGGCGAGGTCGATCAGCTGGTTCACCGGGTCCATCGACGAGGACTCGGCGTAGCCGAAGGTGATGAAGACCACATGCCCGATCAGCGTCCACAGCAGGCCGAAGCCGGTCCAGCGGTGCCAGTTGGTCAGCCGGTCCATGCCGATGCGGCGGTCCAGCCAGGGCAGCCGGGCCACCAGCAGCAGCTGGAACGCCATCAGCAGCGCGCCGTACAGACCGGCCAGCCGGCCGAGCACGACGAGCGCGTTGGAGGCGAAGCCCGCCTGGACGAAGAAGAAGGTCACGACGGCCGCGTTGGCGGCGAGCACGGTGTGGAGGCCGGTGCGGGCCACCACCTTGGGACGTATCGCCGTGGGGGGCGCGGGGGGCGATTGGACGGTCGTCACGGACGGAAACTCCTTGATCGGGTCCTCAGGACACAGAGCTTCCCTGTCCGGAGCTGTCGATTTACTGTCGTGCAACTTTCAAGAGTTTATCGATCTGCACGCGCGTGAGACCGGCGTCTGGTGCCATGGGGCGCGTGACGCACTATGAGCGGGTGGAAAAAGTACGACTCCTCGTGGTGGACGACGACCCGCCCATCGCCGACCTGGTCGCGACGGTCGCCCGGTACGAGGGCTGGGACGCGGTCACCGCGAACTCGGGTGAGGAGGCGCTGCGCCGCGCCGCCGAGTTCCACCCGGACATCGTGGTGCTCGATCTGATGCTGCCCGACATCGACGGCTTCGGGGTCCTCGACCGGTTGCGGAACTCCGGCACGATGGTGCCGGTGGTGTTCCTCACCGCGCGCGACGGGGTCGCCGACCGGGTGGCGGGACTGACCCGCGGCGGGGACGACTACCTGGTCAAGCCGTTCGCGGTGGAGGAGCTGATGGCCCGGCTGCGGACCGTGCTGCGGCGCAGCGCCGGGCCCGGCTTCCAGCGGTCGGTCCTGCGGGTCGCGGACCTGACGATGGACGAGGACACCCGTGAGGTGCGGCGCGACGGGCAGCTGCTCACGCTGACCCCGACCGAGTACGAGGTGCTGCGCTACCTGATGCGCAGGTCGCCGACCGTGCTGACGAAGGCGCAGATCCTCGACCACGTCTGGGAGTACGGCTTCGGCGGCCGCTCCAACGTGGTCGAGCTGGTCGTCAGCCGGCTGCGGCGCAAGCTCGACGCGACGGGCGAGCCGCTGATCCACACCGTGCGCGGATTCGGGTACGTGATACGGCGGGCGGCCGAGTGATCGGCCGGCTGCGGCGCACCTACGGCAGACTGCGGCTCGGCACCCGGCTGGCGCTCGGCCTGGGCGCGCTGTCACTGGTGGTGTTCGCCGTGGTCGGCACGGCGCTGACGACGTACATGCGCGACTATCTGGAGCACCAGCTGGGCTACCAGCTGAAGGTCGTCCAGACCGTGCAGTCCAAGGACGCCGAGGCCAACGGCACGGTGACACAGAAGCCTTACTGGGGCTGGTTCACCGCGGTGTACGACGTGTCGGGCGACCAGGCCCTGCTGCGCAGGCCCGCCGACATCCCGCACGACACGCGCCCGCTCACCGCTCTCGCCCAGAGCATGGCGCACTCCGACACGGAGCTCCTGCGCACCGTGAAGATCGACGGGGAGGGCCTCTACCGGCTGCGGGCCTGTGCGGTCGAGCCCGGGGTGGTGCTGGTCAGCGCCGCACCCATGGACGAGATCCAGGACACCATCGACGAGCTGATCACGGTGCAGGTCGTCGCCTTCGGCCTGGCCCTGCTGGCGCTCGTGGTGTTCGGCCGCAGGATGCTGCGGCGCGGTCTGAAGCCGCTGAGCGACATGGCGCACACCGCCCACGGCATCACCTCGCACGACCTCACCGAGTCGGCGGCCCGGCTGCCGCTGCGGGCTTCCGGGCCCGGCGGCGGTCCGGAGGTCGAGGAGCTGCGGACCGCCTTCAACACCATGCTGGAGCACATCGACGACTCGCTCGCCGTGCGCGCGGAGGCCGAGCAGCGGCTGCGGCGGTTCGTCGCGGACGCCTCGCACGAGCTGCGCACGCCCCTGATGTCCGTACGGGGCTATGCGGACCTCTTCCAGTACGCGGCCGCCAACGCCCCCGAGGAACGCGACAAGCACCTGGCCCGGTTGCGCGCCGAGGCGGCCCGCATGGGCGTCCTCCTGGACGACCTGCTGCTGCTCGCCCGCCTGGACGCGGCGGAGGTGGAGACGCCGCTGCGGGTGGAGGACGCGGATCTCGTGCGGCTGGTCGGGGACGCGGCCGACGCGTTCCGCGCGGGCCACCCCGGCCATCCGCTGACGGTGACAGCCGGCCCGGCGGCACTGTGGCTGCGTCTGGACCCGCAGCGCATCCGGCAGGTTCTGGACAACCTCCTCACCAACGCGGCCGTCCACACTCCGGCGGGCACCCCGGTGACCGTGTCGGTCTCCGTCGCCGATTCCACGGCGGTGGTCGCGGTAGCCGACGCGGGCCCCGGCATTCCGCCCGAGGACCGGGAGCGGGTCTTCGACCGCTTCTACCGCGTCGACAAGGCCCGCAGCCGCGACCGCGGCGGCAGCGGCCTCGGCCTGTCGGTCGCCCGCTCACTGGTACGGGCACACGGCGGCACGCTCGAGCTGGGGGGCGGGGTGGCGGGGGCGACGGTGTTCACGGTGCGAATCCCGCTGGGCGGGGCGGCGAGCCGGTAACCGACGCCGGGCTCATTGGCCGTCGGCCGCGCGGGCATGAGGGCGCGCCGCCAGCACCGCCACGTCGTCCTCCGCGTGCCGCGCGTCGAGGCGGGCCAGGGCGGTGTCGAGGACGTCCTCGACACCCGCACCGGCGGTGAACCGGAGCCCGGCCAACCGTGCCAGGGACCGGTCGATGTCCTCGCCGCGCCGCTCGACGAGTCCGTCGGTGAACAGCATCAGGGTGCGGTCCGCGCCCCACTCGTACGTGGCGGGCTCGTAGCCGCCGAGCCCTGTGCCCAGCGGCGGCCCCGCCGGCACCGGCAGCAGCTCGGTGTCGCCCTGCGGGCCGATCGCCGCGGGCGGCAGATGGCCGGCGCTCGCCAGCGTCACCTGCCCGCGGACGGGATCGACGCGCGCGATCAGACAGGTGGCCGGCCGGCGGTCCTCCTCACCGGCGGCGATGTCGTCCAGCTGCCGCAGCACCCGGTGCGGCGGCAGGTCGGCGGCGGCGATGGAGCGCAGGGACGCCCGGTAGGCGGCCATGTCGACGGCGGCCTCCACACCGTGCCCCATCACGTCACCGACGACCAGCAGGGTGCGGCCGAAGTGGAGCCGGACGGTCTCGCACCAGTCGCCGCCCACCAGCGTGCTCTGCCCCACCGGCAGATGGCGGATCGCGACGTCCAGGTTCGGGTGCGGGCGGCCTGGCTCCGCGAGCAGGGCCCGCTGAAGATCCCCGGCGGTACGGCTGACCCGCTCGTGCTCCCGGGCGTGCCGGATGTGCGAGGCGGCGCGCTCGGCCAGGAAAGCGAGCCGTGCCGCCTCCGCCCGGGTGAAGGGCGGCCCCCGGCGGGCGCACACCAGCAGGCCGTAGCCGTGCTCGCGGGTGGCCAGCGGCACGCAGAGCGCGGGGCGGGCCCCGCCGACGGCCGGGTGCGTGATCCCGGGTTCCTCCGCCCACCGGGACGCCTCACCGGCCACCTCGCCGGCCCACCGCGCGTCGGGCAGCACGTCCGCGTCCCCGGCGACCGACTCGTACCCCGAGACGCCGCCGCCGGTGAGCCGCACGACCGCCGCCGCGCCGCCGGACTGCGCGACGGCCGCCCTCGTCAGCTCCGCGCAGGTCGTGCTCTCGTCCAGGGTCGTGCCGATGCCCGCCGCCGCGGATCGCAGCGCGTCCAGCCGGGACGTCGCGTCCTGACCGGGCGTGCCCGCGCGGGCGGGAACCCGCGCAGGTGCGGGTCTGCGTCGCTCCCGGATCCATCGCGCGAACCAGATCACCCTCAAAGCGTGACAAAAGCATCCCTGCCGCGCATAGGCCGCCCGCCGGCTCAGCCGAAGCTCGGCGTGCGGTACACCGTCACGTCACGCGCGAGCTCCCGGCTCGCCCGGACCGGGCGCCTCTCCCGGCTCGCCCGGACCGGGCGCCTACCCGCGCGCGGGCGCCGGGGTGGCGACCCGGCCGAACTCGGCGAGATGTGCCCGCAGGCGGTACCGGTGCCCACGGCTACGATCGGAGCCCGCCGAAGGCGGCCCGGCAGCGCAGCCGCACGGGTTCCGGCACGGGCGGCAGCGCCGTCACCTCGCCGTCCGAGATGACGGCGGTGAGCCGCTCGAAGGCGGAGAGCAGCGAGCCCGACAGTCCGCCCTCGTCGCCGAAGGTGGCGAGCGTCTCGTCGTACGCGTAGTAGGGCCGGTACGGGATCTCGACTCTGCCCCAGTAATCGGCCGCGCCCTTGCCGCTCAGCCCTGTCACCACACCGTCGAAGGCTTCCCTGGCCGCCGCCCGTGCCGCGTCGGCCAGCTCCTTCTCGCCGTCGTCGACCCGCATGGGTACGGGCAGCACCCTTATGGCGCGCCGGAGGTGGTGCTGCGCCACGCTGTGGGCCACGGAGGCCGCGCCTTCCAGGGACTGGCGGTTGAGCGTGAAGCAGTCCACCAGTACGTCGGGCATCAGGACGGTGCAGATGTCCGCGATGTCGGACAGGCCGGTCCGGCTGTCGATGAGCACGTAGTCGTACGTCGCCCTCATGTCGTCGCGCAGCGCATCCAGAAACACGCCGCCGCCGAGCCGGTCGTAGAAGTTGTCCCAGTCGAACATGCCCACCGTCGCGCCGTAGGCGCGGTCCTGTCGCCCGGCGGAGAGGAGGTCGAGCGACCCGCCGTCCGTGAACGGCGCGCCCAGGAGCGCGGGGTCCACGGACAGCGCGTGGGGTTCGACGCTGGCGTACGCGAGATGCCAGGAGTCGGTCCGAGGGCCGTTGCCGCCGGTGACAGCCGCCCAGGAGTAGTCCTGGAGAAGGTCGATGACACCGGCGGTGGCGGCCAGCCCGCCCGGATCGAGGAACGGGTGGAAGTAGCGGTGCAGCCCGGGGGCCTCCAGGTCCCAGTCGACGGCGAGGACGCGCTTGCCGTTGGCAGCGAGGATCCACGCGGTGTTGGCCAGAGCCATGGTGCGTCCGACGCCGCCCTTGTAGGAGTAGAAGGTCACGATGCGGCCGGGCCGTGCGTGCGTCATGACTCCCCCTCACGGCCGAACCCCAAGTCCGAGAAGAGGTCGGGATCCACCAGGCGGGGCCGGGGAGCGTGCGGGCCGGGAGGCGGCTGGGCCTGCGCATGCTTGAAGTACTGCCGGGTGGCGTGGGCCACGACGGCGGGGAGCACGCTGGTGAAGGCCTCGAGGGTGGGTACGCCGTTGACGGCGATCCGCACGTCGGTACGGCGCCCCCGATCCGTGATACGCGGAAGCGTCCGCTCCATTTCCTCGATGAGTCCGCGACCGTCCTCGCCGTGGTTCTGCAGATCCGAACGGTTCCAGGGGACGATCACACTCACCCAGGGCCGGGAGTTCGCGTCGTAGGCCTGGAGCCTGCGCCTGCGCTCCTCGTCGGCGAGGGCCCAGCGGTCCATCAGGAGGATGCCGGGGCGGAGGGACTCCGCCTCCGCGTCCCCGGACTCTCCGTCTTCGTCGACGGGCTCGTCGTCGAAGGAGGAGACGGTGACGCGGTAGTCGAGGGACCGGACGAGGTCCTCCGCGAGGTTCACCAGCGGGCGACTGGACTCCGAGTAGTACGGGTTCCAGTCCTGGGCTTCCTCACCGTACGGCCGTACGTCCCGCTCGTCCGGGATGCTGTCCCGGGTAGGTGCGGCCACGACCAGGTGGATGCTCCGCGGGCCCTCACCTCGCGGTTTGAAGGCGCTCGGGGTGGTCTCGTACGTCCGTGGACGGCTGGGCGGCAGGGGCGAGTCGCTCGCGACCTCCACGATGCGCTGGGCCAGCCGGAAGACGACCTCCTCGTACTCGTCACGCAGCCTGCGCAGCTTGATCAGGCCGTAGATGCCGTTGGTCGCGTAGCGATCACCGAAGCTCGCGGGATCGAGGTGGATGTGTCGCACCGAGTCGGGAAGGTCGGTGAAGTCGACACGAGTCCACAGCGCGGGAACGATCACGGAGCCGGCACCGGCACCAGTCGCTCTCGCCCGCAGCACTCGCTCGTTGAACGCGAACCATTCCCTGCCGCACATCTCGCTCGAGAAGTAGCGCGGGGAGAACAAGGGCACCAGCACACGGCAGTTCGCGAGGTTCTCACTGAGCTTGTCCGGCCATCCCTCGCCCGACCGCATTTCCCGGTCCATGAAGCCGGCCGGTGCACCGGCCGGCAGGTCGGTGAGCTGATAGATGTGATTGCACAGGTCCTGGAAGAAGACGTTCACCCAGTGATCGGGATCGCCGGCGCCCGGACCCCAGGGCGGAGTGTGGGCGTAACTCAGGAAGAAGTACGGCCGGTTGTCCGGATACCGTTCGCGATGCCAAGTGTCCACGACCCGTTCCCGTCCCGTCAGCGGCGGCCGGTCCCCCGCCGGCAGTCCCAGCAGCTCCAGCGTCCGGCGTCTCGCGTGGGCAAACGCCCGCTCTCCGGCCGGGTGTTGCGCGCTGCCCTGCGGGTCGTACGCTACCGCAGGCAGCCGGCCCGGCCGCTCCGCCCGTTCCAGGGCACGGTCCATCCGCCGCACCTCGTACACCGTCAGTTCCCGCTCCAGCCGCGACCGCACGTCGTCCGGCACGACCAGCTCGACCGGCCCGTCCCCTGCCGCGTCGATCGCGAAGAGCCCGCTGGTGAGCAGCTCGGCCACATCGGCCACGGTGGCCCGCGGGACCAGTTCCTGGCGGATCAGGTGGAGCAGGCCCATGCCCAGCCGACCGAACGGGGCACACAGGACCGCGAGTTGCGCCGCCGCCGGGGACGCCGTCCGCAGGAACCCCTCGGCGGTGACCCCGCCGGCGTGTTCGCGGGGGCGACCACCCAGCCGTCCACCGCGGGGCACCAGCACGGCTCCGCATCCCTCGGGGTCGCCCCGCATAAGGGTGCGGGACCAGCGGTCCAGGGAGTGCGGCGAAGTCGACAGCACCGGGACGGGCAGCCAGGCGCCGGTGTCCCCGGCCGGGTCGGCGTCCGGCAGCAGCGGCGGCGGTTCGAAGGCCAGGTGCAGGTTGTCCGAGCCGGGGGCGCCGGGCCGCACACGCACGGACGGCAGGTCGAGGGCGGTCCTTCGCCAGAGCTTCGGGGGGAGCGGGTTGAGCAGGGCGACCGGTGTCGTCAGCGACCAGGAGCGGATCCTGCGCCATACCTCCGGCTCCCGCCAGCCCGGTGCGGCACAGTCGGAGACCACGACGACCAGCCGGCGCGCGTCGGGGGAACGCGGTTCGCCCGGTCCGGTCAGCCTGCCCAGTCCGTCGCGGAGTTCGGGCCCCTCGTCACCGAAGGCGAGTTCGCGCACCTGAAGGGTGCGGAAGGCCCCGAGGCGGTTCAGGACGGCTGTGAAGTCGTCGATGAGGTCCTGCCACACCCGCATGGCAGGAGAGCGGTCGACGACCAGGACCAGGCCGAACCAGCGCTCGGGGGCCGGCCGGAAGACGGGGATCAGCTCACCGCTGCGAGCGTAGCCGTCGACGGTGGCATCGACGTCGAGGGCGGATCTGCGGCCCCGGGGCCACGGCCGTTTCCAGGGCCTCAGGGCACGGGTCACCTCTTGGGCCAGCGGCAGTCCCGCTCCCCGCGGAGCGGCCACGGCAGCACCGGCGACGTGGTCACTCGCCCCGGCGAGGCGTTCGTGGAGGGCCCGACCGGGCTGCCGAGCGGTCGCCGGGCCGGAGCCGCCCTCGTCCGTGCCGGTCGCGGACGGCGGTACGGAGGTCCCGGCTGCCGGCGGCTCGGGCGAGGATCCTGCGGGCGTGCCCTCCGGAGGGGTGCCCATCCGCGCGGCCAGCCAGAGCACCTCGGCCAGCGTGGTGCCGTCCAGATCGGGCGCGACGGCGTCGAGCGCGCGCACCACGCGCCCCAGTGGGTCCGACGAGCCCGGGGGGTCAAGGTCAGGCACGGGACAGCTCGCGCAGAACCAGTTCCACGACCTCCCGCCGGTCGGCGTCGGTGAGGGCCGAGCCGCCGGTCAGCAGGTGCACGGCGTTCAGCAACTGGTCGACGGCGAGGCTCCCGCCCGCCGTGACCCGGGTGACGAATTCCTCAACGAGGTGGTCCACCACCGGTGCCTGTCCGGCGTCCGACACGACACCCAGATGGGCCTCGACCACTGCCCGCAGCGCCTCGGCCGTGGGCCTCGGCATGGTGAAGCGGATGCATCGACGCAGGAAGGCCGCGGGGAAGTCGCGCTCGCCGTTGCTGGTCATCACGATGAACGGGAACTGGTCGCACTGCACCCGGCCTCGTTCGATCGCGGTGTGCACGTCGCTGCGCCACTCGCGCACCCGTACCACGTCCTCGGTGTAGCGTCCGAGTTCGGGAATTTCGTACACACCGCGCTCCAGCACGTCGAGCAGGTCACTGGGCAGATCCAGGTCGCTCTTGTCGATCTCGTCGATCAGCAGCGCCCTGGGCCGGGGCGAGGGGAGCAACGCGGTGCCCAGCGGCCCCAGTTGGAGGAACGGAGCGATGTCGTCACCGCCGTCCGGCAGACGCTGGGCGTGGATGCGGCCGAGGGCGTCGTAGCGGTACAGCGCCTCGGTGAGGGTGCTGCGCGAGGTGATGTGCCAGCGCAGGGGGTCGCCCAACTTCAGTTCGGCCGCGACCTGCTCGATCACCGTGGACTTCCCGGAGCCCGCCGGACCGGTCACCAGCAGGGGACGGCGCAGTGCCAGCGCCGCGTTCACCGCAGTGGTCAGTCCTGGCGGCGGCTGGAACTGCCGGTGCAGGTTCTGCCGGGGGAAGCTGCGCCAGGGCGGCGGGTCGCCGAGTTCGACCTCGCGCGGGACACCGTCCCCGACGTAGTAGGGCTGCCAGGTCATGTGGAGATCTCCCCCTTGGTGACGAACCCCTCGAACCAGTCGCAGAAGTCGAGCCATTCCGTGTCGTGCCAGATGCTCCGCAGCAGCGCCAGATGCTCGTGGCCGTCGGGGCCCTTCCGGGTGCCCGACGCCCAGCTGTTGCGGTAGGCCTCGCTGAACTCCGCAGGCAGCAGATGCCAGTACCGGTCCAGGGTGTCCGTGCAGGCGTCGGGCATCCCTCCCTCGGCGTCGGACCACAACACGATCGGCACGTGTTTCAGCAGCAACTCCATGACGTGCCTGATCCGCTCTGGCCGGTGCCGCAGGCCCACCGCCCGGGTGTAGGCACCGCGTTCGAGTCGCGCCTCCAGTTCTTTCGGGCGTCCCGTCTCCTGCCGGTCCAGCCAGTCGACCGGCGCGCGTCCGGTTCCGCACCCGTTCATGTCGGCGAGTCTCTCCCGCGCGTCCTCGTTGATCCAATACATGTGCTCCGGCGGGCGCATCCGCTCGCTCCAGCGCAGCACGACGTCGTGCATCAGCCCCAGCCGTCGGCCGTAGCTCGTCTCCTCGGGCCGCCATTCGAGCAGCAGCGAGGCGGGCGCGGCCACCTCGACCCGGCACAACGGCCCCATCGGTCTGCTCTCCTTCCAGGCCCACTTGAGCACGTCCCCCAGCTTCTGCTCCACGCCGGGCCGGCTCGGGGCGCACTCGAAGTCCTTCTGGGCGCAGACGTCCCCGCGGTCCAGGAGGAACGCCTGCAGCGTCTCGGGCCACAGGTCGCCCAGCGAGGCGTGCAGACTCACGACCAGTCGCAGCCGGTTGCGGCGGTCGCGCCTGCGCAGGGACGCGAAGGCGTCGTCGAACTCCACCTTGGCGTCCACGGCGTCCCGCCATGCCATGAGCTCAGGGATGTCCTTGGCCAGTCCGTCCTCCACTGCGAGCTCGGCGACGAAGGCCGCCGGGCGGGCGATGGGTGTCTCGCCCTGCCGTTGCGCACGGAACCGCAGGTACTCGACCGCATCGCGCAGCAGGTCCCTCCCACTGGTGTGCGGCGCCGGCTCAGCGCACCGGCCCGCAGCACGCCACAGCGCCCCACGCAGCCGCCCGGACGTCAGATGGCCGCCCGGCCAGGAGTTGAGCAGCTGGACCGTGCGCAGCACGTCGCGCAGGCCGTCGACCACGCCCAGGGCCTCTTCGGGTGCGGCACGCTCGCGCAGTGTCGCGCGCAGCCGGTCGAGTACGTCGGCACCGCTGACGGGCCCCGTCAGCAGCGCCGATCCGCCCAGCGGGGCCAGGGTCCGTTCCAGTTCCTCGAGGCCGATCGGCCCGAGGCGCGATCCGGCCCGCACGAGATGGCTGGGGTTGCGGGACACCCACGGCCGTTCACCGAAACGCGTGCCGACGAACTGCACCAGGTGCGCGTCCTGACCGGGCACCTCATCCCGTACGGCTTCGAAGAGCGCGTCCGGGAACAGGAATTCGCCGGCACCGACCACCCCCTGTTCCAGCACCCGGACGACCCCGCGCGAGAACGCCAGTCCGTGCGCCTCCTGCGCGGCGCCGACCGCCATCAGGAGCGACAGCCGGGTCGCGCCGTCGCGCACTCCCGCGTCGACTGCGCCCAGGTCGGGCGTCGCTCCGCCGGCGTGGCAGGTGTCGACGAGAGCGACGAGCCCGGCGAGACCGGGCGTTTCAAGGGCCCGCTCCAGTGCTTCCGCCACATTGACGGCGGAACCGGTCTCGTCGCACCGGGAGTCGGCGGCCATCAGGAAGAGCCTTGGGTTCTTGCCGGAGGTGATGCCATGGCCGAGGAAGGCGACGACGAGCAGCGCCCCGCTCTCCCCGGCGCGTCGGGCGGCACCCCGGACGGCCGCCTCGATGTCGGCCTGGCCCGCGGACGTGCCGTACAGCAGGGCCGACTCGACGTCCGGGGTGCCCGTGCAAGCTCCCCGCCATTCGTCGGTGAGCGCGTCCCGCAGGCCTCGTGCCACATCCTCCAGTCCGTGGAGGTCTCCCAGATCCGCGCACTGCGGCGCGATGACCAGAGCGTGTCGGGGCGGGGGCGGGGCGGTCATGGCTTCGTGACCACCTCAATGGCCTCGACTACGGGTCCGGCGGCGCCCGGTTGCGCCAGGTACTTCATCGCGGGATGCACCCAGGCCCCGTCCGAGTCGACACGTCTGGTGTCGGGCAGTACGGACCGGTCGTTGGGTTCGAAGAACTTCTCCAGCATCGGGCGGCCGACTATGAGGTCGTCGCGGTCCCAGACGTTCACCCATTTCGCAACCGCGCCGGGCACGCGTGGCGGCTGGGGGCGCGTGCGCCGTCCCACCATGGCGCGCAGGCCCAACGGGGAGCCGAGGGTGAGGAGGAGCGGTATCTCGCCCCGGTAGTCGGAGAGAGCCTCCAGGGCGACCACGGTGCCCAGGGAGTGCGCGACGAGGACAGTGGGCAACGCGGGGTCGAGCGCTTCGCTCACGCGTCGGCGCACCCTGGCATCGAGGGTCCGGCCCGTCGCGTCCGCTTCTCCCCGCGCCAAATACCGTGTGACCTGGGTCAGATGACCCACCATGAGCCGGGCGCTCGCCCACCTGCCGAACGTCCGCAGCCCGGGGACCGCCAAGAGGGTGTTGGCGGCGCTGAGCACCTGCCGGGCCACCGAACCGGAACCCTGTGCCTGCCCGTCCGGGGCGAGTTGCGCCCGTGCGTGGTGCAGCACCCGGGCCTCGCCGTCGTCTTCCGCGTGCTCGGCCAACCGCAGGTCGATCGCCTCGCGCAGTAGAGCATGTGCGTCGTCGAAGCGGGCGTCCTCCGCCTCCCCGCCGCCCTGTGCCTCCGGGGCCGCGAACAGATCGCCGTAGTAGGCGAACCGCGCGTCCGCCGTCGCGCCCCGCACCAGCCCGGGCACCCGCGTGGCATGCCCTGCGGCGAGCGCGCCGTCGGCCAAGGCGCCGAGCCAGCGGCCGAGTTCGGCAGCGGGATCGCGCGGCCCTCCGACCCCGTGCACGAACACCAGACGCGGCTTCATGGCCCCCCCGGAGTAAAGCTGCGCCCGCGTCCGGGGCGCATCACGAGCATAGCGACGAGCGATGCGGTGCGTCGCCGTCCGGGCTGGGTCAACTCCCGGTCCTCCAAAGGGTCATCAAGTCGGCGGCAAGGCACCGCTCCCTTTCGGCGCGCCGCTTGATCGAGGTCGTCCTGCCCGGCGCCGGGGCCGATCGGGTCGTCATGTCGACGACCGGTTGCCGCTCAACCGCGTATGGCTGGACCTACGGCCGCGGACGCCGCCGTCAGCTCGCGTTGCGCCGGATCCGTCCGGCGTACCGCTTCTCCAGTTCCAAGTTGCCCTCGAAGCCACCGGGCACGTTCGCCGACACATAGACCGGAGGGCGCGCGCCCTCGGCGAGGAGGAGGGCGGTGGCCTCCGCGACGACCATCTGGACCAGCAGCACGCCGGTCAGCGTGGACAGGGCGCAGACCGCGCCGCCGCCGGGGAGGGGGAGGAGGGCGTCGCCGCGCGGGGCCGCGTTGTCGAGGACGACGTCGGCGAGGTCGGCGAGCTTCCTGCCGCTGGGGTGGGCGGCGGGGACGGCCCGGGTGTGGGCGAGCGAGGTGATGGCGAGGAGGCTGTGGCCTTGGTTCTTGGCGTGCAGGGCCATCTCCACGACCACGTTGTTGACGCCCGAGTTGGAGATGACGACGAAGAGGTCCTGGGGGTGGGGCGCGGCCAGGTCGTAGAGGCGTGCCGCCACCCCGGGCTCGCGCTCCAGGAGCGGGTCGTCGAGGGCGCTCGGGGCGTCGCCGCCGTGGAGGACGAGGTCGGCGATGCTCAGCCGGTTCGTGGGCACGAAGCCGCCCGCGCGGCCCGCGAGTTCGAGGACGAGGGCCTGGGAGTGGCCGGTGCCGAAGGCCTGGACGACGCCGTCCGCGCGCACGCAGTCGGCGATCAGCGCGGCCGCGCGGGTCACGTCGTCGCGGGCGGACTCGGTGAGGCGGTGGAGGACGGCCAGGCTCTCGCGCGCGAAGGTCTCGGCGCTCACGGACTCGGCGGACACAAGACACTCCCCACTGATGGATTGAACCACCCTGCACTGCTCCATCGGTGAATCAATAAATCACAGGTCCCACTGCACGGGCAATGCGGGCATCAAGGGGCCGGTTGGGTCCTGGTATTCAGATCATGTCCATAACGGTGGCTGGTACCTTCTCCTCATGCCCTCGACCGACGTCACCACCCTGATCCGCACCGAACTGCCGCGCCTCGCCGGCTCCCTGCGGAAGGTCGGCGAGCTGATCCTGGCGGATCCGGCCGCCGTCACCCACTGCTCGGCCGCCGAGCTGGGCCGCCGCACCGGCACCTCCCAGGCGACGGTCACCCGCTTCTGCCGTGCGATCGGCCTCGACTCCTACCAGCATCTGCTGATCGAGCTGGCCCAGGAGCGCGGCCGCGGCGAGGTCTCCGACTGGGGCAGCGCGGAGATCGGCCCCGGCATCTCCCCCGACGACGACCTCGAGCGGGTCGTCCAGGTGGTGGGCAGCGCGGACCTGCGGGCGGTGCAGCAGACGATCGACCGGATCGACCTCGACGCGATCGAGCGCGCCGCGCAGGCCGCGGCCCGTGCCCGCCGCATCGACGTCTACGGCGTGGGCGGCAGCGGTGCGATGGCCCAGGAGACCGAGACGCGGCTCTTCCGCATCGGCTGCGCGGTGCGCGGCTGGACCGAGGTGCACGCGGCCACCACCTCCGCCGCCCTGCTCACTCCGGCGGACGTCGCCGTCGGCATCTCCCACTCCGGTGCGACCCGCGAGGCCGTCGAGCCCTTCGAGCTCGCCAAGGAGCGTGGCGCGACGACCGTGGCGATCACCGCCGATCCGCGCTCCCCGCTGGCCCGCACCGCCGACATCCGGCTCATCTCGTCCTCCTCGGAGACCAGCTTCCGCACCGGCAGCATCGGCGCCCGCCACTCCGTGCTGGTGCTCATCGACTGCCTCTACGTCCGTGTCGCCCAGCTCTCCTACCAGCGCGCCAGCGCCTCACTCGCGCTCACGGACCACATCGCGGGGCAGCATGCGGTGAAGGGCCGCCGGGCACGCTGAACCCAGGGCGCTTTCTTTGTGTCCCCGCGCTTCAGAGCTGGGCGGTGTGCGCGAGCCGGGCCAGCGCCACCGCTCCGGCGCACCCGTCCGTCACCCGGTGGACCGTGAGTCCGAGGGGCCGCAGACGGTCGGTCAGGGGAGCCGTCAGCGGACCTTCAGGACCGAGCAGTCCCCCGGTCATGACGAGCCGCTCGCCCGGCCGGGGCTCCAACGCCTCGACCGTGTCGGCGAGATGATCGGCGGCCTTGTCCAGGATCGCCTCGGCGAGGGCGTCCTTGCTCTGGGCGGCCTCGGTCACCAGCGGCGCGAGGCTCGCGAGCTGGACCGGCGGGCGGTCCATGACCGCGGGCAGCAGGTGCATGCGGTAGGCCGCACGCTGGGCGCGCGTCCACCGCTCGCCGCCTGCACGGCCGTACGAGCCCACGACGGCGTCGCCCAGCGAGACCTCGCCCGGCGGCACGTCTCCCGGTACTCCCTCGGCCGGCAGCACATCCCGCGGCAGCCCCAGGGCCCGCCCGACCGCGGCGGCCAGTGCGGTCGGCCGCCCCCGGCCGTCGGCGGCGCGCAGTGCCGCGCGGGCCGCCTCGCGGCCGATCCAGAAGCCGCTGCCGTCGTCGCCGAGCAGCCAGCCGTCGCCACCCGCGGTCGTCGTGCACACACGTCCGCTGATGCGGGCGGCGACCGCTCCGGTGCCGGCCACCAGCGCGAGGCCGTCGGCGGGGTGGCCGGGCGCGGAGGCGAACGCGGCCTCGATGTCGCTGTGGATCTCGACCGAGATGGCGGCGATGCCCAGGCGCCGCAGCGCGGCGGAGAGCGCGGACTGCGCCCTGACCCGGCCGGGTTCGTCCGCGGTGCGGGCGGCGCCCGCGAACCCGCCGGCCACCGCCACCACGCAGCCGCGCAGCGCCTCCGGCACGGCCCGGGCCACCGCCTCGGCGAGATGCTCGGTCAGCCGGGGCACCGGGACGGTCAGGGCGTTGCCCGGCCCCGCCGTGCCCTCGCCCCGCACGCTGCCGTCGCGGGCAACCGCCAGGA
Organism: Streptomyces sp. HUAS ZL42; assembly: GCF_040782645.1. GTDB lineage: Bacteria > Actinomycetota > Actinomycetes > Streptomycetales > Streptomycetaceae > Streptomyces. The sequence goes on from NZ_CP160403.1 coordinate 2,674,649, forward strand.
CGGCCCGCGTGCGGGTGCCGCCGGCATCGAGACCCACGACGTAATCCTGGTTGAAATCATTATTCATTGGCGACCATGGTGGTTGATACATTCACACAGGACAAGGTTGGAAGGGTTTCGAAGAGGTTCCGAAGGCGACTCGAGGAGGACACCATCAGTACGCCCCCGCCGCTCCGCTTCGGCGTCAACTACACCCCTCGTCGGGGCTGGTTCCACTCCTGGCACGACTTCGATCCGCGGCAGGCGCGGGAGGACCTGGCACAGATCGCCGGGCTGGGCCTGGACCACGTCCGGGTCTTCCACCTCTGGCCGCTCCTCCAGCCGAACCGTACTCTCATCCGGGCCGCCGCCGTCGACCAGCTGACCCAACTGGTCGATCTTGCTGGCGAGTTCGGTCTCGATGTGCTAGTGGACGGCGTGCAGGGCCATCTGTCGAGCTTCGACTTCTACCCGGCGTGGACCCGCACCTGGCACCACCGCAACGTGTTCACGGACCCCGACGCGATCGAGGCGCAGGCCGGCCTGCTGCGCACGCTCGGGCGCGCCCTGGCCGGCCGTCCGAACCTCATCGGACTGCAGCTCGGCAACGAGCTGAACAACCTGGTCGAACACAACCCGGTGACGGCGGCCGAGGTGGACCACTACCTCGACTCACTGCTGGCCGCCGCCCGGGACGGCCTCGGCGAGGGCGGCGGCCTGGTCACGCACTCCGCCTACGACGCCGCCTGGTACGACGACGACCACCCCTTCACCCCGCAGGCCTCCGCCCGCAAGGGCGATCTGACCACCGTCCACCCGTGGGTGTTCACCGGCGACTGCGCCCGCCGCTACGGCCCGCGCTCACCGCAGGTGCTGCACCTCGCCGAGTACGGCGTGGAGCTCGCCAAGGCCTACGCCACCGACCCCGCTCGCCCGGTCTGGGTGCAGGAGACCGGAGCACCCGAACCCCACATCCCCGCCGCCGACGCCCCGGACTTCGCCCGCGCGACCCTGCTGAACGCGGCCGGCTGCACGGACCTGTGGGGCGTGACCTGGTGGTGCTCCCACGACGTCGACCACGACCTGGCCGACTACCCCGAACTCGAGTACACGCTGGGCCTGTTCGACTCGGCGGGCCGCACCAAGCCCATCGCGAAGACCCTCTCCGAAACGATCAACGAGCTGCGCACGAGTCCGCGGTCGCCGCAGGCACGGAAGACGGCTCTGGTTCTGGACTGCACACCGAGCACACGCTCGGTGTCGGGTCCGGGCGGGGCCTTCTTCGAGGAGTGGATGCGCCTGCGGACGGAGGGCGCACGTCCGGCGGTGGTGCCGGCGGGACGGGCGGAGGACACGGGGTACTTGGCGGCGCGGGGAATCATGGAGCCGGTGCGGGTGGGATGAGGTGACGGGCGGGCGTGGTCCCGCTCGGCCCGGCTGTACGAACTGCGGGGGCCCGTCGCCCACGCGCCCGTGACCCTTCGGCTGCCGGACACCGTGCCGTCACACCGGGCGGCAACGTTTCCAGTCGTGTCCCTTCCGCTCGACACCGCACCCCGGGCGCTCCCCACGCCCGCCCGCCCCCTGTCCTCCACCCGCCTCCTCCGCTGGACCCTGAGCCTGCTGCCCCTGCTGCTGATCGCGGTATGGGCGGCGGTCGACCGGCGTGCCGTACGCGACGGCGCCGCCCGGCTGGCCTCCGCCGACCCCTGGTGGCTGCTGGCCGGGGTCCTGTTCACCTGCCTGGGCTGGGTGGCCGCCGCATGCTGCCGTCAGGGCGCCGTGCCGGAACGGCTGCCACCGGGCCCGCTGCTGGCCTCGCAGTTCGCCGCGGGCTCCGCGAACCACGTGCTCCCGGCGAGCATCGGAGCCCATGCCGTCACTCTGCGTTTCCTGCAGCGCAATGGCGTCCCCCTGACCCGGGCCACCGCCTCACTCGCCCTCTACTCCCTGGTCAGGCCGGTCGCGAAGACGCTGGTGCTGCTGGTCTTCCTGGTCGCCTTCCCCGAGTTGCTGCACCTCGGTGAACTCCTCCCGGACGGGCGGACGTCCGCCCTGGTGGCCGGATGCGCGGTGACGGTCGTCGTCACGGCCGCCGCGCTCCTGACGGCCGTGCGCCGGCTGCGCCGCCCCGTCCTCGACTGCCTGCGCACCGCGCTGACCGACGTACGGCTGCTGCACACCCGGCCCTCTCGCGTCCTCGCCCTCTGGGGCGGGGCGGCCGCCGCCCCGCTGCTCCAGGGGAGCACGATCGCGTCGGTCGGGTTCTCGCTCGGCCTGCCCCTGTCCTGGACGCAGGTCGTCCTCGCACTGCTCGTCGCCAGCACCGCGGTCGGGGCGGTGCCCGCACCCGGCGGCATCGGTCCCGTGGACGCGGCCCTGGTGTTCACCATGGTCGCCTTCGGCGCTCCGATGCCCCTGGCCACGGCGACCGTCATCGGCTACCGCGTCCTGAGCGTGTGGCTGCCGCTGCTGCCGGGGGCGCTGGTGCTGTCGATCCTCGTGCAGCGCAAGATGCTGTGAGCCGAAGGATGACATATTTCCCCACGGCCGTAGTCAATCCATCGCGCCATCCCATGAGAACGTCGTGGACTTGAGCTTCTTATGTTTCGATCCATTGACGGCCGCCTCGAATATGACACACACTGCTGGCCATCCCAGCCATCTCAGCCGAGCCGCGGCAGATGCGAAGGAGGCAGCCATGAGACGCCCGCCCACCCCCACGACCCGGCGACCGGAGCTTCTGGTCACCGCGCTGTGCTTCGCCGTGATCGTCTTCGACGGGTACGACCTGATCGTGTACGGCGCCAGCGTTCCGGCGCTGCTGCAGTACAAGCCGTGGGGACTGACGCCGGCGACGGCCGGTGTCATCGGCAGCTACGCCCTGGTGGGCATGCTGGTCGGCGCGCTGATCGCGGGGGCGGTGACCGATGTGGTCGGACGACGGAAAGTCATGCTGACCGGCGTCACCTGGTTCTCGGTCGCGATGATCGGGTGTGCGCTCGCGCCCGACGCCACCTGGTTCGGTGTCTTCCGGCTGCTCGCCGGACTGGGGCTCGGTGGCGTGATGCCGACCGCCGTCGCCCTGACCGCCGAGTACTCCGACCCGAGCCGCCGCAGTTTCAACAACGCGCTCATGTTCTCCGGGTACGCCGTGGGCGGCATCCTCGCCGCGGTGCTGGCCATGGCGCTGCTGCCCGTGTGGGGATTCCGGTTCCTGTTCGGCATCGGCGCCCTCCCGCTGGTGATGCTGCCGCTGCTGGTGCGGCACGTGCCGGAGTCGCTGGTGTTCCTGGTCACGCGGGGCCGCCACGAGGAGGCCGCGCGGACCGCCGCCCGGCTGGGCGTCCCGGTGCCGTCCGCTCCCGAAGCGCCCGCCGCCGGCAAGACCGGGAGGGGACCGCTCGCGCTGTTCACCCAGGGCAACGCGGTGCCCTCACTGCTGTTCGCGCTGACGAGCTTCTTCGGCCTCCTCCTCGTCTACGGGCTGAACACCTGGCTCCCGCAGATCATGCGGTCCGCGGGCTACCCCCTCTCCAGCTCCCTGCTCTTCCTGCTGATGATGAACCTGGGCGCGGTCGTCGGCTCGGTGCTGTTCTCACCGCTGGGCGACCGGTTCGGCATGAAGCCGGTCACCCTGCTCTCCTTCCTGGCGGCCGCCGCCTCGATGTCCCTGCTCAGCGTCGCCACCGCCGCACCGCTGATGTACGCCCTCGTGGCCGTGGCGGGCTTCGGCACGATCGGCGCCCAGATCCTGGTCCTCGGGTACGTCGCCCAGCACTTCCCGGTGGACGTCCGGGCCACCGCGCTCGGCTGGACGCTCGGCATCGGCCGCTTCGGCGCCATCACCGGACCGCTGTTCGGCGGCCTCCTGCTGTCCTCCGGAGTCAGCACCGAGTGGAACTTCTACGCCTTCGCCATCCCCGCGGCGCTCGCCACGGCCGTCGTGCTCCTGCTCCCGGGCAGGCCCGCGCCCGCCGCGGCCCCGGCGGACCGGATGGAGGTGCAGACCGCCTGACATGGCGCCGCTCCCCCGAAGCCGAGCGCCGGGGCCGCCGTACGTCGTACGGCGGCCCCGGCGCTCTCGTATGCCCCTCCCGGCTACCCCTGCGCCACAGGGCGCGTACCGGCCACCTCGTCGTAGAAGGACTCGGCCGACGGGCCGAGGAGTTCGTGGGCCTCCAGGAACATCTCGTGCGCCTCGTGGCCCACCCAGCCCGCCGGGAGGAGTTCGGTCGGCAGGTCGGGGTCGCGGAAGGGGAACTTGCGGTAGTCGTACGTCAGTTGCATGCGCTCGACCAGCGCCTCCTCCGGGCCGAGGTGCCCGCCCCGGTAGGACGGCATCCGGCTGCGGTAGGTGCGCAGCAGCTCCCGGTAGTCGTCGTTGAGGGCGTCCAGGTCCCAGCAGCGGGCGGCCATCTCGCGGTCGACGGGGAGCCCGCCGGACTGGCAGCGCAGGGTGTCCAGACGTACGGCCGACTCGTCGGCGAACTTCTCCCGCACCTGCCGGATCCGGTCGTGCGGGGAGACGTACGTGGACGGGGCCAGCGGGCCGAAGCCCAGCCAGGCCAGCTCCTTGCGGATGCGGTCACGGACGCCGCGCTCGGTCTCGGGCACCGAGTAGATGACCATGTGCCAGTGGCGGTCCCAGTCGGACGGCGCCCGGTCGAAGATGCGTGAGCGGCCCTCGTCGAGCAGCTGGAGACTCCGCGTGTTGAGCGTGTAGAGCGTCTCCCTGCCCTCGCGCCGCACGTCGAACCAGCCCTCCTTGCGCAGCCGTGCGAGCACCACCCGCACGGTGCTGTCACCGACGCCGAAGCAGCCCATCAGCGTGCTGAGGGTGCGCAGCCGGGCGGCGCCGCCGCGGTAGCGGACGTAGTCGCCGAACAGGTCGAAGACGATGGATCGAGGCTTCACGGAAACCGACTATGTCATACGGACGGCCGTGGCGAGGGTGCCTCGCATTGCCCGCCTGGCCAGGCAGCACGCGAACGGGAATGCGTAACAAATGATTGACGCCCGTAGCTTGAGTGACACACAATGTCGGCGTGCGGGCCGGCCCGCTCCGATACTGGACATGGAGGCACAAGCCATGGTTTCTCGGATCGCTTGCGTGGGAGGAGGCCCCGGCGGGCTGTTCTTCGCAACGCTCCTCAAGCAGGCCGATCCGTCGGTCGAGGTGACGGTCTTCGAGCGCAACCGCCCGGACGACACCTTCGGTTTCGGCGTGGTCTTCTCCGACGCGACCCTGGCCGGCATCCACGCGGCCGACCCGGTCCTGCGCACCGCGCTCGCCGAGCACGGGCGGCACTGGGACGACATCGAGGTGCGCCTCAAGGGCCGGCGGATCCGCTGCGGCGGCAACGGCATGGCGGCCATCACCCGCAAGACCCTGCTCCAGCTGCTGCACCGGCGGGCCGAGGAGGTCGGAGTCGACCTCCGGTTCAGCCACGAGATCCCCGCCGATCCTGCGCAGCCGGCCGACTACGACCTGATCGTGGCCGCCGACGGCGCCAACTCCCGCTTGCGCGACCGGCTCGCCGACGAGCTGGTGCCGGAGGTGGAGGTCGCGACCGCCAAGTTCATCTGGTTCGGGACGAGTTATCTCTTCGACGGGCTGACCTTCGTCCACGAGCACGGTCCGCACGGCACGTTCGCCGTGCACGGCTATCCGATCAGCGACGGCGTCAGCACCTTCATCGTCGAGACGGACGAGGACTCCTGGCGCAGGGCGGGGCTCGACGAGTTCGACACCGCGCAGCCGCCCGGCCCGAGCGACGAGAAGAGCAAGCAGTACCTGGAGAAGCTCTTCGCCGAGCAGATCGACGGCCATGAGCTCCTCGTCAACAACTCCCGCTGGGGCAACTTCCGCACCCGCCGCACCCGCCGCTGGCACAGCGGCAACGTCGTCCTGCTCGGCGACGCCGCCCACACCGCGCACTTCTCCGTCGGCTCCGGCACCAAGATGGCCATGGAGGACGCCATCGCCCTCGCCGACAGCCTCCTCGCCCACCGCGACGACCTGCCCGGCGCCCTGGAGGCGTACGAGGCGGCCGCGCGGCCCTCGGTGGAGCGGATCCAGGCCTCCGCCCGGCCGAGCCTGTCCTGGTGGGAGCACTTCGGGCGCTACCACGACGCGTTCGAGCCGACCCGGTTCGCCTTCCACTTCATCTCCCGCAGCATCGGCAAGGAGCGGATCGCACGCCGCGACCCGGAGTTCGTGGAGCAGGTCGTACGGGAATGGCGCGCCGCACACGAGGGGCGCGACCCCCTGGAGACGCCGCTGCGGGTGGGCGAGCGGGAGTTCGGCGGACGGTGGGTCACGGCCACGGAACTGAATGACATGGAGTCGGAGTGTCTCCGGCTCACCGCACCGGACACCGAGGCACAACTCCCGGAGATGTACGAGGAGTTGGCCCGCGCAGCACGCGGCACCACCCCGCCCGCGCTCGTCGCGGTACGGGGCGGCACCCCGCTCACCCGCTCGCTGCTCGCGGAGCAGGCCCGGCTGGTGCACGGCGTGCCCGCACTGATCGTGGAGGACGGAATGGACGACGACCGGGCCGAGACGCTGCTGCTGTCCGGACGGGCCGACCTCGTGGCACGGGGGCGGGTATGACCACGAACCTGACACCGCTGTTCGCGCCCGAGGGCGTGGTCGTGATCGGCGCCTCGCGGCAGAGCGGCAAGCTGGGCGCGGCCATGGCCCGCTCCCTGGCCTCCTTCCCGGGCGCCCGAGCCCTGGTCAACGCGCGCCGCCCGGACCCCTCCGAGGGCGTGTACGCGTCCGTGGCCGAAGCCGCCGAGCACACCGCGGGACGACTCGACCTGGCCGTGCTCTGCGTGCCCGCGCCCGGTTGCGCGGACGCGCTGGCCGAGGTGGCCGCGGCGGGCTGCCGGGCCGCGCTGGTCTGCGCGGGCGGTTTCGGCGAGGCGGGCCCGGAGGGCGAGGAGCACGCGGACGCCCTGCGCCGCGTCGCCCGGAAGACGGGGATCCGGCTGCTCGGCCCGAACACCTCCGGCTTCTTCGCCCCCCACCTGGGGCTGACGGCCAGCTTCGTGCCCGCGGCCGGGCAGCTTCCGGCCGGGGAGGTCGCGGTGGTCGCGGCCAGCGGCGGCGTCAACCACGCGCTCTCCTTCGACCTGGCCGCCGCGGGCAACGGGATCGGCCTCGGCGTGGGCATCGGGGCCGGCCTCGACGTGACCGCCGCGGACGTCCTCGAGCACCTCGCGGAGGACGGTCGTACGACGGCCGTGGCGCTGCACGTGGAGACGGTGCCGGACGGGCCACGGCTCGTTGCCGCCGTACGCCTGGCCGCCGCCGTCAAGCCGGTCGTCGCGCTGGTCGTCGGACAGAGTGACGTCGGCGACTTCGCCCGGTCGCACACCGGGGCGCTGGCCACCAGCTGGCGTACGACACGGGCCGCCCTGCGGCAGGCCGGGGCGGTGGTCGTGGACGACGAGCGGGAGCTGGTCGACGCGCTCACCGCGCTCTCCCGCGTCCGGTTGCGCCCCCACCCCGCCCCCGGCCTCGGCATCGTGACAGCCCAGGCCGGACCGGGGCTGCTGCTGGCGGACCGGGCGGGCACCGACGGCGTCCGGATGCCGGAGCTGGCCGAGGCCACACAGCGCACGCTCGCCGGTCTGCTCCCCCCGCTCACCTACCAGCGCAACCCGGTCGACACCGGGCGGCCCGCCGAGACCTTCGCCCGTGTGCTCGACACCACGGCCGCGGATCCTGAGGTGGACCTGCTCGCCGTCTACGCCCTCGCCGAGCCCGACAGCGTCGATGTCGCCTCGGCTGCCCAGGACGCCGGTCTCGGCGCCGAGTCCCCGGCCGTGGTGGTCGTCGGCGGGCTTCCCGAGGACGTGGCCGAGCAGCGGGCCAGGCTGCACAAGGCGGGGATTCCGGCGCTCGCCGGACCGGCGTCCGCCGCCAATGCCGTACGGGCCCTGGTGGCACACGCGCGCCGGCGGGCGCCGCGGGACGGGATCGCCACCGCGACCGGAGCGGGCGCCCCCGTACCCCCCGGCCCGCTCGACGAACACGCCGCCAAGACGTTCCTCACCGACCTCGGCATCCGCACCCCGAACCGGGTCGCCTGCGACTCCCCCGCCGACGCCCACCACGCGCTGCGGCTGCTCGGCGGCCCTGTCGCCGTCAAGGTGCTCGACGCGGCGATCCTCCACAAGACGGAGGCCGGCGGGGTCCACCTGGGCGTGCGCACACCCGACGAGTTGGACACGGCACTTCACGCCATAGGGCCGGGCCGCTACCTGGTGGAGGCGATGGCCCCGCCGGGGATCGACCTCGTGCTCGGGGCGAGGCGGGATCCCGTGTTCGGGCCGGTCGTGCTGGCCGGCCTCGGCGGTACGGCCGCCGAGGCGCTCGCCGACGTGGCGATCCGGCTCGCCCCGCTCTCCCCGGCCGAGGCCGCCTCGATGCCCGACGACCTGGCGGCCCGCGCGCTGCTCGACGGCTGGCGCGGCGGACCGGCGCTGGACCGGGCCGAGTTCGGCGGGGTCGTCTCGGTGCTCGCCGCGGCCCTCGTCGCGAGCCCCGGCACCGCCGAGATCGAGATCAACCCGCTGCGGCTCACCGCCGAAGGGCTGATCGCGCTGGACGCCGTGATCGTCCCGACCGCTTCACCCGCACAGGACCGCTGAGGAGGACGACCATGCCCAGGCCGAGCAGCAACGGTGCTGTGCCCTGGCCCGCGGAGTACGCCGGACGCTACGCCGATAAGGGCTACTGGGAGGGCCGCACGATCGGCGACCGGCTGCACGCCGCCGCCGACGCCGCTCCCGACGCGGTCGCACTCGTCGACGGCGACCGGCGCCTGACGTACCGTCAACTCGCCGAGCGCGCGGACGCCACCGCGCTGCGGCTGGCCGCGCTCGGGCTGCGCCCGGACGACCGGCTCGTGGTGCAGCTGCCGAACACCGCCGAGTTCGTGATCCTGACCCATGCCTGTCTGCGTCTCGGTGTCATCCCCGTGATGGCGCTGCCCGGGCACCGCAGGCACGAGGTCGGGTACCTGGTCGAGCACAGCGAGGCGGTCGCCGTCGCCGTCCCGGACCTCCTCAAGGGCCACGACCACCAGGCGATGGCGTTCGAGATCGCCGGGGATTCGCCGACTCTGCGGCACGTCCTGGTACTCGGGGACAAGGTCGGCGACGACGCCGTGGACCTGCGGGAGTTGTGCGCCGCACCCGCCACCCCGGCGGACCGCGCCGCCGTGGACGCCTACCGGCCCGACAGCCGCTCCATCGCCGTCTTCCTCCTCTCCGGCGGCACCACCGGACTGCCCAAACTCATCGCCCGCACCCACGACGACTACGTCTACAACGCACGCCGCAGCGCCGAGGTCTGTGAATTCGGCGCGGACACGGTGTACTTCGCCGCCCTCCCCCTGGGCCACAACTTCCCGCTCGCCTGCCCGGGCCTCCTCGGCACGCTGCTCAACGGCGGCCGGGTGGTGCTGGGCTCCCCCAATCCGGAGAAGGCGTTCCCGCTCCTCGAGCGCGAGGGCGTCACCGCGAGCGCCCTGGTCCCGGCGATCGCCCAGCGCTGGCTGGACCACCACCGGGACCACCCCGGGACCGACCTGAGCTCGCTGCGTGTGCTCCAGGTCGGCGGCTCCCGGCTCGCCGACCACGTCGCCAGGCGTGTCCGCCCCGAGCTGGGCTGCACGCTCCAGCAGGTGTTCGGGATGGCCGAGGGGCTGCTCAACTACACGCGCCTGGACGACCCGGAGGACGTCGTCTGTACGACGCAGGGGCGCCCCATGTGCGAGGACGACGAGCTCCTCGTGGTCGACGAGCTCGGCAACCCGGTCCCGGAGGGGACCCCGGGCGTGCTGCTCACCCGCGGGCCGTACACCCCGCGCGGCTACTACCGCGCGGAGGAGCAGAACGCCCGCGCCTTCACCGAGGACGGCTGGTACCGCACCGGCGACATCGTGCGGCTGCGGCCCGACGGCAATCTCGTCGTGGAGGGCCGCGACAAGGACATGATCATCCGGGGCGGGGAGAACATCTCCGCCGAGGAGATCGAGAACTTCGCCTACCAGACCCCGGGCGTCGCCCGCGCCGCCGCCGTGGCGATGCCGGACGCGCAACTCGGCGAGCGGGTCTGCCTCTACGTCGTACCGGAAGCGGGGCGGACGGTCACCCTCGACGACGTCCACCACGTCATGGAGCGCGCGGGCACCGCACGTTTCAAGTTCCCGGACCTGCTGGTGACGGTCCCCGAACTCGCCGCCACCAAGGTCGGAAAGATCGACAAGAAGGCACTGCGCGCCGACATCGTGCGTCGGCTCGACACCGAAGGACCTCCCGTTGACCAGTGACGCGCTGGTTGTGACCACACGATCAAAGGAGATCGGCATGAGCGAGACCTTCGTCCTGGTCACCGGGGCCTGGCACGGCGGCTGGGCCTGGCGCCCGGTCGCGGGCGAACTGAGGGCCGCCGGGCACGAGGTGCACACGCCCACGTCGGCCGGCCTCGGCGCCGACGACGACCCGCGCGGCGTGACGCTCACCGACTGCGTCAACAGCCTGGTGGAGTACGTCGAGAGCGCCGGCCTCACCGAGGTCACCCTGGTCGGCCACAGCTGGGGCGGGTACGTGCTGGTCGGCGCCGCTCCCCAGCTGGCCTCGCGCCTGAAGCGCCTGGTCTTCTGGAGCGCGTTCGTGCCGAACGACGGCGAGTCGCTGATCGAGGCATGCCCGCCGCACTACGGCGAGATGTTCCACGCCCTCGCCGCGGCCTCCGGCAACGACACGGTCACGCTGCCGCTGGAGGTCTGGCAGCAGGCCTTCATGCAGGACGCCGCCGAGGAGACCCAGCGCGTGGTCCACTCCCTCCTCGTCCCGCAGCCCCTGGGCACCTTCACGGAGAAGCCGGACACCACGGCGTTCACCGCGCTCGACATCCCCACCAGCTACGTCCTGTCCACCGAGGACGTCTCCCTGCCCGGCGAGTGGGCGTGGGGCGAGCGCTTCCCGCAGCGGCTGAAGAACCCGCTGATCGTCGAGGTGCCGGGCAGCCACGAGGGCTGCTTCACCCGCCCCGCGGAACTGGCCGACGCGTTCGTGCGGGCCTGCGCCGCCGGGTGACCGCTCCGGGGGCTGGGGCTTTTCGTGCCCCAGCCCCCTGTGCTTCCGCCGGCCAGCCGCGACAGGCGCCGGCTCGGCGGCCGCCGGGTGCGAGCGGCAGAACCAGTGGCGACGGGCCCTGAACACTCGGCGGCCCTCTCAGGAACTGTCCCACGTGGCCCGGACCAGTTCCCGCTCAGCACTCGACAGATGCACCGCCGCCGCCAGCCAGGCCTTCGCGTACGCGTCCGGATCGGCCCCGGCGAGACGGCCGAAGACGTCGCGGGTGCGGCGGTCCGCCTCGGTGGTGAAGGTGACCGTCAGATCCGCGGCGGTCCCGAAGCCGCCGCGGCGCAGTGCGGCCCCGGTGCCGCGGATGTCCCCGCTGCGGGCGGGTTCGGCGACCGCTCGGCGCCCTCCGGCGACGGCGAGTTCGACCAGGCGGCGCATGCGCCACAGCGGAGAGCCGGCGAGCGGGTCGGGCGGGGTGCGGGTGAGTCCTTCCGCGGGAGGGAGGACGTGGGGCGGCGGGAAGTGCGCGCCCTGCAGGCGGTCGTAGCCCAGGTCGGCGTGGCCCTGCCAGTCCTCGGGCAGGCGCAGCGTCGCCTCGGTGTCCGGCACCGGGCCCACCGCGGGGGGTCGCAGGGTGGCGGCGCGATCGGGGTCCAGACGGCCGATGACGCGGAGCCGCAGGCCGGGCCGGGAGGCGAGCTGACGGAAGTCGGCGGTGTGGGCGAGGTCGGGATGGCCGTTGGCCGGGGTCAGGCGGATCAACGGGGATTGCGTGCCCGGGAGTTGCTCACCCGCGTGTGTTTCCCTGGCCGGCAGGTGGTCGCCCGAGCCACCGACCAGGACCAGATCGCAGCCGATCAGCTCGCGGGCCGCTCCGTCCGCCCGCTCCGGGTCGGCGCCGGCAGCCGCGGAGAGGCGCTCGCCGAACGGCTTCGGACAGTGGGCGGCGGAACAGCGTGTCCAGCGGGGCGGACTGCACCTCGAGGAGCAGGGACAGCGGGGCGTCCACCCGGTCCGTCAGTCGATCACGCTGGTCGAGAAGGCCAGGAAGTGAGTGGAGAGGGTGGGTACGCCGCCCAGCACGGCCGCCGTGAGCGCCGACCAGACGACAGATGTCTCCATCGAGCCGGACACGTCGACGACTTGGACACACCACCTCCCCATGCGGCACCGGGGTCGTTCCCGGCACTCGCGTCTATCCTGAGGAGGCATGGAGGGGGCTTCGGGCAGTGGCGCGCCGGGTGGACTGCCGGACTCCGGCGGGTCGTTCGGGCCGCTCGTCGTCGCCGCGCAGCCGATGATCCTGCGTGCAGCGCAGGTGGAGCTGCCCGAGGAGAATCCCGACCCGAGCCTGCTGCCCACCATCACACTGCTGGACCGCGCGGCCTCCCGCGGTGCCGACCCCGACGGGCTTCCGCTGCCGCAGGGGCAGCTCCTGGCCGGGCAGTACCGGCTGATCCGGCCGCTGGGCTACGGAGGAATGGGCGAGGTCCACCTCGCGCTCGACACCAAGGTCGACGACCGCGAGGTCGCCATCAAGATCCTGCATCCGGAGCAGGCCGCGGCCGCGGCGGGCGCCCTGGCCCGGGAGCGGCGGGCCCTGGTCGACCTCAGCCACGACGACATCATCCGCGTCTTCAACTACGGGCATCACCCGGAGGTCGGGGACTTCCTGGTCCTGCAGTACGTGGACGGGCTCACGCTGGAGGAGGTCCGGGCGCGGGCCCGGGTGAACCCGGCCGAGTTCGGCGGCGGCCGCTTCCACGAGTTCGTGCTCGCCTACGGCGTGCGCATCCTCGCCGCTCTCGGGTACCTGCACGGCGACCGGCCCGGCAAGGTCTACGGCGATCTCAAACCGGACAACGTCATGCACGACGGCACCACCACGAAGATCATCGACGTGGGGAGCGTCCGCGCGGCCGGGCTTCCCGGCCTCACCACGGAGGGCTTCCGCGCCCCGAGCGTCGGCCCGTCGGGAGAATCCACCGGCCAGGACGACCTGTTCAGCCTGGGCGAGACGCTGCGGAGACTGAGCGGTCTCGGACAGTCGCCGGAGGATCTGGCCGAGTTGGGGTCCCTGGATGTGCTCGACCGCCTGGAGGCGCCGGGCGACCCCGGCGCTCCCGCCTTCCCCGAGGCCCACCGGATGACGGCACCCCCTCCCGGCGGACTCGGCCTCCTCTCGCTCGCCCGTGTGCTGGACCGTGCGACGCGGAGCGAGCGGGCCGAGCGGTTCGCCACCGCAGGCGAGATGGAGGAGCAACTGCGGGGCGTGTTCCGCGAGTTGCGCTCCCTGCGCACCGGGACGGAGACCTTCGAGCCGTCGCCGCTGTTCCTGCAGTCGTCCTACGCCCTCGACGGGACGCTCGGCTCGGCGCCGCCCCTGGCGCGGTGGGCCGCGCCCGACGCCCCGGAGGCGTACGCCCCGCCGTCGCCCGCCGAGGTCGCCCAGCGGCTGCCCGTCCCGCGGCCCGACCCGCACGACGGCCACCACGTGGAGCTGAGCAGGCTGGCCGACGCCGCTCCCGAGGCGCTGCTGCAGCACACCCGGGACTGGCGGGACTCGCCCGAGGTCCATCTGCTGCGCTGCCGTGTGCGCTTGCGGGTCCCCGGGGGCCGGCCCGAGGCCGCCGAGCGGGAACTGCGGTCCGCCGAGGCACTGATCGGGCCGGAGCGCGCCCCGTACGACTGGCGGCTCGACTGGCACCGCGGGCTGCTCGCCCTCGGCCGGGAGCAAGTCGCCCTGGCGCGACGGCACTTCGACCGGGTGTACGCGGCCATCCCGGGCGAGTACACACCGAAGCTCGCACTCGGTTACTGCGCCGAGCGTCTGGGCCGTTGGCGGGAGGCGCTGACGTTCTACGAGGCGGTGCGGCTGCGCAACCCGTCCCTGGGCAGCGCGGCGTTCGGCGCGGTGCGGGCACGCCTCGCGCTCGGCGGTGAGCGGGCGCGGGACGACGCCGTACGGGCACTCGACGCGGTGCCGCAGCATTCTCGGCACCGGACAGCCGCGCGTACGGCCGCTGTGCGCATCGGGGTCGAGCACGTGCGGACCGGTCGACGTCCCGACGAGGTGACCGAACGCCTGCGCGAGGTGCTGGAGCGACTGGCCCGGCTGTTCCACGCGCACGGGCTGACGGACGAGCAGGCCCGGGCCCGGATGACGGCGGAGGTCTGGGAGGCCGCGCAGGACGCGCTCACGCGCGGTGCCCTTGACGCGGCGGGCCTGGCGGCACTGGCCGCCGGCGCCGACGTACGGCTCGGTCTGCCGTCCGACGAGCCCGGCCTGCGCAGGGAACTGTCCCGCCTCTACATCGCCCTCGCCCACCAGGCCGCCCGCTCCGTCGACCCCGAGGACGCGGCCGTCGCCGAAACCCTGCTGGACCGCGCCTACGAGGTCCGCCCACTCGCCTTCCGGCACCACAGGGACAGCCCATGGCTCGGGAAGAGGCTCGCGGACCGGCTCCGGACGTTCGCCCACGCGCCGTCGCCGGGGAGGAACACGAGGAATACGACGAACACGCGGACGGCCCGCGAGTGAACCGAACCACACCGTCACGGCGTGCGGTCCGCGGCGCGGGTGCGGACGCTTCACTGCCCGCACGCGTCCTGCGCGGTGCCGGGGCGGTCCGCGTCGTCGCCGCCGAACTCGCCCGCCGTGTCCGGCGTTACGCATGGCCGTCGCCGGCGGGCACGCGCAACCGTGTGTACCTGCGCGACCGTCTCCTCGCACTCCCGTTGCTCGCCGTCGTGGCCTTCGGGGCGTTCGGATGGGCCTGCACGGACGTGCGGGGCGACTCGGCGTATGTGCAGGACCGGCTGGCGCCCGCGCTGGTCGATCTCGCGAACGCCAAGGCCTCACTGTTCATCGCGCAGGGCGAGGCCGAGGAGAACCTCGGCGAAGGCCCGGCGGCGGAGCTCGGCGGACTCGGCGAGCGCTACCGGACCCGGGTGGCGCGGGCGACGCAGAGCCTGAACCAGGTCACGCGCAGCGGGGCGCTGAACGTGGCCGAGGAGCAGGAGCTGCGCGTCGTGTCCGCGCTGGTCGTGGACTACACGGGCTGGATCGGCCGGGCCCAGGGGCACGCGGCCGACCCGGTCCTGCGGGACGCCGAGCTCACGTACGCGCGCAGCATGCTCTGCTCGGCACCGTTCACCGCCCGGCACAGCGGTGAACGCTATCTGTCGTGTCCGCCCACGACCGGCTCCGGTGCGACCTCGATCGTGGACCGGGTGTCCGGCCTGGAGCGGCACCTGCGCGCGCGGCTCGAGCAGCGGGCCGGGTGGGGCGGGGGCGTACTGGCCGCGGCCGTCGTCTCCGGGCTCGCCTTCGCGCTGCTCGCCGCCGGACTCTGGCGGACCGTTTCCTTCCTGCGCCGCCGCTTCCGCATCCGGCTGAGCATTCCGCTGGTGGCCGCCGCGCTGCCGCTGCTCGCCGTACCGCTCCTGACGGCCGACGCCGTGCTGGCGCAGCACGCGCAGCGGGCGGCCGTCCCCGTGGCGGACGCACTCGCCGAGCGGACCTCGCCCGACACGGAGACGGCCGCCGAGGACCACCCCTTCGACACCCCGGACCCGCGCGCCATCGAGGTCCTGGCCGGGCGGCTCGACGCCGGTCTCACCGACGGGCGCCTCGGCTTCCTGGACGGGGCCGCACCCCTCGTGTTCCCCGCGGGCCTGGCCGGGGCCGGTGTCATCGCCGGCGCCCTGCACACCTACCGCCGCGAATACCTCGTGGTGACCCGCCCGGGAGCCGTCCCATGAGCCGAGCCACGAACGCCCTGCGCACCCTGCTCGCGGCCTGTCTGCTCGCGCTCGTCCCCGGCTGCGCCTCGGACACCACGGATCCCCTCGTCGTCCTGGGCCCGTGGACCGGTGCGGAGGGCGAGGCCTTCGAAGCCGCCCTCGGGCGGCTCGACGACGGGACCGGCAGGACGTACACGTACGAGGGCACCCGCTCGCTGCGCGAGACCCTCGTCTCCCAGCTGGAGGCCGGCGATCCGCCGGACGTGGCGATCCTCAACAGCATCGGCGAACTCACCGAGTACGCCCGGCGCGACGAGCTGAGGCCGCTGGCCGAGGAGACCGCCGAGCGCGCGTACCCGCCGTGGGCCCCGACGCTGCTCGTGGACGGCAGGCGCCGCACGTACTGGGTGCCGCTCAAGGTCGACCTGAAGAGCCTGGTGTGGAGCAAGCGGGGCACCTCGGACGACGATCCGAAGTGGTGCGTGGGACTCGCCTCGCAGGCCACCTCCGGCTGGCCCGGCACCGACTGGATCGAGGACATCCTGCTCCACCAGGCGGGCCCCGCCCTCTACACGGAGTGGGCGACGAGCAGGCTCAGCTGGCGCGACCCCGCCGTCCGGCGGGCCTGGACGACCTGGGCACGGCTGCTCGGCACCCGCTCGGCGGCGTCGATCGAACGGTCCCTGACCACCTCGTACGAGGGCGCGTCCGGGCCGGACGGACGACCGCGCGGCCTGCTCGACTCTCCCGGTTTCGGCTGTACGCACGAGCACCAGAGCGCCTTCATCCGGTACGTGTACGCGGGCGACGACATCCGTGTGGAGCCGTCGGCGCGGTTCCTGGACGGGCCGGCCGCGTATCGCGACTCGTACGAGGTGGCCGGCGACATGGCCGCCGTCTTCAGCGACGACCCGGCGGCGCAGGAACTGGTGGAGCGGCTGTCCAGCCCGGCCGGCCGGGAGCGCTGGCGAGCGGAGGCGGACGCGGCGGTGCGCCCCCTGTTCCCGAGCACGACGGGCCCGGCGCCCGTGAACCCCGTCGAGCGGAAGATCGACACCCTGCTCGACTCCGGCGCCCGTACTCTCTGCTTCGACGCCTCGGACGTGATGTCGCCCGAGCTCCGGGACGCCTTCCACCGCGCGGTCCTGGAGTTCTTCCGCAACCCGGCGGAGCGGCATCTCGCCTCGCTGCTGCAGCAGTTGGACACCGTACGCGTCCAGGTGGCCGAGGAGTCGGCCGGCGACCGCTCGTTCCGCCCTCCCGAGGACCTCTGCGCGAGCCCCGGCGGATAGTGGGGCGGGTCAGGGCGTCGGGATGCCGGCCGGGCGGGCCGGGCGGTCGAAGCGGGCCGGGACGCCGGGCGAGTACAGGACGCTCACCGGCGCACCCGTGGGTTGCGGGAGACCGGCCGCCGTCACCAGGTCCTCCTCGCACTCGACCAGGTCCGCCCGGTGCAGGGGCCAGCGCGGATGGGCGTTGGGCAGGTACATCGGGCGGCCGAAGAACGTGCTGTGCATGCCCCAGCGGGCGGTCAGGAAGTGCTCCAACTCGGTGGGCTCCTCGATGCGTTCGCCCACCCGCACGGTGATGCGGCTGCGGGCGCCGCGAGGTCCGGGCCAGCGCCGGGAACTGGTGTAGGTGACGGTGTCGCCGTCGGCACGGACGGCCATCCGCGACCACAGGTAGGGCATCCGGAAGCCGGTCCGCGCCACGGCCACCGGCAGCAGGCGGGAGGCGTCCAGTGACCGGAACACCACGCCGCGCCGCCCGTGCTCGTCCACCGAGTAGAGCCGGACGTTGGTCTCGGGAAAGCTCCCCAGGTAAGGAACGCCGGGAAGCCGGAACCAGCCGACCCGGTGCATCCGGAACGCGACCAGACCGACGTAAGTGACGCCATCCAGGGTGTCCGGGACCGTCCCGGCCGGCAACAGCCCGGCCACGTCGGCGGGGTCGGCCGCCCAGTGCAGGAAGGTCAGGTCGAGCCAGGACTGGGTGAGCAGCGGGCGCGCTATCGGCACCGGCGCGTCCGCCGTTATCGGGTCCGGGGGCACGGGGGCCGGCGGCTGCGGAGAGGATGTCGGCGGCATCGCGTCAGTATCACTCAGTGGTAGTGGCCGTAGACCGCGACGGTCGTTCCCGCGCGGGAGGAGGCTTCGGCAGCGCGGTCCCTGGCGTCGGCGGCCTCGTCCGGGCGGCCCGCGGCCTCGAGCGCGCGAGCGAGGTTGTTCCAGGTCTGACTGGTGGCGTACCAGTTGTCGTATTCCTGGCGGATGCGGAGCGACTCCTGGAATACGACGACGGCCTGATCGGTCCGGCCCGCGGTGTGGAGGGCGCAGCCGAGGCCGTTCAGGGAGTCGCCCTGCAGGATGCGGTTGCGGGTGGCGTGGTGGATGGCGCAGGCCTGCCGCAGGGCGTCGGCGGCCTCGTCGAGACGGCCGGTGGCCTCCAGGGCGAGGCCCAGGTTGTGCCAGGCCCGGCCCTCCAGGGAGCGGGCCCCGGTGGCCCGGAACCGGTCGCGGGCCCGGAGGTGGGTGAAGACCGCTTCCTCGGCACGGTCCACGCGGCGCTGGGCCAGGCCGAGAATGTTCCATGCCAGGCCCTCGCCGGTCGGATCCGCCAAGCGGTGGAAGAGGTCCGCCGCGTAGGTCACGGGTTCGAGGGCCTCCTCCGACCGTCCGGCACGCAGCAGCGCGTTGCCGAGGTGGTTGCAGACGGTCGCCTCGGCGTGCCGGTCCTGCAACCGGTGAGCGATGTCCCGGGCGACCCGGCTGACGGCGATCCAGTCCTCGAAGAAGCGCCGCTCGCGCAGGAACTCGGCCAGATGGAGAGCGAGTCCGAGGGTGTCGGCGGCGTCCTGTTCGTCGGGCCACTGGGCGGCGGCGACGAGATTGACGCGTTCGGCGTCGCACCAGGCGAGTGCGTCCGCCCGCCCGGTGAACGTCCCCGGCGGCGGGTCCTCGTGCAGCGCCCGCAGATGGCGGTCGGCTGCCTCGGCCATCGTGCGGTAGTGGCGTCGTGTCCGTTGCCGCGCCCGCCGTCCCTCCGCGACGAGCGCGGGGTCGGCGGCGAGCGTGCTCGCGTAGCCGCGCACCAGATCGTGGATGCGCCAGCGTTCCGGCCGGTCGTCGCCGGGCCGCTCCCCGCTGACCAGATGGGCGCACATCAGGTCGTCGAGCAGGTCCAGGACCGCCGTACGGTCCAGCCCGGTGGCCACCGCCACCGTGTCGGTGCTGAAGTCCGGACAGGGCACCTGCGCCAGCAGGCACAGCGCCCGGGCCCGGCCCGGAGGCAGCCGGCGGAAGGACACCTCGAACACCGGCGCCATGGCCAGGGCCCTGCCGTATTCGTCGACGCCCCGGCTCCTGAGGACCCGGGTGGGATCGGTGCCCGCCCGCAGTTCCTCGACCAGTGAGGTGAGCGGTCGGTGCGCCCGGCGCCGGTGCAGGAGGGCCGTGGCGATCCGCAGGGCGAGCGGCATGTGACCGCACAGCCGGGCCAGTTCGCGTACGGCGTCGGCCTCGCCCAGCGGCCTGTCGTCGTCCGGGGTGCGCCGGTGCAGGGCGGTGCCGATCAGCTCGGCGGATTCGTCGGGACTGAGGGGGCCCAGGGGTAACTCGCGGGCGATGAGCGACTCATGGGACTCCCGCGAGGTGATCAGGACGCAGTGCGGGCCGCTGCCGGGCAGCAGCGGCGAGACCTGGGCCGAGTCGGAGACGTTGTCCAGCACCAGCAGGACCCGCCTGTCGTGGTCCGCGAGGTCGGCGAGGTGGCTGCGGTAGACGGCGTACTGGTCGACCTCCTCGGTGGGCAGGCCGAACGCGCCGACCCCGAGGGCGTACAGCAGCGACGTCACGGCCTGCGCGGGCGTGACGGGGTTGTCGTCGTAGCCGGCGAGGTCGAGGAAGAGGGTTCCCCCGGTGAACCAGCCCCTGGCGCGCGCACGGTGCGCGGCCTTCAGGGCGAGCGCGGTCTTGCCGATGCCGCCGAGCCCGGTGACCACGCAGACGACCGGCGCGTCCGGGGCGGCCGGGTGAACGGCGGGCTCGAGTTCGCCGCCAAGCACGGCCAGCTCCCTCTTCCGTCCGATGAACCCCGCCTGGGCGGTCGGCAGCGTGGACGGAGGGGGCGGAGCAGGGCGGTCGTGGTGGATGACGTTCATCTGTGCGGCCACGGGGCCCAGGAAGGTGCCCTGCCGGAAGTCGACGTGGTCGTCGTACCGGCCCCGGTCCGGCGTACGGCCCTCTCCTGCCTGCACCCGCGCCCCCTCCCGCCGATGGCGACCCCACCCCGCCACTTTGAGGCGCTTTACGGTAGAGCATCCCCACCCACCGCAGGGCGGCTTCACCGATACCTGCCCGCCCGTGGACCCGGTGTCACCGCGAGGACGAGAACGCCTTCACCCGTACGCCGGTGTCGCAGATGCGTACCGCGGCCTTCTTGCCGCCGGTGGTGGTGAACGCGGGGGTGAGGGGCCGGGATTCGCCAGGAGGGACGATGTCGAGGGCGGTCACCGCGTCGCACTCGTCGAGGCTGGTGAAGGTGAGCGCGGCGGAAGCCGAATCGCCGGGAGCGAGGGTGACCTTCGCGGCGTCGGCGGCTGACCCGGCCCAGTCCACGGGCAGTTCGGTCCGGCCCGTCTCACCGATGAAGAGGAGGGAGGGGAAGCCGCGTACCGTGCAGGAGCCGTCCCCCTCGTTGGTGATCACGACCGAGGCCCGGCCCTGACCGGTGCCGCGTGCCACGGCCGTCAGGTTCTTCGTACGGCAGTGGTCGGCGGCCGGGGTGGGGAGGGAGTCGGCTCCGAAGAGCACCCCGGCGGGCGGCGAGGACGCGCCGCTGCTGCCGCTGTGGGAGCCGCCGGTCTCCGACCCGCCCCCCGCCGCCGTGCTCGACGAGCCCGCACCGGAGCCGCTTCCGGGTTCGTCCCCGGCGCCGGAGGACGAGGAGGAAACGGACGAGGAACACCCTGCCGCGCCGACGAGCAACAGGACCGTGGCTACGGATATCAATGTTCGGCGCATGACTCCTACTGACTGTTCAGACAGATGGACGGACCCGGTCCCCGGAGGAGCGAGGGTTCGAACTGCTGCCGCTTGACCGAGCACAAGCACGTATTGGCGAGCGTGAGCGAGTCAGGTGCTGCCGACGAACGTGTACGGACGGGCTTCGAAGCTAGTTGAACGGGAGTTTGCATGTCGAATGCGTGACCTCCGCTTCCGCCGCTTGACCTCAAACGACATGGAGTGTCTGATCTCCCGCTTCCCCACCGCGAAGCTGAAGGCCCGGCTGACGGCGATGGCCGGAGTGATCGTGCGGGGCATCGGACCGTCCAGACCCGACCGGAGACCCGAGAGCGTGCGGAAACCCGCCCCCGCATTCCCGGACACGCACCAGATGCGCGCCGCCCGAACGCGGGCGGCCAGCGTGCCCAACACCGTTCGGGACACGCGGCTGAGCAGCAGTCCTGGCAAACAGGACCCACTCCCGCTCAGTCCATGGGAACGGTATTGCATAGAATCCTCGCCGATCGTGTTCACCGGCGCTGCGCAGCACCGCCTTTGGGGGGAAAGGCACGCCTGTGCACCCGAGCGACAAGAAAACCGGCGCCCATGGGATACGCCGCAGGCGGTTCCTGGGCGCCGGAGCCGTCACGCTGGGGGCCGCGGGCGGGGTGGCCGCCGGACAGGTGCTGATGGGCAGCGCCTCGGCCTCCGTGGGCGGGGCGACCGCCCCGGCCGGTGCCGGTGCCTCGGTGAGCGGCACGGTGTTCAAGCTGGGTGTCGCCTCCGGCGACCCGCTGCCCACCGCGATCGTGCTGTGGACCCGGGTGGTGCCGCCCCACCAGGGCAGCTCCGGCATCCTGCCCCCCACCGTCGCGGTGAGTTGGGAACTCGCCTCGGACAGCGGCTTCGCCACGATCGTCAAGAGCGGTACGGCGACGGCGAGCAGCAGCCTCGGTTACAGCGTCCACGTGGATGTCAGGGACCTGACTCCGGCCACCGACTACTGGTACCGGTTCAAGGCGCTGGGCCGCACCTCCGTCACCGGCCGGACCCGCACCGCCCCCGCCGCCGGAAGCAGCCCCGCAAACCTGCGGATCGCGCTGGCGTCCTGCCAGAACTGGCAGCACGGCTACTTCACCGCCTACCAGGACATGCGCGAACAGCAGCCGGACCTGGTGCTGTTCGTCGGCGACTACATCTACGAGAGCTCCGCCTACTCCTACCGCGTACGCCGCCACGAGGGCTCGGGCCAGCCCGTCACGCTCGCGCAGTACCGCGCCCGCCACGAGCAGTACAACAGCGACCCGGATCTGCAGGCGATGCGTGCCGCCGCACCCTTCGTGGTCGTCTTCGACGACCACGAGGTGGAGCAGGACTGGGCGGGTGACGTGGCCAACGATCCGGTCGCCTGGCCCACCGCGAAATTCCTGGCCCGCCGGGCGGCCGCCTTCCAGGCCTTCTACGAGCACATGCCGATCCGCGCCGCCCAGAAGCCGAGCGGCCCGGACGTCCTGATGTACCGGTCGCTCGACTTCGGCGACCTGGCCCGGCTGCACGTCCTGGACACCCGGCAGTACCGCGACGACCAGGCGACCACTCCCGACGGGGCCTTGGAGACCGGCCGCGTCATCACGGGCGACACCCAGCGGAACTGGCTGGTGAACAGCATGCGCAATTCCGGCGCGCGGTGGAACCTGGTCGCCTCCCAGGTGATGATGGCCGAGACCGACTTCCTCGCCGGTGTGGGCAAGCAGTGGTCGTACGACGCCTGGGACGGTTACCAGAAGGAACGCGCCGCCCTGCTCGCCGACTTCCAGGACATCCGCAACCCCGTGGTGCTGTCCGGCGACAGGCACCGCACCATCGTCAGCGACCTCAAGCTGGACTACGACGACGTGGACTCGGCCGTGGTCGGCGCGGAGTTCGTCGGGACCTCCATCTCCAGCAGCGGAGACGAGGATCTGCAGGCCTTCGCCGCCGAGTGGGCCCCGAAGCTGGCGGACAACCCGCACTGGAAGATCATCGACGCCCGGCGCGGCTATCTGCTGTTCGACATCACCGCGGACGGCATCGACGCACAGCTGCGGGCGATCTCCACCGTGCTGACCAGGAACGGGACGACCACCACGGCCGCGAGTTTCCGGGTGCAGGACGGAGTACCCGGCGTCCACCGGGTCGAGGCCCAGGCCGAGTCGTCGGCGAGTGCGAGTGCGGACGAGTCCGCAGGGCCCCAGGACACGGCCGCACCAGGGGACGCGACCGCCCCGGCGGCCACGGCGACGGACTCGGCGGAGCCGACCACAGCCCCGGCCACGGACACCGAGTCCGCGTCGCCGTCCACCGCCGATTCCGCGAGCGCCCCCTCCGCCGACGTCTCCACCGACGTCGCCCCCACCCCCTGACCTTCCGGGAGAGAACGTGTTCACCACCCGATCCCGGCGGCGCGGCGGGAGCCATGGACGTCGGCGCCCCCACGCCAGGAAGACATCCGTGCTGGCCGGCGCGGCGGCGGCGGTGCTCGCGGCAGGCGTCTTCGTGATGCTGCCCGCCGACGCGGACGCGACCACTCCCGCGCGCGGCGACCTCGACGCGGACGGCACGACCGACCTGGTCTACCGCAATGTCGCGGGCCAGTTGTACGTCAACACCGGCTCGGCCGAGACCATGGTCCTCGACTCGGACCTCACCAAGGTCAAGGACGTGCTCACGCCGGGCGACCTCGACTCGGACGGCGTCCAGGACGTGCTGACCGTCAGCCCGAGCGGCGTGCTGTACTTCCACACCGGTGTCTACGCACGCACCCCCGGCGGCCTGGGCTCCCGCCGTTCGGTTGCGACCGGCTGGCAGATCTACAACAAGGTCGCCGCCCCCGGAGACCTGAACCGCGACGGCAAGGCCGACCTGCTGGCCCGCACCCCGGCCGGCTCGCTCTACTACTACCCGGGCACGGGCACCGGCGCCTTCGGCAGCCGTGTGCTGGTCGGCACCGGCTGGCAGCAGTACGACGAGCTGGTCGGCGCCGGCGACCTCAACGGCGACGGCGTCGGCGATCTGCTGGCCCGCACCCCGGCCGGTGTGCTCTACCGCTACACGGGCAACAGCGGCGGCACCTTCAACGCCCGGGTCAAGGACCCGAAGACCGACTGGGCGCTGTACAACCAGATCATCGGCGGCGGCGACTGGGACGGCAACGGCAAGACCGACCTGCTGGCCAGGGACTTCTCCGGCGCCCTGTGGTTCTACCCGGGCGACGGCAGGGGCACCTTCGGCGCCCGGGCCGCCCGCAGCAAGGGCTGGGGCAAGGTCACGCAGTTCGCGGGAGCCGGCAACAACCCGCACTTCGGCAAGTTCGGGACCATGGCCCGTACCTCGGCCGGATCCGTCTACAGCTACGAGGTCACCGGCACCGGCACCCTGACCGGCAAGCTGCTGGTCGGCGCGGCCTGGCCCTCCTCCACCACCCGCCTCGCGTACGCCTCCTCCCTCCGCGACAACGGTCTCGCCGACCTGGTCGTGCACTCCATCAGCAGCGGCAAGCTGACCAACCCGGCGTTCTACGCCCTCTCGGACCCCCTGCTCGCCACCGGCTCCACCGCCTACAACCGGGTCGTCGGCCCCGGCGACCTGACCGGTGACGGCAAGGGCGACCTGCTGGCCGTGGCCACCGACGGCACGCTCTACCTCTACGCGGGCAACGGCTCCGGCACCTACCTCGCCTCCCGCGTCAGGATCGGCACCGGCTGGAAGATCTACAACGCCATCGTGGGCGCCGGCGACTTCACCGGCGACGGCCGACCCGACCTGCTGGCCCGGGACACCGCCGGCGTCCTGTGGCGCTACGCGGGCACGGGCAGCGCGTCCGCCCCCTTCTCGGCCCGGGTGAAGGTCGGGACCGGCTGGCAGCAGTACAAGAAGCTGTTCTCCCCCGGCGACGCCGACGGCGACGGCAAGGCCGACCTCATGGCCACGAACTCCACCGGCGCCCTGTACTTCTACGCGGGCACCGGCACGGGCGGCTTCAAGTCCCGCGTCACCAAGGCCACCAGCGGCTGGAGCGCCTGGGCCGACCTGCTGTGAGGCCGTGCCCGGGCGCCGGCCGCCTCAGCCCTCGTCCGGCGTCAGCCGCAGCGAGATGCTGTTGATGCAGTACCGCTGGTCGGTCGGAGTGGGATAGCCCTCGCCCTCGAAGACATGCCCGAGGTGCGACCCGCACCGGGCGCACCGCACCTCGGTGCGCACCATGCCGTGCGACCGGTCCTCGACGAGTTCGACCGCGTCGGTGTCCTTCGGGTCGTAGAAGGACGGCCAGCCGCAGTGGGAGTCGAACTTCGTGGTGGAGGTGAAGAGTTCGGCGTCGCAGGCGCGGCAGGAGTACACGCCCTTCGTCTTGGAGTCGGTGTACTCACCGGTGAAGGCGGGCTCCGTGGCCGCCTGGCGCAGTACGGCGTACTCGGCCGGGGTCAGCTCCGCGCGCCACTGCTCGTCCGGCTTCTCGACGTCGTACGACATGAAGGCCAACCCCTTACTTCTGTGCGAGACGGTCCAGAATCTGCGGGCCGAGGTCCGTGACGTCACCCGCGCCCATGGTGAGAACGAGATCACCGGGCTTCGCCATTCCCGCGATCACGGACGGCACCGCGGCCTTGTCGTGCACCGGCGTCACGTCCGCGCCCGCGGCCCGCGCCGCCTCGATGATCAGCTCGCTGGTCACGCCCGGGACCGGGTCCTCGCGGGCCGGGTAGATGTCGAGGACGACCGAGGCGTCGGCCAGGGACAGGGACTGGCCCATCTCCTTGCCCAGTTCCTGGGTGCGGGAGAAGAGGTGGGGCTGGAAGACGACCAGGATGCGGGCGTCACCGGCCGCCGCGCGCATCGCCTCCAGGTCCGCCGTCATCTCGGTCGGGTGGTGCGCGTACGAGTCGATCACCTGGACGCCGGCCGCCTCGCCCTTCAGCTGCAGACGCCGCTTGACGCCCTTGTACGCGGCCAGGGCCGGGGCCAGTTCCGCCGCGGGGACGCCCAGCGCGGCACCGGCCGCCAGCGCGGCCACGGCGTTGTGCGCGTAGTGCCGGCCGGGGACCGACACCGTGAAGGTCAGCTCCCGGCCGTCCAGGAGGACGGTGACCTCGCTCTTGAGGCCCTGCGCCGCCACGGACAGCACGCGCACGTCGGCGTCCTCGGCCTCGCCGTACGTCACGACCCGGACGTCCTCGACCCTCCGCGTGAGCTCCCGCGCCCCCTCGTGGTCGGCGGAGATCACCAGCGTGCCACCGGGCACGATCTTCCCCACGAACGTCTCGAAGGACTCGTAGATCTCCTCCATCGACGCGTAGTTGGCGTGGTGGTCCAGCTCCACGTTGAGGACGATCGCGACCTCGGGGGCGTACTTGTGGAAGCTGCGGTCCGATTCGTCCGCCTCGGCGACGAAGATGTCGCCGTCGCCGTGCAGGGCGTTGGAGCCGGGCGCGTCGAGGTCGCCGCCGATCGCGTACGACGGCCTGAGGCCCAGCTCCGTCAGGGACACCGCCAGCATGGACGTGGTGGTCGTCTTGCCGTGGGTTCCCGCGACCGCGATCGGGCGCAGGCCCTCCATCAGCGCGGCGAGGGCGTCGGAGCGGTGCACCACCGGGATGCCCAGCTCGGCCGCGCGCGCCAGCTCCGGGTTGTCCGCGCGGATCGCCGACGACACGACGACACAGCCGGCGTCGTCGGCGAGGTTCTCCGCCGCGTGCCCGATGTGCACGGTCGCGCCCAGCGCACGCAGGGCCTCGGCGGTCGCCGACTCCTTCGCGTCGCTCCCCGCCACCTTCGCCCCGCGCTGCGCGAGGATCTTCGCGATCCCCGACATCCCGGCGCCGCCGATGCCGATGAAGTGCGGTCGGTCCATGGCGGTGGGAAGGCCGGGTGCCATGCGTTGTCTCCCTGCGTGCTGGATCGGGCGAACGTTCAGCGACCCACCCTAATGGCCACGGCGTACGCGATCGGTCCACGGGGATCCGCCGTCACACCTTGCTGTGCGAGAACAACTTCAGCACCGGCACCCCCACCTTGTGCCGAGCCCGGGAAGCCCAGTCCCGATGGAAGAACTCCTCCACGTAGTGAGGATCGGTCAGGACGATCACCTCGTCCGCGTCGATCTCGTCCACGAGGGACTTCAACGCGTCCAGGGGGTGGTCCTCGATCAGCCGCCCCTCCGCCTCGCTGCCGGCTCCGTGCAGCGCCTGCAGGGACACCTCGAGGGCACGCTCGCCGAACCCCTTCGCCTCGTCGCCCTCGGGCGTCTCCCCCTCCCGCGTCGCCTCGTCGATCTCGCCGAGCGCGACGTCGTCGATGGCTCGCAACAGCCGGTCCGCCTGGTCGCCACGCGGCTGGAGCAGCACATGGAAGGCGACCTGCTCGTCCCCGTGCAGGGTGGTGACGAACTCCACGTCGGCGGACGTCAGGGCCTTCTCGATCATCAATACGCTTGTGAACACCAGGCGCCCCTTCTCCTACGCGGGCCTGCGGGCCCTCTCGCTCCTCGGGTGTTGCCGGATTTAGTGTGCCCGGACGAAGTAAAACGGAACGGTTGATTACTCATGAATTCGGACACCTGCCTCAAGGCCGCCTGTAGCGAGTGAACAGGAACCCGGCGTCTTCCAGCAGGGACTCGAGTGCGAACCGCCGGGGCACGGCCACCGCCGGACCACCGGCGATACGCTGCGCGTCACCGGCGGTCAGCATGGGGGAAACGGTCAGACAGAGCTCGTCGAGCACCTCCGCGGCCACCAGCTGCCCCAGCAGCCGAGGGCCGCCCTCGGTCAGCAGCCGGGTGTGCCCCAGGTCGGCGAGGGCACGTACCGCGCGCGCCGGGTCCACGCCGACGCCGTCACCGGCGATCACCACCCGGGCGCCCGCCTTCTCCGCGGCCCCGATCCGGTCCGGGGCCGCGGCGGCGCCCGTCAGGACGAGCGTGGGGACCAGCGGCGAGGTGAACAGCGGGAGCGAGAAGTCCAGGTCCAGGCTCGCGGTGACGACGGCGATCGCGGGCGCGGGCCCCTGCCCGGCCGCCTTCCGCAGCTCCGCGAACTCCGCACGCGCGCGTGCCGGACGGTAGCCCTCCAGGCGTACGGTCTCCGCCCCGACGATCACCACGTCCGCCAGCGCCCGCAGCGTGCCGAAGATCCGCATGTCGGCCGCGCCGGAGATGGGCTGCGAGCGGCCGTCGTGCTGGGCGGCGCCGTCGAGCGTGGACACCATGTTGGCCCGCAGCCAGGGCTCCCGCCCGCCGGGTCCGGGCTCCGGGTAGGCGTAGGCGGCGGCGAGCTCGCCGAGGCTCCACTCACGGTCCACGAGACCGGCCCCGGGAATCCCACCGGTCCCCACCGCCCCCTCGCCCCCGGCACCCCCGCCGGAGGCCATCGCTGCTGTCTGGTCGGTCACAGGGAACAGGCGTCGCATGTTCTGCAGTCTGGCACGCGGCCAGGGCCTGTCCGGCGGACCGGGCCGGTAGGTCGCGGGCCCCTCCACTCCCACCTGCGGCGTTGTCGTCGGTCTCCCCCACTGGACGCACCGGACCCCGCTCGCCCGCGTCGAAAGTGCACGGCCGACCCGGACCGGCCCGGTCCGCCGGACAGGCCCTAGCATGGTGAACCGTGTCGTCCTCCACCGCCGCCCAAGGCCTCAGTCCGATAGCCGACGCGGTCCCGCTGTCCCTGTGCTCCCGTGAGCCGCACGTCCCCGCGGACCGGCTGGTCGCCGAGATGGTGCCGCCGCCGCGCTTCGGCTCGGTCCGCTTCGGCACGTACATCCCGGACCCCGGCCGGCCCAGCCAGACCGAGGCCGTGCGGGTTCTGGAGGGCTTCGCCGGCGGGCTCGGCGGGGCGCACGCCATCGGCGCCGCCAAGCGCGGCTTCCTCGGCTTCGGGAGGGCGAAGGCCAAGGCTTCCAAGGTCCCGGCGAGCCCCCGCGGCGTCTACCTGGACGGCGGCTACGGCGTCGGCAAGACCCATCTGCTCGCCTCCCTGTGGCACGCCACCCCGGCGGAGCCCTCGCTGAAGGCGTTCGGCACCTTCGTCGAGCTCACCAACCTCGTGGGTGCACTCGGCTTCCAGAAGACGGTCCAGACCCTCTCCGGCCACCGCCTGCTGTGCATCGACGAGTTCGAGCTCGACGACCCCGGCGACACCGTTCTGGTGTCGACGCTGCTCGGCAGGCTCGTCGACGCGGGCGTCGCGCTCGCCGCCACCTCCAACACCCTCCCCGGCAAGCTCGGCGAGGGCCGGTTCGCCGCGGCCGACTTCCTGCGCGAGATCCAGGGCCTGTCCGCCCACTTCCGCACCCTGCGCATCGACGGCGATGACTACCGCCACCGCGGCCTCCCCGAGGCTCCGGCGCCGCACTCGGACCAGCAGGTGACGAAGGCGGCGTACGCCACCGAGGGCGCCTCGCTGGACGACTTCCCGCATCTGCTGGACCACCTGGCCCGCGTCCACCCCAGCCGGTACGGCGCACTGGCCGACGGCCTGAAGGCGGTCTGCCTCACCGACGTCCGGCCGGTGCCCGACCAGTCGACCGCGCTGCGGCTCGTCGTCCTCGCCGACCGGCTCTACGACCGTGAAGTCCCCGTCCTGGCCTCGGGTCAGCCCTTCGACCAGCTGTTCAGCGAGGAGATGCTGAAGGGCGGTTACCGCAAGAAGTACTTCCGGGCGATCTCCCGCCTCACCGCACTGGCCCGCGACGCGGGCCGCCTCGTCGAGGCCGGCTGACCCGGCCGACACGCCCTGGTCAAGGGTCGGTTCCAGCCAACCGACCCGCAGTTTTCACGCTCTCATTCACGCGAAACGTCGCGTTAACCCTGCAAACAACTTCGCAGGGTTAACGTGTTTCTTGACCAGTCGTTGACCATTGGCTGGCGTGGACCAGAGGAGTGAACTACCGGGAGGGGGGCGCATGTTCCGAGGTAAGACGGCCCGGACCCTGATTTCGATCCTCGCCGCCTTCCTGCTCGCACTCCCGTTCTTCGCACCCACGTGCTCCTTCGCACCCGCGCACACGGCCCGTCAGACCGAGGCCAAAGCCCAGCCCGGATTCAAGCCCTCCGGCAAGGCGCTGCGCGACGAGACCGTCACGGAGCGCGGCTGCACCCCGTCCGGGGACCCGACCGGTCCCCTGCGCACCCGTGACCGGCACCGCGCCACCACCACCGCGGACTCGGCGACCGAGGAGCCCGAGCGTCCGCTCCTCGCCGAGGACCCGGCGGCAGCGCACCAGCCCGTCGTGCCCGGTGCCGCCCATCACCGGCCGTCGAGATCCTCGACGGCCCACACTCCGGCAGCACTTCAGGTCTTCCGCTGCTGAGAGCCGCAGAGCAGCCCCCACCCTGTCCTGCACGTTCCGACGCGCCCTGACGGCGCGCCAGGAGGAGTCACCACATGCAGCCCCTCATCGACAACGCCCGTACGTTCGGACAGCGCCCTGAGGAGTTCGCCAAGCTCGCCGAAGGCCAGTCCCCCCAGGTCCTGTTCATCACCTGCTCCGATTCCCGGGTCGTCCCGGCCCTGATCACGGGCGCCCGCCCCGGCGAGCTCTTCGAGCTGCGCACCGCGGGCAACATCGTGCCCCCGTACGCCTCCGACCGCCCCACCGGCGAGACGGCCACCATCGAATACGCCGTGGAGGTGCTGGGCGTCCAGGACGTCGTCGTCTGCGGCCACTCGCACTGCGGAGCCGTCGGCGCGCTGGTGCGCGGCGACGACCTCGACGCCGTACCCGCCGTACGCGACTGGCTCGCGCACGCCGCCGACGAGCCGTCGGCCGCGGACCCGGCCGACCCGACGGTCGCCCGGGCCGTGCAGAACCACGTGCTCGCCCAGCTGCTGCGCCTGCGTTCCTACCCGTGCGTCGAGAGGCGGCTGGCCGACGGCCGGCTGCGGGTGCGCGGCTGGTACTACGAGGTGCACACCGGGGCCGTGCGCGAACACCGAGCGGACACCGACGCGTTCGAGGCCCTGTGAACGCCGCGATGACCGAGCCCACCGCCAAGAACATGTCCAAGGTCCCTCATCTCAGGCAGGACTTCGCCGCCTCCCTCGTCGTCTTCCTGGTCGCGCTGCCGCTGTGCGTGGGCGTGGCCGTCGCCTCCGGTGTACCGGCCGAACTCGGCCTGGTCACCGGCATCGTGGGCGGCATCGTCACCGGACTCATGCGCGGCAGCAGCCTGCAGGTGTCGGGACCGGCGGCGGGGCTGACCGTGCTCGTCTTCGAGGCGGTGCAGGCGTACGGGCTGCCCGCGCTCGGCGTGATCGTGCCGGCCACCGGTGTCCTGCAGATCCTCATGGGCGCGCTGAAGCTGGGGCGCTGGTTCCGGGCCATCTCGGTGTCCGTGGTCGAGGGCATGCTGGCCGGCATCGGACTCGTGCTGATCGCCGGACAGCTGTACTCGGTGGCCGGCACCAAGGCCCCGGACTCCGGCCCGGCGAAGATCGCCGGGCTGCCGGAGGCGCTCGTGACCGCCGCGGGTGACACCACAGCGCTCGCCTCGCTCGGCCTCGGCGCGGGCACGATCGCCGTCCTCGTGCTGTGGAAGCGGATGCCGCAAAAGCTGCGCACGGTCCCCGGTCCGCTCGCGGCGGTCGGACTCGCCACCCTGGCCGCGCAGGTGTTCTCGCTGCCGGTGGCCACCGTCGAGGTGAAGGGCCTGCTCGGGTCGGTCCGGCCCCCGTCGCTCGACACCCTCGCCGAACTGGCGGACGTCGGCCTGCTCGGCACGGTCGTCGCCTTCACGCTGATCGCGTCCGCCGAGTCGCTGTTCAGCGCGGCGGCCGTGGACCGGCTGCACGGCGGGCCGCGCACCGAGTACGACAAGGAGCTGGTGGCGCAGGGCGCGGGCAACGCGGTGTGCGGTGTGCTGGGCGCACTGCCGATGACCGCGGTGATCGTGCGCAGCGCGGCCAACGTCCAGGCGGGCGCGCGGACGAAGGCGTCCCGGGTGCTGCACGGCGTGTGGCTGCTGCTCTTCGCCGCCCTGCTGCCGAACGTGCTGGCCTGGATCCCGATCCCGGCCCTCGCGGGCATCCTGGTGCACGCGGGCGCCAAGCTCGTCCCGGTACGGCAGATCGCCGGACTGTGGCGCGAGCACCGCGGCGAGGCGCTGATCCTGGTCGTCACGGCCGTGTCGATCGTCGCGGTCAGCATGTTCGAGGGCGTGCTCATCGGTCTCGCACTGGCCGTCGTCAAGACGGCCTGGGAGGCCTCGCACATAAGGCTGGAGGTCATAGACAAGGGCGCCGGGCCCGTCCAGGCGTACCTGTCGGGCAACGCGACCTTCCTGCGGCTGCCGAAGATCCTCGACAGCCTGGAGGCGCTGCCCCAGGACCGGCCCGTCGAGCTGGACCTGTCCGGTCTGCACCACCTCGACCACGCCTGCCGTACGGCGCTGGAGGGCTGGGCCGAGCGGCACAGCGCGGCCGGCACCGAGCCGGTGAAGGTCACCGCGGCCTGACGGTCGCCCCCGGTCCGGTCCGGAGCCAGCAACGTGGCCCCGGACCGGACACCGGGCATATCGTTACAGGAGCAGACAGAACGGCCCTCTTGCCGAGGAGGTCGTCATGCTCGAGGATCTGCTGGGCGCGCTCGCGGGGGCCGGTATCGCCGGCCTCGTCTACCTCGCGGCGGCCGCGCGAGTGGTCAAGCAGTACGAACGCGGGGTGGTCCTGCGTCTGGGACGGCTGCGCGACGCGCAGCGCCAGCCGGGACTGACGCTGATCGTTCCGGCGGTGGACCGGCTGCGCAAGGTCAACATGCAGATCGTGACGATGCCCATCCCCGCCCAGGAGGGCATCACGCGCGACAACGTGACCGTGCGGGTCGACGCGGTCGTCTACTTCAAGGTCGTCGACGCGGCAGCCGCGATCATCAATGTCGAGGACTACCGCTTCGCGGTCTCGCAGATGGCTCAGACCTCGCTGCGTTCGATCATCGGCAAGAGCGACCTGGACGACCTGCTGTCGAACCGGGAGAAGCTCAACCAGGGCCTGGAGCTGATGATCGACAGCCCGGCCGTCGGCTGGGGCGTCCAGATCGACCGGGTCGAGATCAAGGACGTGTCCCTGCCGGACACGATGAAGCGGTCCATGGCCCGGCAGGCCGAGGCCGACCGCGAGCGGCGGGCCCGGGTCATCAACGCGGACGCCGAACTGCAGGCGTCGAAGAAGCTGGCCGAGGCCGCGCAGCAGATGGCGGACACGCCGGCCGCGCTGCAACTGCGGCTGCTGCAGACGGTGGTGGCGGTCGCCGCCGAGAAGAACTCGACGCTCGTACTGCCGTTCCCGGTGGAGCTGCTGCGGTTCCTGGAGAAGGCACAGCAGGAACCGCCGCGGCAGGTCACCGAAACACCGCCGCGGCACGCCGAGCCGCCCGCGCACCCCGAGCCAACCGCGCGCCGCGAGCCAACCGCGCGCCGCGACGCCGAGACACCTGCACAGAACGCGGTGGAGACGCCCGCGCAGGACGCCGTCGAGGTGCCTCCGTGGCGCACAGTCGACCGGTGACACCTGCTACGCGCGTGGTTCCGGGGACGCGCGCCGGGTGATAGACACAGCGGGGTCACAGTCCTGTCCGCCAGCAGGAAGGTCACCCATGTCGGCAACCCGACGTCAGATCCTCGCCCGTACCGGTGCCCTGGGAGCGGGCATCGCGTTCACCGGAGCCCTGTCCGAACTCTTCGCGGGTACGGCCGCCGCCCAGACCCTGGGCCACACCGGTTACGGCCCCCTCGTGCCCGACCCGAACGGCCTGCTCGACCTGCCGAAAGGATTCCGCTACCGCGTCCTCTCCCGCGAGGGCGATCCCCTGCGCTCCGGCGAGGGCCCGGTCCCGTCCAACCACGACGGCATGACCGCACTGCCCGGCCGGCACGGCAGTGCTCGCCTCGTGCACCTGGTCCGCAACCACGAGAACCGCCCCACGGCGAAGTTCCCCGTCCCGACGATCGAGGGCCTCACGTACGACCCGGCAGGAAAGGGCGGCTGTACGGCCCTGACGCTGGACTCGGGCAACCACGTCCTCTCCGAGCGGGTCGCGATCGCGGGGACGGCCGTCAACTGCGCGGGCGGGCCCACACCTTGGGGCACCTGGCTGACCTGCGAGGAGACCGAGGACAAGGCGGGCACGAACGGCTACGCCAAGGACCACGGCTTCATCTTCGAGGTCGACCCCGCCACCCCGCGCCGTACCGGCGCCGTACCGCTGACCGCGATGGGCCGCTTCCAGCACGAGGCGATCGCGATCGACCCGCACCAGGGCATCGTGTACGAGACGGAGGACGCGTTCCTCAAGCCCTTCGGGCTCTTCTACCGCTTCCTGCCCCACCGGCCACTGGGCGGCATCGGCTCGCTCCGCGCGGGCGGCCGCCTCCAGGCGATGCGCGTGCCGGGCGTTCCCGACCTCTCCTCGATCCAGGAGACGGGAGCCACGTTCGACGGCATCGAGTGGGTGGACGTACCGGACCCCCTGGCCGCCGTCACCCCCACCCGCCTGCAGGACTACGGTCCGAAGGGCATCACGCACGCGCAGAAGCTGGAGGGCTGCTACTGGGGCGGGAGATCCGTCTACTTCGTGTCGTCGTTCGCGCGAGGCGCGGACGGTTCGGCGGCCGACCACTTCGGCCAGATCTGGCGCTACGACCCGGCCCGCCGCCGCCTGACCCTGGTGATCGTCTTCGGCCCGGACACGGACATCCAACTCCCCGGCGAATCCCCCGACAACATCTGCCTCGCCCCCGGAGGCGGCCTGATGGTGTGCGAGGACGGCAACGGCGCCCAGTACGTCTACGGCGTGACACGCCAGGGCGAGGTCTACGCGATGGCCCGCGGCCGCCAGAACATCGGTACCCCCGAGGCACCCGAGTGGGGCGAGTTCGCGGGCGTCACCTTCTCCCCCGACGGCGGGACGATGTACGTCAACTGCTACACACCCGGGACCACGTTCGCGGTGACGGGGCCGTGGCGCGGCTAGGTACCGGGCCGCACAGCGGTTAGCGTGACTTTCGTGCGCGCGAGGTACGTGATCGTCGCGGCGACGGCCGCGCTGGGGCTGGTCGCGGGGTGCGGCGACGACGAGAGCGACTCGGGCGTCCCCGCGCCCAGCGCGTCGCAGCGGATCACGGTGACGAGCCCGGCCTTCACCGAGGGCGGCACGATTCCGCGCCGCTACACGTGCGACGGCGAGGACGTGTCACCGCCCCTGCACCTGGCCGCCGTACCCGCGAACACCTCCGAACTGGTCCTCCTGGCCGAGGACCCCGACGCCCCGCACGGCACCTTCACCCACTGGCTGGTGTGGGGCGTCGGCCCGCACGACACGGACTGGCCCGCCGGCGAGGTTCCCCGGGATGCCGAACAGGGCCGCAACGGCTTCGAGAAGACCGGCTACGGGGGCCCGTGCCCACCCAAGGGCAAGCCGCACCACTACGTCTTCACGGTCTACGCCACCGACCAGCCACTCGACCTGCGCGCCGACGCCTCGGCGGACGACGTCAGAAGCGCCCTGACAGGCCACACCCTGGCAGCCGGCACCCTGACCGGCCGCTACGGCCGCTGAACCGGCCGCGCCACAGCACCGCAAGCCCGCGCGAGTGACTTGACCGGGCAAGCGTGCCGCATCCAGACCCGAATGCCGGTTTCATTCGCATATCTTCGCCCGGTGATCACTCTCGCACGCCGTATCGGCGCCGTCTGCGCCCTCGGTGCCGCCCTCGCCGCCTGCGGTGCCCCCGAGGCGATCCGCTCCTCCCCCCGGACGAGCCCCTCGGCGGTCTCCGTGTCCGGGCCGCCGACCCTCGCCCCCGGCCCCGCCGGCCTGACCCCCGTCTTCAAGAACGGCTCCCGGACGCGCGGCAGGACCGTCGCCCTCACCTTCGACGCCGACATGACGGCCGATCAGGGGGCACGGGCCGCGGCGGGTGAGCGGTTCGACAATCCGGGGCTGATCGCGGCGCTGCGGGCGCTCGAGGTGCCGGCGACGGTGTTCATGACGGGGCGGTGGGCCGCGGAGTACCCGGACCAGGCGCGGTCCATCGGGCGGGATCGGCTGTTCGAGGTCGCCAACCACTCCTACAGCCACTACGCCTTCACCCCGGACTGTTATGGGCTGCCCACCCTCTCCGCCCAGCGGATGCGGGCCGACGTGGAGCGGGCGTACACGGCCTTCCGCAGGGCGGGAGTACCGGACGCCATGCCGTATTTCCGGTTTCCCGGCGGCTGCTACGACCGCACCGCGCTGCGTGCGATCAGCGGTGCCGGTGTGACCGCGGTGCAGTGGGACGTGGTGAGCGGGGACGCCTTCGCGACGGACGCGGACGCGGTGGCACGGCAGGTGCTGGAGGGTGTGAAACCCGGCTCCGTGGTCGTCATGCACTGCACGCGCAGTGCCGCTCCTGCGACCGAGCGGGCGGTGCGGACGATCGTTCCCGAGCTGCGCGGGCGCGGGTACCGGTTCGTGAAGGTGTCCGAGCTGATCGGGACAGCGGGCGCGCCGCGGTGAGGCTCGTACGCTGGAGACATGAGCGATGACAGCGGCGGCAGCGGGAACGACTACTGCCTGATCGACGCGACGAGGCCGCCCAAGGCCGACGGGCCGCCGTACGCGGACTGCGTGCTGTGCCGGGAGCCGACCGAGTATCCGGAGTCGTACAAGGGGATCACGCTCTGTCCCGTCTGCGAGTGGCAGGAGGCCCAGCGCACCGCCTGCTCGGGATGACCCACTCGTGCCCCGGGGCGGGTCGACTAGCCTGCGCTTGTGAGTGACAGCCCCTTTCAGTCCGAGGCCGGACCCCGCGACGACGCCCCGCAGTACGTGCTGCCGCTGGTCGTCCGTATCGAACGCGCCGCCCCTCCCGCCCGTACCGACGCCCTCGAGACCGCTGCCCGGGCCGTCCTGGCCATGCTGAGTGACGAGCGGTCGCTGGGTGACGGCGAGTGGGCGCAGGCCGTGCGGGACTGGCAGGACGCGCGGATCCGGAAGGTGGTGCGGCGGGCGCGCGGGGCGGAGTGGCGGCGGGCCGAGGCGCTGCCCGGGATCACGGTCACGGGGAAGTCGGCTGAGGTGCGGGTGTTCCCGCCCGTCCCGCTGGACGGCTGGCCCAAGGAGCTGGCCCGGCTCCAGGTCTCCGGCACCGATCTGGAGGATCCGGAGCCCCCGGTCGAGGCGGACCCGGATGTGCCGGTGCTGTGGCTGAGCCCGGACGTCGAGATGTCGGCGGGCAAGACGATGGCGCAGGCCGGGCACGGCGCCCAGCTCGCCTGGTGGGAGCTGTCGGACGAGGAGCGCACGGCCTGGCGTGAGGCGGGGTTCCCGCTCGCCGTGCGCACCGCGCGGCCGGACCGGTGGCGCCGGCTCACCGCGAGCGGCCTGCCGTTGGTGCGGGACGCCGGATTCACGGAGATCGCTC
This sequence comes from Streptomyces sp. HUAS ZL42, assembly GCF_040782645.1. Taxonomy (GTDB): domain Bacteria; phylum Actinomycetota; class Actinomycetes; order Streptomycetales; family Streptomycetaceae; genus Streptomyces. The sequence goes on from NZ_CP160403.1 coordinate 2,711,918, forward strand.
CGGGGAGTTGCACGGTGGTCGCGGAGCATCCGGCCCTGCGGTAGAGGTCCCGCGAACCTCAAATGTTGCTCTGAACGTCCCCGGTGAAGGGTTCGGTCTCCACCGCCGGGGCCATACCCCCCTCACGCCCGGCACGAAGGAGGGGGACCATGCAGCGACTGGGGACGGGAATCGGCTGGCGGCCGGAGATCGCGGACGCCGTGGAGCGCATGCCGGGCATCGACTGGGTCGAGGTCGTGGCGGAGAACGTGTGCCCCGGACATCTCCCCGACTCCCTGCGGAGGATGCGCGAGCGCGGGGTGACCGTGGTCCCGCACGGCGTCTCGCTCGGCCTCGGGGGCGCCGACCGGCCCGACGAGGGGCGGCTGACCGCCCTCGCCGAACGGGCCGAGGCGCTGGGTTCGCCGCTGGTCACCGAGCACATCGCGTTCGTCCGGGCGGGCGGGCCGCTGACGGCCTCCCCGCGCCTGGAGGCAGGGCACCTGCTGCCCGTGCCGCGCACCCGGGACGCCCTCGACGTGCTGTGCGAGAACGTCCGCATCGCGCAGGACGCGCTGCCCGTGCCGCTCGCCGTCGAGAACATCGCCGCGCTGATCTCCTGGCCGGGCGAGGAGATGACCGAGGGACAGTTCCTGTACGAGCTGGCCGACCGGACCGGCGTACGGCTCCTCATCGACGTGGCGAACCTGCACACCAACCACGTCAACCGGGGCGAGGACCCGGCCGACGCGCTCGCCGACCTCCCGCTGGAGGCCATCGCCTACGTCCATGTCGCGGGCGGCTTCGAACGCGACGGCGTCTGGCACGACAGCCACGCCCACCCGGTCCCCCGGCCGGTCCTCGACATCCTGACCGACCTCGCGTCCCGGGTGTCGCCGCCGGGTGTACTGCTGGAGCGGGACGAGAACTTTCCCGAACCGACCGAGCTCGAGCGGGAGTTGGGGGCGATCCGGGAGGCGCTGGAGAAAGGCGGCCGAGGTGAGGCGGTCGCCCCGGTGAGCGATGGCGCGGTGGCCCGCGGACCCGCCCGGGATCTTGGGGCGGCCGCCGCCGAGCCCGCCCGCCGGAGTCTTGCCCTCGCGCAGGCCGCGCTGCTGTCCGCGCTGGTCGCCGGGACGCCCGTCCCGGAGGGGTTCGACGGGGTGCGGATGGGGGTGCAGGCACGGGCACTCGCCGGGAAGCGGGCGGATGTCGTGGCGAAGGTGGCGCCGGAGCTGCCGGGGATCCTGGGGGGCGGCTACCGGGGTGCCTTTCTCGCGTACGCCCAGGGGCATCCGATGACGGGGGGTTACCGGCGGGACGCGTTGGACTTCGTGGAGCAGGTGCTGCTGGGCGGGGGCCTCGAGGAGGGGCGGGTTCGGCGGGAGTTGCGAGAGTGGTGGCTGGAGCGGTCGGGGCCGACGCGGCCTGCACGATCTCCGTTGGCGCGGGTACGGCGGTCTCTGATCCGTCGATGAGCAGACGCCAGGGGGCGGGTGTGGGCGGGGGTGGGTCGCCACCCGGCGCTTGCGGGGTACCGCCCGCGCCCACCCGTGCCACCCCGTGCGGCACGCATGCCCGCGGGCTGACGGACAGCGGCGTCTACGCGCCCGTTCACCGCCAAGTGTGCCGGGATTAACACCCCGTTCAGGTCACACGGGTCAGGCATCCCCTTCGGAGGCGTATTTCACCGTATGTCAACCAATCCCACTCCCCCATTCGCCCCATAATGCCCCCGCCTGCAACCCTTCACCCCCGTACGGCAGTTGGCGTAGCGGCCGAAGTAATATGCCAATCCCGCACACGAAGCAACTAGCGTGCGGTGCCGCAAGCAGGAGGCAGGCACCATGCGACCGCGACCCCCCATCAACGGCCGAGGCATATTCAGTGGCACCGGACTCATCATCACCGGTCTGACGGCGACACTGCTGGCGCTGGTCTTTCCGATCTGGTCGTACGCCGACCGGTCGGGGACGGGGCTGGATGTGCTGAACGCGCAGACCGTGTCGACGAACTACGGGCCGCTCTCCGCGCTCGACCGGGAGTTCATCACGAAGGTCCGGCTGGCCGGGCTGTGGGAGCTGCCCGCCGGTCAGATGGCGCAGCAGAAGGGCACGACCCCGGCCGTACGGACGGCGGGACAGCACCTGATCGAGGGGCACGCCTTCCTGGACGAACGGGTGCGCGGCGTCGCCTCGCGGCTCGGGCTCGAACTGCCCAACGAACCCAACGACCAGCAGCAGGGCTGGCTCGGCGAACTGAACGCGGCGCAGGGCGTGGACTTCGACCGCGAGTTCACCAACATCCTGCGGCTGGCGCACGGCCGGGTCTTCTCCGTCGTCGCGCAGGTCCGGGCCGGCACCCGCAACTCGCTGGTGCGGGACCTCGCCGACGACGCCAACACCACCGTGCTGGACCACATCAAGGTCCTGGAGGCCACCGGGTACGTCGACTTCGACGCCCTGGCGAGGGACATGGCCGCCGCGAGCACGCCCCCGATCACCAACTCCCCCGGCCCGCCCGGCCCGACGACCGCCCCGGCCCCCGCCGTCCCGGTCGTCCCGTCGCCGACCTACACGCTGCCACCGGCCGCCTCCAGCCCGCTCCCGTAGCCCCGGCGGCAAGCGGAACGTCACATACCCACAACGCTCCGTCCGGATGGTGAACAGGGCATAGCGTCGCTCGAGCCCCTTGGCATAGAAACGCGGCATGTTCTGGGTCCTTCTCCTGCTGCTGGCCTGGGCCGTCGCCGGCACGGCGTGCACACGGCTGTGCCTGGCCGCCGTGCACGCGGCGACCGTCGACACGGACGCGGCCCGGGGACACGATCTGACGCTCTACGAGGCGGCGTTCCTGTCCGGCGGGCCCGCGCGGGTCGCCGATCTGACCCTGGTGTCCATGGCGCGGCAGCGCCGGCTGCTGCTCGCCCACACGGGATGGGCGACCGTCGTGGACCCGCGCGGCCGGGACGACATCGAGCGGTCCGTGATCGGGGCGATCGGGCCCGAGGGGCAGTCGCGCATCGCTCCCGTGCGGGCCGCCGCGGCCGCCGCCGACGCGGTGCGCAGCCTCGCCGACCGGCTCGTCAGCGCCGGTCTGGCCGTGCCCGACGGGGCGCGTACGACCGTCGCGGCCGGAGTCCGGCAGGTGCGGATCGCGGCCCTGGTCGTCCTCGCGCTCGGGGTCACCGCGCTGCTGATGCCCGCTCCGTCGGCCATGCCACGCCACCTGGTCGCCCTCTGGTTCGCGCTCCCTCTGGCGCTCACCCTGAGCTGTCTGGCGATCGCACGGGTCGAGGTCCACCCGTACTCGCGCTGGGCCTCGCCGGCCGGGCAGCGGCTGCTCGGCGCCCTGACGCAGCGCATCGGCGGCCCCGGCGACGACCGTACGTACCTGGCCTCCGTCGCCGTGCGCGGTATCCGCGCGGTCGGCGAACCGGACCTGCGCGCCGCGTTCGCGCACCGCGAGTACGGCGAGCCGCGCGACTGACTCACGGACGCCCCGGGTCGGCGCACGGGGGCAATGACGCCGACACCCCCGGGCGGTGCTTGCCTTCCCCAAAGCGCCGACGAAACATCCCTTTTGTCGCCGTCGTGCATCGAAGGGATACGCCATGCGAGCCGCCGCCCTCTACTCGGCAGCCGGGTCCTTGCTCCTGACCGCCCTCGCCGCAGCACCGGCCGGCGGCGCCCCGGGCGTCCCCGACGCGGCGGCGGCCGAGCGGCACGGCACCGCGGCCGCCGCGGAGCGCGCCACGGCGGCGGGCATCGACTTCGGCAAGTGCGCCAAGGAGCAGGATCTGCCGGGAACCATGCAGTGCGGCACGCTGAAGGTCCCACTCGACTACGCGCACCCGGACGGCAAGCAGATCGAACTGGTCGTCAGCCGGGTGCGGGCCACGCACCGCGATCCCCGCAACGGCAAGCACAGGGTGCCCCGCCAGGGCGCCCTGGTCCACAACCCCGGCGGACCGGGCGGCTCCGGCCTGTACTTCCCTCTCGTCGGCCTGCTGCCGGAGTGGAAGCGCATCGCCGCGGCGTACGACCTGGTCGGCTACGACCCTCGCGGGGTGGGCCGCTCCGCGCCCCTGTCCTGCCAGGACCCCAGACGCTTCTTCAAGGGACCGTCCCAGGCGCCGACGCACCCCTCCGAGTCGTACAAGCAGGAGCGCATCGCCCAGGCCAAGGCCTACGCGCGCGGCTGCGCCCAGCGGGCCGGCGACGCGCTGCGGCACTACAACTCGCTGAACAACGCCCGCGACCTGGACGTGCTGCGGGCCGCGCTCGGCGAGCCGAAGCTGACGTTCATGGGGGCGTCGTACGGCACCTACTTCGGCGCGCTGTACGCGACGATGTTTCCCTCGCACGTACGGCGAATGGTGTTCGACTCGGCGGTGAACCCCGACCCGGCGCAGATCTGGTACCGCAACAACCTCGACCAGTCGGCGGCGTTCGAGGACCGCTGGACGGACTTCCGGGAGTGGATCGCCCGGCACGACGACGCGTACGAACTGGGCGACACGGCCGAGGCCGTGCAGACGAGTTACGAGAAGGCACGGGCGCGGCTTTCGGAGAAGCCGGCGGGCGGAAAGGTCGGACCCGCGGAGCTGCAGGCGGCGTTTCTGCAGGCCGGGTACTACGACGACTACTGGCCGCAGCGCGCCCGGGCGCTGTCGGCATATCTGAAGGGCGATCCGAAACCACTGGTCGAGCAGGCCGCGCCGGTGGCGGAGGCGGCGGCCGAGGCGGAGAACGCGAACGCGGTCTACACGGCCGTCGAGTGCAACGACGCGCCCTGGCCGACGGACTGGAACGTCTGGGACCGCGACAACACCCGGCTCGCGCGCGTGGCGCCCTTCGGGACCTGGGACAACGTGTGGACGAACCTGCCGTGCGCCTACTGGCAGGCGCCCCGTCAGCAGCCGCGGGACGTACGGACCGGGCCGGGCGAGCTGCCGCCGACCCTGATCCTGGCCGCCGAGCGGGATGCGGCCACGCCGTACGACGGTGCGCTCGAGCTGCGCCGGCGCCTCGCCGGTTCGGTGCTGGTGACCGAGCGGGACTCGGGGATGCACGGTCTCGCGGGTGGGCCGAACCCTTGTGTCAACGGGCACCTCGAGGCGTACCTGCTGGAAGGGCGGGTGCCGGGGCGGCGGGCGGCGTGTGCGGCGCATTCCGAGCCCAGGCCGTAGCGTGGTCGAACGTCCGCGGGTCGTGTGTGGTTGATCGCGCCCACGCGGCGGAGCCGCATATCGACGCAGCCCCGCGCCCCTGAGGGGCGCGGGTACCCACCATCGTTGATTCGGCTAGGCCAGCCCGGCGACCAGCTCGGTCACCGACTTCCGGCGGCCCGTGAAGAACGGGACCTCCTCGCGTACGTGCATGCGGGCCTCGGAGGCGCGCAGGTGGCGCATGAGGTCGACGATGCGGTACAGCTCGTCGGCCTCGAAGGCGAGGATCCACTCGTAGTCGCCGAGCGAGAACGAGGCGACCGTGTTGGCGCGGACGTCCGGGAAGCCGCGGGCCATCTTGCCGTGGTCGGCGAGCATGCGGCGGCGGTCCTCGTCGGGCAGCAGGTACCAGTCGTAGGAGCGCACGAAGGGGTAGACGCTGACATAGTTGCGGGGCGTCTCGTCGGCGAGGAACGCCGGGATGTGCGAGCGGTTGAACTCGGCGGGGCGGTGCAGCGCCATGTTCGACCACACCGGCGTGAGCGCGCGGCCCAGCTTGGTGCGACGGAAGAGGTTGTACGCCTCCTGCAACTGGTCGCTGGTCTCGGCGTGCCACCAGATCATGAGGTCGGCGTCGGCGCGCAGCCCGGACACGTCGTACGTGCCGCGGATCGTCACGTCCTTGGCGGCGAGCTGGTCGAACAGCTCCTGGACCTCGTCGGCGTAGCCCGCGCGGTCCTCGGGCAGCGCGTCCTTCAGCTTGAAGACCGACCAGAGCGTGTAGCGGATGACCTCGTTGAGGTCCTTGGCCAGCTTGCCCTTGTTCGGGATCCTGCCGGACTCGGTGGTGGGGGCGTCGTCACTCATGGTCCCTATTCTCCTGCTCCTCCGTGCAGACTCTGCACCGGGTGGGCGGTGAGCTCCTGCACACCGGCCAGGTCACCGTGGATCTGGTCCACCGCGGCGTACGCGCTCGCGATGCACGCCGGGATGCCGACGCCGTCGTACTGCGCGCCGCACACGGCAAGGCCCCGGAGCTCGGCGACGTGCTCGCGGATGCGGGCCACGCGCGCGTGGTGGCCGACGGGGTACTGGGGCAGGCCGTCGGTCCAGCGGGTGACCCGGGTTTCGAGGGGGGTGGCGTCGAGGCCGATGGCGGCCTTCAGGTCGTGCCGGGAGACGTCCACGAGGGCGGCGTCGTCGCGGCCCAGGATCTCCGTCTCGCCGTAGCGCCCGACGGACGTGCGCAGCACGAGCACGTCCGGGTCCTCGTCGGCGATCCAGCCCCACTTCTGCGAGGCGAACGTCGACGCCTTGATGGTGCGCCCGTCGACGGGCGGCACGAGGAAACCGCTGCCTTCGGGGAGGGCGATGTCGGCGCGGCGGTAGGCGAGGCTGACCAGCGCCATCGAGGCGTACTCGACGCCGGTGAGTTCGGCGGCGGCCGCGGGGGCCTCGGCGCGGAGCAGTTCGGCGGCGGCGGGCGCGGGGACGGCGACGACCACGGCGTCGGCGTGCAGCACGCGGTCACCGGTGACGACGCGCCAGCCCCCGGGAGACTCCCGTCGCAGCTCGCTCACCGGCGCCCCGGTCAGAATCTCGCCGCCCCTCATGCGCACCGACTCGGCGACCGCGAGCGGCAGTTGGCCGACGCCGCCCTCGATGCCCATGAACACCGGGCCGGTCTGCTGGTTGGCGGCCGCCTTGGCCTGGATCTCGCGGACCGCTTCGGTCAGGGAGCTGTGCGTCCTGGCGACCTGGAAGAGCTGGGGGACCGCCGAGCGCATCGAGATGCGATAGGCGTCGCCCGCGTACACACCGCCGAGCAGGGGCTCGACCAGGCGGTCGACGACCTCGCGGCCCAGCCGTGCCGCCACGTACTCCCCCACCGCCACGTCGTCGCCGACCTCCGTGCGCGGCAGGTCGGCGTCGCGCTCGATACGGGCGAGGCCCTCGTCGGACAGCACGCCGGTCAGGGCGGACGCGGTGCCCGGGACTCCCATCACATGCCCCTTCGGCATGGGGCGCAGGGCACCGCGGGTCCAGAGGGAGGCGGTGGCGGTGGCGGGGGGCTGCAGACGGTCGGCGAGGCCCACTTCGCGCGCGAGGGCCACCGCCTCGGGGCGGCGCGCCAGCATCGACTCGGCGCCGAGGTCCACCCGCACGCCCGCGATCTCGCCGGGCAGCAGCTTGCCGCCGACCCGCTCGGACGCCTCGAGCACGGTCACGCGCGCACCGCGCTGCAGCAGCCGGTGCGCGGCCGCCAGCCCCGCGATCCCGGCTCCGATGACGACGACATGCCCCGGGCCCGTACGTGATCCGCTCATGGCTCCACCCTCTCAGACGCCACCGACCGTCGTGCCAGGGCCATGTGGCCCTGCCGAGTCCCGACCGTGACCGCATCGGAACCGTTCCACCCCAACGTCCCGGCCCGTCCCGGCGTCGAAGGAACGTCAGTCGTCACAACCCTCGGGGGGTACGCCCGCATGCGCGCACAACGTTCCGCACGACGACCCGGCCGGGCTCTGGCCGGGATCCTGCTCGCCGCCCTCGCGCTCACCGGATGCAGCGGCGCGAACGACATGGGAGCCAGTAGCTCCGACGGCAAGGCCGCCGACAGCAAGGGGGAGGCCGTGGCGCCGGAGGGCGCCGGGGACGCCGGCCGGGCGAGCGGCGCGAAGTCGAGCACGCCGCCCAAGCTCACCGCGAACAGCATCATCCGCACCGCGTCGCTGACCGTGCAGGTCAAGAACGTGCCGAAGGCCCTCGACCAGGCCCGCACCGCCACCGAGAACGCGGGCGGCTACGTCGCCGACGAGACCACCACCCGGGACGAGAAGGGCAACGAGCAGACCCGTGTCGTCCTGCGCGTGCCCACCGAACGGTACGAGCAGGTCCTCGCCGACCTGGAGGGGACGGGCAGGCTCCTCGACCGCGCCGCGAAGGCCCAGGACGTCACCGACCAGGTCGTCGACGTGGAGAGCCGCATCCAGTCGCAGCGTGCCAGCGTGGCCCGGATCCGCGAACTGATGGACCGGGCCACCAAGCTGAGCGACGTCGTGACCCTGGAGGGCGAGCTGAGCAGCCGGGAGGCCGACCTCGAGGCGCTGCTCGCCCAGCAGGCGTCCCTGAAGGACCGCACGTCCATGGCCACCATCACCGTCTCCCTGACCCGGACTCCGGTGAAGAAGGCCGAGAAGGACGACGATCCCGGGTTCCTGGACGCGCTCGCGGGCGCCTGGCACGCGTTCGTGACCATGCTGCGCTGGATCGCCGTGGTACTCGGCGCGGTGCTGCCGTTCGCCGCGGTGGCCGTGCTGGTCCTTCTGGTGTGGCTGCGCCTGGTCCGGCCCCGGCTGCCGCGCCGCCCGGCTCCCGCACCCGCGACGGGCGCACTGGGCCCGCTGCCCACGGCCCGTCCGGCGCCGGAGGCCCCGCGCGCGCAGGAGCCGGGTGAGCAGGACTGAAATGCGGCGTCGCCGTAGCGTGTTCGCATGAACATGAGCAGCGCGCACGCTTCGAGGGAACGGCTGGTCGTGATCGGCGGCGACGCGGCGGGGATGTCCGCCGCGTCGCAGGCGCGCCGCCTCAAGGGCCCCGACGAGCTGGAGATCGTGGTCTACGAGCGCGGTCACTTCACGTCCTTCTCGGCGTGCGGCATCCCTTACTGGGTGGGCGGAGACGTCACGGAACGCGACCGGCTCATCGCGCGTACGCCGGAGGAACACCGCGCGCGGGGCATCGACGTACGCCTGCGCACCGAGGTCACGGCGATCGACGTGGAACGGCGGGGAGTGAGCGCGCGGGACGTCGATTCCGGGGACGAGTCCTGGACGTCGTACGACAAACTCGTGATCGCGACCGGCGCCCGCCCGGTCCGGCCGGACATGCCGGGCGCCGACGCCCCGGGCGTGCACGGCGTGCAGACCCTCGACGACGGCCAGGCGCTCCTGGACACGCTCACGCGCGCGCGTGGCCGGCGCGCGGTGGTCATCGGCGCGGGCTACATCGGCGTGGAGATGGCCGAGGCGCTCATCAACCGCGGCTACTCGGTGACCGTGGTCAACCGCGGCAAGGAGCCGATGTCCACGCTCGATCCCGACATGGGCCGGCTGGTGCACGAGGCCATGGAGGGCATGGGTATCACCATGGTCGACGACGCCGAGGTCACCAAGGTGCTCACGGGTGAGGACGGCCGGGTCCGGGCGGTGGCCACGGAGGACGCCGAGTACCCGGCGGACGTCGTCGTCCTCGGCATCGGCGTCACCCCGGAGACCGCCCTCGCCGAGGCCGCGGGACTGCCCCTCGGCGACCACCGCGGCCTGCTCACCGACCAGTCGATGCGCGTGCGCGGCCACGAGGACATCTGGGCCGGCGGCGACTGCGTCGAGGTCCTCGACCTGGTCTCCGGGCAGCAACGCCACATCGCCCTCGGCACGCACGCCAACAAGCACGGCCAGGTCATAGGCACGAACGTGGGCGGCGGCTACGCCACCTTCCCGGGCGTGGTGGGCACGGCCGTGAGCAAGGTGTGCGACCTCGAGATCGCCCGCACGGGCCTGCGCGAGAAGGACGCGCGCAGGGCCGGCCTGCAGTTCGAAACGGTCACCATTGAGTCGACCAGCCGCGCGGGCTACTACCCCGGCGCCTCCCCCATGACGGTGAAGATGCTCGCCGAGCGCCGCACGGGGCGGCTGCTCGGCGTGCAGATCGTCGGCAGGGAGGGCGCGGGCAAGCGCGTCGACATCGCCGCGGTGGCCCTGACGGCCGGCATGACGGTGGAACAGATGACGGCCTTGGACCTGGGTTACGCGCCGCCGTTCTCACCGGTGTGGGATCCGGTGCTGGTGGCTGCCCGCAAGGCCGCAAGAGCGGTAGGGCAACGCCGTTAGGGGCGCGGGGCTGTGTCGATACGCGGCTCCGCCGCGTGGGTGCGACCAGCCCCCGCACCCCGCAACGCTCCTAAGCCGTCCCGCTGATCCGCGGCAAGGAAGCCACAGATGCACTGGGAGCCACGGCCGCCGGCTGCTCACCTCCCGGCTTCGCATGAGCCGCGGCCGGCCGGGTCGACCGCAACCGGTGACTCACCGCCTCATCCAGCGTCACCGGCCGCTGCATCTGCGAGGCAAGCCGCCCCGCCTCCTGGCCGAGGCGCGCCACGTCCTCCCAGGGCAGCCGCAGCACCAGCGAGATCTCCGCCTCGCCGTCGGGCAGGGCGTGCATCGCAGGAGTAACTCGGTCGTTCATCGCCTGTTCCTCACGTCGTCCCCGCGACGCGCCTTCCCCGTGCCGCGGGCGGTTGCCGAGTCATACGCACGCGCGCGTGCCCGCGTTCACCGGTTCGCCCGGCTCATCGGGGGCAGTACTTCCTTGTGGTCATCCCCGTCCATGACGTGAACCCGGTGCGCCGCACCCCCTGGGTGACGTACGCGCTGATCGCCGCGAACGTGTACGTCTTCCTGTCCACGCCCGGTGTCGCCGGTTCCGTGGCGGGCGACAGCAGCCTGTCCCAGCTGTGCCATCTGCAGGCGTTCCTGGACCACTACGCGGCGGTGCCCCAGGAGTTGATCCACCATCAGATGCCGAGGGTGGTCCCCACGGGCGACGTGGGCGTGGGCACGCACGGCGCGGGCTGTGTGGTGGGCCCACCGAGCTACGACAAGTCCCCGGCCCTGTCCGTCCTCACCGCGATGTTCCTGCACGGCAGCTGGCTGCACCTGCTGGGCAACATGCTGTTCCTGCTGATCTTCGGCAACAACATCGAGGACCGCATGGGGCACATCCGGTTCGCGCTGTTCTACGTCGCCTGCGGCTACGCGGCGGCGTACGGCTTCGCGCTCCTCAACGACGACTCGGGCGATCCGCTGATCGGCGCGTCCGGGGCGATCGCGGGTGTACTGGGCGCCTATCTCGTGCTGTATCCGAAGGCGAGGGTCTGGGTCCTCGTCCCGTTCCTGATCTTCCTGCCGCTGCGGCTGCCCGCCTGGCTGGTGCTGGGCTTCTGGTTCGTGCTGCAGGCGGTGTACTCCTCCGGCGAGGGCGTCTCCGACGCCGGCACCGTGGCGTACGCGGCGCACATCGTCGGCTTCCTGGCCGGGATGCTGCTCGCCTGGCCGCTGCGGCCGGGCACGCCACCGCCGCCGGAGCCGCGCGGCCGGCTGTTCGGCAGGCGGGCGCGCCCCCGGCACACGTGGTGAGCTTCGCTCAGCGAGCGGTCTGCGTGTGGACGTACTCCACGAGCCGGGTGAGGGCGTCCGGGTCGGTGGACGGCATGACGCCGTGGCCGAGATTGAAGACGTGGCCCTCGAGTCCCGCCGCCGCGTCGAGGACCTCGCGGGCCTTGGCCTCGACGGCCTGTGTCGTGGTGAAGAGGACCGTCGGGTCGAGGTTGCCCTGCAGCGCCTTGCCGGGGCCGACTCGGCGGGCGGCCTCGTCGAGCGGGACGCGCCAGTCGACGCCGACGACGTCCGCGCCCGCCTCGCCCATGAGGTTCAGCAGCTCGCCGGTGCCGACGCCGAAGTGGATGCGGGGGACGCCGTACTCCGCGACGGCCTGGAAGACCTTGGCCGAGGCCGGCATCACCGAGCGCCGGTAGTCCGCCGGTGCCAGCGCGCCGACCCAGGAGTCGAAGAGCTGGACGGCACTCGCGCCCGCCTCGATCTGGACCTTCAGGAACGCGGCGGTGATGTCCGCGAGACGGTCGAGCAGGTCGGCCCAGAGCTCGGGGTCGCCGTACATCATCGCCTTGGCGTTCTCGTACGTGCGGGACGGGCCGCCCTCGACGAGGTAGCTCGCGAGGGTGAAAGGCGCGCCGGCGAAACCGATGAGCGGGGTGGCGCCGAGTTCGGCGGTGAGCAGGCCGATCGCCTCGGTGACGTAGGAGACGTCCTCGGGAGCCAGGTCGCGCAGCCGGTCCAGGTCGGACCTGGCGCGAACGGGGTTTTCGACGACCGGGCCGACGCCGGGCTTGATGTCGAGGTCGATGCCGATGGCCTTGAGCGGGACGACGATGTCGCTGAAGTAGATCGCCGCGTCCACGTTGTGCCGGCGGACCGGCTGGAGCGTGATCTCGGTGACCAGCTCGGGGCGCATGCAGGACTCGAGCATCGGGACACCCTCGCGCACCTTGCGGTACTCCGGCAGGGAGCGCCCGGCCTGCCGCATGAACCACACGGGCGTGTGCGGCACGGGCTCACGCCTGCATGCCTTGAGGAAGGCGGAGTCGTACGTGGCTGCCGGCTGCGTCGGCTTCTTGCCCGGGGGGGTGTCGTTGGCGCTCACGACGGCAAGTCTCGCACGCCCCGGAAGCCGACGTGGCTGCGGCCCAAGGGGTGTCTTGCCCTGCGCGAAGCCCCCGTTCCCCTTAATCTTCCCCGCATGGCTGCGGCTCAGGGACGACTGTCGGACGGCGCTGACGGGATGGACGATGCGAACGAGGGGGACCCGCATGCGGGGGGTGCGGCTCCGCCGCCCTTCCGGGCTGCCGTCGACGCGCTGAGGACCGCGCGGCTGCGGCCGCAGATCGAGGTGGAGCCGACCCCCGCCCCGCAGCGCCTCGCACCGTTCTCGTACGCGCTGGAGGCCACGGTCGTCGACGGTGACCAGGACCTGGCCGACGGGCGGCTGGTGCTGCTGCACGACCCGGCCGGGCACGACGCATGGCACGGCACCTTCCGCCTGGTGACGCTGGTGCGTGCGGAGCTGGAGCCGGAGATGGCCGCCGACCCGCTGCTGCCCGACGTGTGCTGGTCGTGGCTGACGGGCGCGCTGCAGGCGCGCGGGCTGGCGTACGGCGAGCCGAGCGGCACCGTCACGCGCGCGAGCTCCCACTACTTCGGCGGCCTGTCCGCGCGCCCGGCTGCCTCGCAGATCGAGATCCGCGCGTCCTGGACGCCCCGGGAGGGGCTGGGCGGGGTGCCGGACACGGCGGCGCACCTGGCCTCGTGGTGCGATCTGCTGGCCCAGGTCGCGGGCCTGCCGCCGGCCGGTCCGGGGGACGCGTCGGTGGTGACGCTGCCGCAGCGCCGGGGGCCGCAGTCACGCTGACGTGCCGCCCCCCTCCTAAACAATCTTGGTGATCTCTTTGTCGATACGGCCACTTTCCGCCATGAAGTGCGCCGGACCGAACCGACTCGATCTTCGGATGATCGATCGCGCGTCCGAATTGCACGGATTGTTACTCACTAGATCGTGATCATCCCCTAAAGGCGGACGGGGTTGGTGCCGAAGACGACTGTGACCTTGAAAGCACGGTTCGTCCCGGCTTCACCCCCCACAAGCCGGCCCACTCCCGCACCCCAGGAGGCCTGGTGTCCGTTCTCCTCGAGCAGCCCGCAAGCCTGGTCGCCTACCGCCCGAACAAGCCGACCGCCATGGTGGTCGTGGCCGACCCGCGCGTCCGCTCCACCGTCACCCGCCACCTCTGGGCGCTCGGTGTGCGCGATGTCATCGAGGCCTCGTCCGTCGCGGAGGCTCGTCCCCGCATCGGCAACCCCCGCGACATCTGCGTCGCCGACGTCCACCTCCCCGACGGCTCGGGCCTCACCCTCCTGTCGGAGACCCGCGCCGCGGGCTGGCCCAACGGGCTCGCCCTCTCCGCCGCCGACGACATCGGCGCCGTGCGCAACGCCCTCGCGGGCGGCGTCAAGGGCTACGTCGTCACCGGCACCCGCACCAACGTCGGGCTCCCCACCCGGCCCGGTGCCGCCCCCATCGGCGCGGCCGCCGCCCGCCTGCACCGCCGCCCCCCGGGTGCCCCGAGCCACCCGGGCGGCTACCGCGAGCTGTCCGGCCGCGAGGTCGAGGTCCTGCGGCTGGTCGCGGAGGGTCAGTCGAACAAGGCGATCGGCGTCTCCATGGGCCTGTCCGCACTGACCGTCAAGAGCCACCTCGCCCGCATCGCCCGCAAGCTCGGCACGGGCGACCGCGCCGGAATGGTCGCGGTGGCGCTGCGCACCGGCATCATCCACTGATCCGACGACCGGCGGTTCACGCCCGCTCACTTTGATTGTTCACTGACATGACTGGTTTACGACCCCCGCCCGCCCGCCGACGGAACGTTCCGTCGGCGGGCGCTGTCCACACACGGATACCCTTGACAGGTGACCGACGCCCAAAAGACCGCAGCAGACACATCACTGCGAACCACCGGAGGCGCCCCTCCGGACGACGGCGGATCTTCTGCTACGGGGGCGCCCAGTCCTGAGGCCAGTCCTGAGCCCATACCTCTGCTCGAACCGCGTGAGGGCATCCCGCCCGTGATCGCGGACGAGGCCTCCCTCGCCACGATGATCGCCGCCTTCGCCGCCGGCTCCGGCCCCGTCGCCGTCGACGCCGAGCGCGCCTCCGGCTATCGCTACGGCCAGCGCGCCTATCTCGTACAGCTGCGCCGCGAGGGTGCGGGCACCGCACTGATCGACCCCGTGGCCTGCCCCGACCTGTCGGCGCTCGGCGCGGAGCTGTCCGGCGTGGAGTGGGTGCTGCACGCCGCCACCCAGGACCTGCCCTGTCTGCGCGAGATAGGCATGGTGCCGACACAGCTGTTCGACACCGAGCTGGCCGGACGCCTCGCCGGTTTCCCACGGGTCGGACTGGGTGCGATGGTCGAGAGCGTGCTGGGTTTCGTCCTCGAGAAGGGGCACTCCGCCGTCGACTGGTCGACCCGGCCCCTCCCCGAGCCCTGGCTGCGGTACGCGGCCCTCGACGTCGAACTTCTGGTCGACCTGCGCGACGCGCTGGAGAAGGAGCTGGACCGGCAGGGCAAGCTGGAATGGGCCCGGCAGGAGTTCGACGCGATCGCGGCCGCGCCGCCGGCCGAGCCGCGCAAGGATCCGTGGCGCCGTACGTCCGGCATGCACAAGGTGCGGCGGCGCCGTCAGCTCGCCGTCGTGCGGGAACTCTGGCAGACCCGGGACCGGATCGCCCAACGACGGGACGTGTCCCCTGGCAAGGTGCTCAGTGACGCGGCCATTGTGGAGGCCGCGCTCTCTCTTCCGGCCAACGTGCACGCCCTCGCCGGGTTGAACGGGTTCGGGCACCGTACGGGACGGCGGCAGCTGGAGCAGTGGCAGGCCGCGGTGGATCGGGCGAAGGCGCTGTCCGATGCGCAGTTGCCGCAGCCGGGGCAGCCTGTGACGGGCCCTCCGCCGCCGCGGGCGTGGGCCGACAAGGATCCGGCGGCCGCTGCCCGGTTGTCCGCGGCGCGGGCCGCGGTGTCCGCGCTTGCCGAACGGCTCAGCATGCCTCAGGAGAACCTGATCGCGCCGGACACGGTGCGGAGGGTTTGCTGGGAGCCGCCGAAGAGTGTCGACGCCACGTCGGTGGAGGCTGCTCTTGCGGGATACGGGGCTCGGGCGTGGCAGGTCGAGCAGGTGACGCCGGTGCTGGTGGCGGCGCTGTCCGCCAAGGGTGCGTAAGCGGAACAGGGACGGCGGGATCACGCCAAGATCCTGGTTCGACTTGGAGAGGAACGGGCCGCGGGTGTGACCTTCACCGCTTGGCCCTGCGGGACTGGGCAGCTACGTTACCCACAAGTAGCATGGTTCCTGAGCGCGCGCTCAGCGCATCGCAGCAGTGCCATCCCGCACCTGGAGGAGAGCCATCGTGCCTCGTACCGTCAGGGACGTCGTCTTCGTCGACGGCGTCCGTACCCCGTTCGGCAAGGCGGGCCCGAAGGGCATCTACCACGAGACCCGCGCCGACGACCTTGTCGTGAAGGCGATCCGGGAGCTGCTGCGCCGCAACCCCGGTCTCGACCCGAAGAAGATCGACGAGGTCGCCATCGCCGCGACCACGCAGATCGGTGACCAGGGCCTGACCATCGGCCGCACGGCCGGCATCCTCGCGGGCCTGCCGACCTCCGTGCCCGGCTACTCCATCGACCGCATGTGCGCCGGCGCCCTGACCGCCGTCACCACGGTCGCCGGCTCCGTCGCCTTCGGGGCGTACGACGTCGCCGTCGCGGGCGGTGTCGAGCACATGGGCCGCCACCCGATGGGCGAGGGCGTGGACCCGAACCCGCGGTTCGTCAGCGAGAAGCTGGTCGACGAGTCCGCCCTGTTCATGGGCATGACCGCGGAGAACCTGCACGACCGCTACCCGCAGATCACCAAGCTGCGCGCCGACGAGTACGCGGTGCGCTCCCAGGAGAAGGCCGCCAAGGCGTACGCCGACGGCAAGATCCAGGCCGACCTGGTGCCGATCTCGGTGCGCCGGACCAACCCGGAGGCCGGCGAGACCGGCTGGGGCCTGGTCACCGCGGACGAGCCGATGCGCCCGGGCACGACGCTGGAGAACCTCCAGGGCCTGAAGACCCCGTTCCGCGTCCACGGCCGGGTGACCGCGGGCAACGCCGCCGGTCTGAACGACGGCGCCACCGCCTCGCTGATCGCGTCCGAGGACTTCGCCCGCGAGAACAGCCTGCCGGTGAAGATGCGCCTCGTCGCGTACGCCTTCGCCGGCGTCGAGCCGGAGGTCATGGGCTACGGCCCGATCCCGGCCACGGAGAAGGCACTCGCCCAGGCGGGCCTGTCGATCTCCGACATCGGACTCTTCGAGATCAACGAGGCCTTCGCCGTCCAGGTCCTGGCCTTCCTCGACCACTACGGCATCGCGGACGACGACGAGCGCGTCAACCAGTACGGCGGCGCGATCGCCTTCGGTCACCCGCTCGCCTCCTCCGGCGTCCGTCTGATGACGCAGCTGGCCCGCCAGTTCGAGGAGCAGCCTCAGGTCCGCTACGGCCTGACCACCATGTGCGTCGGCTTCGGCATGGGCGCGACGGTCATCTGGGAGAACCCGCACTTCGAGGGGGACAAGTGAGCACCACCGCTGAGCTTCTGAAGGGGGCGGCCGAGCTGTTCCCCGACGAGGTCGTGACGTCCGCGCACGTACGCCACCTCGACCTGCCGTTCGGTGCGGGGCGCTTCGCCCTCATCACCCTGGACAACGGCTTCGACCACACCAAGCCGACGACCTTCGGCCCGGCCTCGCTCGCGAACCTCAACGCCGCGATCGACCAGGTCGAGAAGGAGGCCGCGGCCGGCGAGATCGTCGGCGTCGGCATCACCGGCAAGCCGTTCATCTTCGCCGTCGGCGCGGACCTCAAGGGCGTCGAGCTCCTCAAGGAGTACGACCACGCGCTCGCCATCGGCAAGGGCGGCCACGAGGTCTTCAAGCGCCTGTCCGGCATCGCGGTCCCGACCTTCGCGTACTACAACGGCGCCGCGATGGGCGGCGGCGTCGAGGTCGGTCTGCACTGCAACTACCGGACCGTGTCGAAGGCGCTGCCCGCCTTCTCGCTCCCCGAGGTCTTCCTCGGCCTGGTCCCCGGCTGGGGCGGCTGCACCCTGCTGCCGAACCTGATCGGCGCCGACAAGGCCGTCTCGGTCATCATCGAGAACTCCCTCAACCAGAACAAGCAGCTCAAGGGTCAGCAGGTATTCGACCTCGGCATCGCCGACGCCATCTTCGAGGGCGCCGACTTCCTTGAGCAGTCGCTGATCTGGACCGCCCAGGTGCTGAAGGGCGACGTCGAGGTCGAGCGCCCGGTGATCGACCGCGGCGAGGCCTGGGACCAGGCCGTCGCCAAGGGCCGCTTCATCGCCGACGGCAAGGTGCACGGCGCCGCTCCGGCCGCCTACCGCGCCCTCGACATCATCGCCGCCGCCAAGAACGGCGACCTGCAGCAGGGCTACGACGCCGAGGACAAGGCACTCGCCGACCTGATCATGGGCGGCGAACTGCGCGCCGGTATCTACGCGTTCAACCTGGTGCAGAAGCGCGGCAAGCGTCCGGCGGGCGCGCCGGACAAGTCGCTGGCCCGACCGGTCACCAAGGTCGGTGTCGTCGGCGCCGGTCTGATGGCCTCCCAGCTCGCGCTGCTCTTCCTGCGCCGCCTGGAGGTCCCGGTCGTCCTCACGGACATCGACCAGGAGCGCGTCGACAAGGGTGTGGGCTACGTCCACGCCGAGATCGACAAGCTGCTCGGCAAGGGCCGTATCAACCAGGACAAGGCCAACCGCCTGAAGGCGCTGGTCACCGGTGTGCTGGACAAGGCCGAGGGCTTCTCCGACGCCGACTTCGTCATCGAGGCCGTCTTCGAGGAGATCGGCGTCAAGCAGCAGGTGTTCGCGGAGGTCGAGGCGGTCGCCCCGGCGCACGCGATCCTGGCGACGAACACGTCCTCCCTCTCGGTGACGGAGATGGCGTCGAAGCTCAAGAACCCCGAGCGGGTCGTGGGCTTCCACTTCTTCAACCCGGTCGCGATCCTCCCGCTCCTGGAGATCGTCCGCGGCGAGAAGACGGACGACGCCTCGCTGGCGACCGCCTTCGCGGTGGCCAAGAAGCTGAAGAAGACGGCGGTTCTGGTGAAGGACGCCCCGGCGTTCGTCGTGAACCGCATCCTCACCCGCTTCATGGGCGAGATCCAGAACGTGATCGACGAGGGCACGCCCGTCGAGGTCGCCGAGAAGGCGGTGGAGCCCCTGGGCCTGCCGATGTCCCCGCTGGTCCTCCTGGAGCTGGTCGGCCCGGCGATCGGCCTGCACGTCTCGGAGACGCTCAACAGGGCCTTCCCGGACCGGTTCACGGTCTCCGAGAACCTCGCGGCTGTCGTCAAGGCGGGCAAGCGCGGCTTCTACGTCTACGACAGCGGCAAGCCGGAGCTGGACCCGGAGGTCGCGGCGCTGCTGAAGCAGGGCGACGTCGTCCTGACCGAGGAGCAGGTCCGCGAGCGCGTCCTGGACGCGGTGGCGCAGGAGATCGGGCTCATGCTCGACGAGGGCGTCGTCGCCGAGGCCCAGGACGTCGACCTCTGCCTGATCACGGGCGCCGGCTGGCCCTTCCACCTGGGCGGCATCACGCCGTACCTGGACCGCGAGGGCGTCTCAGAGCGGGTGAACGGGAAGCGGTTCCTGGCTCCGGGCGTGGCGAGCGTCCCGGCGTAGCAGGGGTCCCGTACAAGGGGCGGGCCCGCACGGTACCGATCCGTGCGGGCCCGCCCCCTTGTCTGTGGAGGGGCTGGGTCAAGTCCGGCCTGGGCACGAGGATGACCTGCGGGGGTCCCTTCTGCATGTCATCTCCTGCCGTACACCTGGGGCTAGGATCTCCACACAGCCAGATCAAACGTTCATATTCACCCCACGTTCTTGATCACAGCCAGATCAGGAACACCCATTGTCCTGCGGAGGAAATCCGTGACGTCCACCCGCCGCCAACAACCCCGACGTCGGGTGTGGCCCAGAATCAAGCTGTTCCTCCTCGTTGCTGTCGTGGCCGCCGGCGCCACGGCGCTGTATCCGATCTGGCGCAAGGCGAACCCGGATCCACCCGAGCTCACCGTCCGGTACCGGACGGCCACTCCCGCGACGGCCGAGGCGGCCGAGCCGTCGCTGGAGGTCTTCAACGAGTCGAAGAAGCCACTGCCGCTGAGTGACGTGACCCTGCGGTACTACTTCACCGCGGACGAGGGCTCGTACGGCTTCAACTGCGTCCAGGCCGCCTTCGACTGCTCGAACGTCGCTGGGACGGTGACCGAGTTGGACAATCCGACCGACACGGCCGACCACTGCCTGGAGATCAGGTTCACGGCCCAGGCGGGCACTTTGAAGTCCGGTGCCAACAGCAAGGGCATCGACCTGCAACTGTTCCGCCTCGACCACAAGAAGCTGAACCAGTCCAACGACCGCTCCTTCGACGCGGACAAGACCACCTACAAGGAGTCGAAGAAGGTCACCGCGTACAAGCGCGGGGTACTCACCTGGGGCGAGGAGCCGGACGGCAAGAAGCCGGACGACGACGAGAAGTCGCCGAAGGCCTCAGCCGCCGATCGGGCGCCGGCCCTCCCGTCCGGTGTTCTCTTCGACAACTTCCACTACACCGGCCCGAAGGACCCCGCCCTCTTCAAGCACGGCTGGCTCATCCGCACCAGCGACGGCGGCCCCGGCATCCACGACACGTGGTCGGCCGACGGCGTCAGCTTCCCCGCCGAGAAGGACGCCCTGGGCGACGGCCAGGTGCTCAACCTGCGCGCCAGTACGGACGGTACGAAGGCAGGCACGAAGCAGGCCAGCGTGGGCACCTCCGGCAGGGAGTTCCGCTCGGGGACGTACGCCGCCCGAATGTACTTCAACGACGATCCAGCATCCGGCAAGGACGGCGACCACGTCAACCAGACCTTCTACACCATCGGCGGCAAGGGCACGGCCTACAGCGAGCTCGACAACGAGTACATGCCCAACGGGGGCTGGGGTCGTCTCGGACCCAAGCTCGACAACGTGACATGGCACACCGTGGACGACCGCGTGTACAACACGACGAACAAGAGCCTGGCCGGGTGGCACACCATCGTGATCACCGTCAAGGACGACGTGGTGACGTACCGCCTGGACGGCAAGAAGCTCTACACCACCAGTGGCAAGTACGCCCCGCGTGCGGGCATGTCCGTGAACTTCAACACGTGGTTCATCGATCTGCCGTTCAAGGGTGGCGAGCGCGCCTGGGACATGAAGGTCGACTGGCTGTACTACAACGCCGAGGAAGCACTGTCCCTTGACGACATCGACGCGGCGGTCAACAGCTTCAGCGAGAACGGCATGAACTACTTCAACACCACTTCCTGAACGGGGGAGCTCGCATGAGCCACGAAGAATCCCTGGTCGCCCGTGCGTTGAGTCGGCGCTCCGCGCTGCGGTTGGCCGGAACGGGGAGTCTGGTGGCCGCCGGGGGCGCGGCGCTGGGCACTGTGCCCGCCCAGCCCGCCGCAGCGGCCCCGGCGGCCGCAGGGATCGGAAGCCTGGTCACACCACCGACGTACGCTCCCTCCGGGCACCGTCCCAGATACCGCCGCGCCACCTGGTCCCAGCAGTTCCAGCCCGGCCACGGCTGGACCGGCGCAGGCACCGGCACGGCCTCCGCCAACCTGAACGACACGTCCGTGTTCGTCCGCGGCACGCAGTCGGTGCGGGTGACCACCTCGGGCACGGGCAAACAGTCGTATGTCCGCAAGCTCGGCGGAGCGGCGACGAGTCTCACCGGCAAGGCGATCCGGCTCGTCTTCCGGGTCGACGACACCACGCACCTCTCGAAGCTGTCCTTCTACCTGGGCACCGGCTCCCTCGCGAACTACTTCCTCTGGCAGTTCCACACCCACTCCGCGACGGCGACGAACTACGTCCAGTCCGGTGAATGGGTGACGGTGCACCTGCAATGGGCGGACGTCGCGAGCGCGGTCGGCACATACTCGCTCTCATCAACCGGGGTCCCGTCCACCACGACCGGCTTCACGGACATGTCGTTCGCCGTGTACGACAACGCAGGCGGCCCGGTGACATACCACCTGCAGTCCGTCGAGCTGATACCCGACACCGCCTCCGTCTTCCCGAAGGGAGTCGTCTCGATCACCTTCGACGACTCCCACACCTCTGTCCACGGCCTGGCCCGCCCTGTGATGGACGCCTACGGCTTCGCCGGCACCGTCTACAACATTGCCGACGCGATCGGCACCAGCAGCTTCCTGACGCTGGATCAGATGCACTCCCTGCAGGACTTCTCAGGCTGGGAGATGGCCGGGCACTCGTACGCGACGAGCGCCCACACGGCGAGCTACAGCAAGCTGACCGCGCAGCAGGTGGACGACGACCTGCGGACCCTGCGGGAGTGGCTGGTGGGGAACGGCTTCACCAGCGAGCACTTCGCCTATCCGCACGGCGCGTTCGAGAAGACCACCGACGGCGTGCCAGTCGACCAGATAGCCGGTCGGCACTTCACCACGGCCCGGTCCATCATCTCCGAGACGATCGAGTCCTTCGCCCCCGCCATGCCCTACCGCCTCAAGGCGCTCACCGGCATCAACGATGGCTCAGGGATCGGCGGTACGGCGCTGGCGAACCTGACGGCAGCGGGCGGCCGGCTCGACCGGTGCGCCGCCAACGGCGACTGGCTCATCCTCTGTCTGCACCGAGTCGTCGACGGAGCTCCGGCGTCGAGTACGGAGATCAGCAAGACCGGCCTCAACACGCTCATGAAGGCGATCGCGGACCGGGGGATTCCCGTGGTGACGGTCGCGGAGGCGATGGCGTACTACATGTAGACACGGCAGATGGGGGCGGCTCTGCGAAGAACCGCCCCCATCTTTGCTGTGCTCTACCAGCCCTGCCCGTTCCCGTTGCCCTGCTGCCAGGAAGGGTCGACGTACCCGCCCTGGTGCTGGGCGTGCCGGCCGTCCTGGCCGGAGTAGTACGGGTCGTACTGCCCGCCCTGCCACTGCTGTGGCTGTTCGGCCGGTTCGGGCGTCCCCCAGGACACACGCTGCTGGGGTGCGTAGGCGTGCTGTTCGTCGTAGCCGGGCAGTGGCTGCGGCTGCGGCGGGATGGCAGGGGCGACGCGTTGGGCCGTGCGCCTCAGGGCCACGCCTTCGAGGCGCATCAATTGGAGCGTCTCGGTGACCTTCTTGTCGGAGTACGGGTCCTCTTCCTCGAAGATCTCCGTCACGTCGGCCTCGTGGTCGCCCCCCACGGACACCTCGACGCCGCCCTGGCGGGTACCCCAACTGCCCTTGTGCAGGGTGAGGAGGGCGTAGAACCGCAGCGGGGTCAGCAGCGTCAGCTGGATCACGCCATAGATCGGCGCGAGCAGGAACATGCCGAACCGCTTGATGAAGCCCATGCCCCGGCGCGGGAAGTCGAGGTACCGCACATTGCGGAGGTAGCCCATGAGCACCATGAAGACCAGGTAGTCACCGATGTGGGCGACGAACCGCTCCGGGTGGAGGATCGGGGTGATGACCATCGAGTAGAACATCGCCGAGCCGAAGACCAGCCACAGCGCCAGTTCCATGCAGGTCAGCCAGAAGGCGGGCCGGTACTTCTTCTGGTGCCGGAAGGCCCACAGGGACTCACGGAAGAAGGACTTGTTCCAGCGGACCTGCTGGCGCAGGAAGTGCGGGAGTTTCTCGGGGACGGCCGTGTAGCCGACGGCGGTCTCCTGGAAGACGACCTGGCCTTCCATGAGGCAGTAGTTGGTCATACGGCGGTCGTCGCCGAAGACGGCCGGCTTGCCCAGGAACTGCTGGTTGAGGAAGTCCGGGAGGTACTTGCGCACCAGCGTGCCCCGGTAGGCCGAGAGCGCGCCGCAGCAGCACAGGACCGACTTCAGGCGCGAGTAGGCGGCCCGTTCGAAGAGGAATGAGTTGCCGTAGCGCAGGTCCTGCAGGCGCGTGAAAATGTTGCTGTCGTGGTTGAGCGCCAGCACCATGCCGGTGGAGGCCATGATGCGCTCGTCGGCCAGCGGCAGCAGGAGTTCGCGGACCGTGTCCCGGGAGAGCACCGTGTCCGAGTCCACGCACAGGAAGATGTCGGAGTACGGCGCCGCCTCGAAGCCGAGGGCGAGAGCCTCGCGCTTGCCCTTGTTCTCGGGCTGCACGCTGACCGTGTACTTGACGCCTTTGGCCTCGAACTCGCGGCGCATCTTCTTCGCCGCCCTGATGCCTGCGGGGTCGGCGCTGCAGTCGTCGATGATGTGAATCTCGTTCGGCAGCCGGCTCTGCGCGAGGAGACTGCGCATGCCCTGCTCGAACATCACCGGGTCCTCGTTGTAGATCGGGATGACCGCGGTGACCCAGGCGTTCTCCAGGTATTCCAGCTCCTCCCGCCCGGCCTTGGCCGGACGGTAGAAGAGAGCACCGAACATCTTGAGGGCCAGCAGGCCCATGGCGCCCATCGAGTACACGTGCAGGGAGCCCGCGTCGAGCCGGGTGACGATGACCCCGGCGAGGGCGAGGAAGACGAAGTACGAGACTTTCAGATGTCTGCGCTTGCGGTGCGCTCGGCGGCCGCCGGACTCGACGGCCCCGGGTATGTACGTGTCTTCGGCAGTCACAGCTTGACCACCCGCGGGTGATCGGCGGACTTGCCCCGGGTGTCGAACAGCGCACGGCTGCGGTCCGCGAGTAGACCGAGGTCGATCTCGCGGTGGGGCTGGAGCAGGATGGTGAGGTCTGCGGTCTCGGCCGCTGCGAGATAGTCGCCGACCCGCTCGACCGGTGTCCCGGCGACCGTCCAGTCGTCGACGTGGGGGTCGAAGTAGACGAGTTCGGCACCCCGGGCGAGGAGGTTCTCGGCGACTGCGAGGGCCGGGCTCTCGCGCTGGTCGGAGATGTCGGGCTTGTAGGTGACGCCGAGAAGCAGGACGCGGGCACCGCGCACCGCCTTGCCCTGGTCGTTCAGCAGTTCGGCGGCCCGGTTGACCACGTGAACGGGCATGCGCTGGTTGATCTCCTGCGCGAGCTCCACGAACCGGAACGGGATGCCCAGCGAACGCACCTTGTACGACAGGTAGTTGGGGTCGATCGGGATGCAGTGCCCGCCGACGCCGGGGCCCGGGTAGAAGGGGGCGAAGCCGAACGGCTTGGTGGAGGCGCAGCGGATCGCGTCCCACAGGTCGACGCCGATCTCGCGGCAGAACATCGACATCTCGTTCACCAGGGCGATGTTGACGTGCCGGTAGGTGTTCTCCAGCAGCTTGGCCATCTCGGCCTCGCGTGTGCCCTTCGCCTCCACGACACGCGTCACGAAACGCTCGTAGAGAGCGCGGGCGGCCTTGGTGCAGTCGGCGGTGATGCCGCCGACGACCTTTGGCGTGTTCTCAAGTCCGAAGGCCGCATTGCCCGGGTCGATGCGCTCGGGCGAGAAGGCCAGGTGGAAGTCCTCGCCGACGCGCAGGCCGCGGGCCTCCAGACGCGGACGGACGACCTCGTCGGTGGTTCCGGGGTACGTCGTCGACTCGAGCACGACGAGTGTCCCGGGGAGGAGGTGGGCGGCGATGTCCTCGACGGCTGCGTTGACTGCGCCGAGGTCCGGGGAGCCGTACTCGGTGAGCGGGGTGGGGACACAGATGACGACCGCGGCGGCGTCCGCGATCACCTCGGGCCGGTCGACCGCCTGGAAGCCCTGATCGAGCATCGTGGCGACCTCGGCGTCCGTGATGTCGTCCACGTGGGACCGGCCGGCGTTCAGACCGTCGACGACGCTCCGGCTGCGGTCGAGACCGACGACCTTCAGCCCTGCCCCCGCCGCGGAGCGGGCCAGGGGAAGCCCAACGTACCCAAGCCCCACAACGACAAGATCCACCGTAGAGGATCTGCTCACGACATCAATCCCAACCCCGTTGGCACGGCAAGAGAAGCGCGGGCGGCATTCGGCCACCCGCGCGGTATTCGTACAATCTGTTGAAGGCTAACAAGACTTTCACGTTCCCACCACGGACGCTCAAGGTGCCCCATGTCACGGTCAAGCCTGTACAACCCTTTGCGCACTCTGTGTGTCTCTTGTCACCGACTCCCCTACGTGTGACCCCACTTGTCGAGAAGCGGAGCAACATGAGCCACTCACACCGGGCCGCGCACTCCCGCAGCCAGGGCCGGACGATCCGCCGTGTCCTTCTGCTGGGTCTGCTGGTCGTGGTGCTGGGCGCGGGCGGAACGGGCTGGTGGCTCTACAGCGACCTCGACGGCAACATCAAGGGCGTCGACATCGACAAGGCGATCGGTGACGACCGGCCCGAGAAACTGCCCACCTCGGGCCAGAACATCCTGATCCTGGGCTCCGACTCACGCGCCGGCGCCAACGCCTCGCTGAACACCGGCAACGTCTCCGGCGCGCGCTCCGACACCGCGCTGGTGATGCACATACCCGAGGGCCGCACGCAGGCCGTCGGCATCAGCATCCCGCGCGACACCCTCGTCACCCGGCCCGAGTGCACCAAGTCGGACGGCACGAAGGTGGCCTCGGCGAAGCGCGTGATGTTCAACTCCATCTACTCGCAGGTCGGTCCGGCCTGCGTGGTGAAGACCGTGGAGCAGATCTCGGGGGTCCGCATGGACCACTACGTGGAGATCGACTTCGCGGGCTTCAAGGGGCTGGTGGACGCGATCGGCGGGGTGCCGGTCACCGTCGACCAGGACATCCACGACAAGTCCAGCGGCCTCGATCTGACCGCGGGCACCCACCGGCTCGACGGCACCCAGGCACTCGCCTTCGTCCGCACCCGGCACGGCATCGGCGACGGCAGCGACCTCGGACGCATCGGTCTGCAGCAGAAGTTCATGCTCGCCATGCTCTCCGAGATCAAGAAACAGGATCTTCTCGGCAGCCCGGCGAAGGCGTTCAAGATCGCCGACAAGCTGACCGCCGCGCTCACCACCGACTCCGACCTCGCCTCGCTCAGCAAGCTGGCGGACTTCGGCCGCAGCCTCAACGGCATCGACCCGGCCGACATGGAGACGATCATGCTGCCGGTGGCGTACGACAAGGTCGACCCCAACCGGGTCGTCGCCGCCGAGCCGCAGGCGTCGACGCTGTGGAAGGCCATCCGCACCGACTCCCAGATCCCCGAGTCGGCCAAGAAGTCCCCCGCCACCGGCGGGACTTCCTGACAGTCAGAGCGTCCGCCACGCCTCCAGCGCCAGCCCCGGCTCCTCCTTGCGCCGGGTGAGGAGGAGTTGTCCGGTGGACGGTGACAGGGACGCGGCGACCACCCTGCCGTTCTCGTCCAGAGCCACCGCCGCCCGGGCGTCCGGGGGCAGTCGGGGTCCCGACTCGGTCCACCAGGCGCCGGCCGACTCCTGCTCCGTGGGGTAGGCGGCGAAGGCGACCCGGCCGGCGGTGGAGCGCTGGGCGAGCAACGTGCAGTCGTGACCGTCGAGTTCGCAGCGCACGGCGGACACCGGGCCGGGTCCGGCGGACGCGAGGATCGGCACGGGCTTGCTGCCGGGGCGCCAGGCGCACACGTCGCCGGAGTCGTTGGTGAAGAAAAGGGTCGTGTGCTGCGGCGAGGTGGCCAGGGCGCGCAGTGTGCCCGGGCGGACCGCGGCCTCCATCCCCTCCTGCAGGACCGGCTGGGCACCGGGCTCCTCCTGCCGCCAGTGCAGGAGGGCGCCGGGGGCGGCCGCGTACAGCTCGACGCGCCCGGACTGGCCCGTCACCGCCGCCATCTCCCCCTCGACATCCTTGCCCTTGAGGTCGCGCCAGGGATCCCAGCCGCCCTTCTCCTTCTGGGCGCGCATGCTCACCCCGGTGCCCAGGTTCCGCACGAAGACGTGCGCTCGGCCCTGGGCGTCGACGGCGACGGCCACCGGGCCGGTGCGGTCGCCCGTCTTGTTCGGGTGACCGAGCGGAGACCAGTCCAGCGCGGCGAGCCGGGCCCGGAAGTGCGTGCTGTGCACCAGGCCCGCCTCACCGGACACGGTCGGCCGCCAGGCGGCAAGGTGGGCATAACCGTCGGCGCCCTGGCCGACCGCGGGACCGGGGTGCAGCCGCTGTTCGCCACCCACCCGGCGCGGGGGTTCCCAGGAACCGCCGGGTGTGCGCTCCGCCCGGCACAGGACGGCGTCACCCGACGGCAGGTAGACACTGAGCCGCCCGTCGCGGCCGCGTATGAGCCAATCGCCGTTCACCGGATCACTGTATGACGGACCCGGCTCCGTGTCGCAGTTCCCCCCGCCGTCGGTCGCCCATGCGTTCGGTCACCGCGGGCGGGGTCGCGCGTCCGTGCCACCCTTGCCCCATGGACGACACCACTCCCCTGCTCGTGATCGTCGACGCCGCGAACGTCGTCGGGTCGGTGCCCGACGGCTGGTGGCGGGACCGGCGAGGAGCCGCGGAACGGCTGCGGGACCGGCTGGCCGAGGACGGGCTGCCGGGCCACTCCGGTGCCGTGGAGATCGTCCTCGTGGTCGAGGGCGCGGCCCGGGGCGTGGAGTCCGCGCCGGGCGTCCGGGTCGAGTCCGCGCCCGGCAGCGGGGACGACCACATGGTCGAACTGGTCGCCGAGGCCGGCGGACGCCCCTGCCTGGTCGTCACGGCCGACCGCGAACTGCGCCGCCGAGTGACGGAGTTGGGCGCGCAGGTCACGGGGCCACGAGCAGTGCGTGGTTAGGGTGCCTGGTCAGGCCGCCCGACAAGCCACCGTTGCCGCGTGCCGGCTCATTCGGCGTCGCCTTTCGGCGGCGTCGCGATCTCGTCGACCGTGGTCTCCATATGGCGGGCGAGACGGCTGTGGGAGTAGCCGTAGAAGAAGTACACGACGAAGCCGGCCACCATCCACAGGGCGAACCGCACCCAGGTCTCGGCGGGCAGGTTCACCATCAGCCACAGCGAGGCGAGCACCGACAGGATCGGGATGACCGGCACCCACGGGGTGCGGAAGGCCCGGTGCAGATCGGGGCGTTTCCTGCGGAGGATCAGGACACCGATCGCGACGACGATGAAGGCGAACAGGGTGCCGATGTTCACCAGCGCGGCGAGTTCGTTGAGGGGCGTGAAGCCGGCGAGGATCGCGATGATCACGCCGAGCAGGATGGTCGGCCGGTGCGGGGTCCTGAAGCGGGGGTGCACCTGGGAGAAGAAGCGGGGCAGCAGCCCGTCCCGGCTCATCGCGAAGAAGACGCGGGTCTGGCCGAGCAGAAGGATCATGCACACGGTCGTGAGCCCGACCGCCGCCCCGAAGCTGATGAAGCCCGCGAACCAGGGGTGCCCGGTCTCCTTGAAGGCGTCGGCGAGCGGGGCGTCGACGGACAGTTCGGTGTACTTCTGCATGCCGGTGACCACGATCGACACGGCGACGTACAGCGTGGTGCAGATCAGGAGGGAGCCGAGGATGCCGCGGGGCATGTCGCGCTGCGGGTTCCTGGTCTCCTCGGCGGCCGTGGCCACGACGTCGAAGCCGATGAAGGCGAAGAACACGACGGAAGCCGCGGTGAAGATGCCCATCACACCGAAGTTGGAGGGCGCCCAGCCGAACATCAGCTGGATCAGCGGGGCCTGGAGACTTTCACCGGCCTCCACGGTCTGCGCCTTCGGGATGAAGGGGTCGTAGTTGTCGCCCGTGATGAAGAAGGCACCCGCGATGATCACCACGAGGACGACGGTCACCTTGATGGCGACCACGAGCGAGGTGATCCGCGCGGAGAGTTTGACGCCGACGACGAGGATGGCGGTGAGCACCAGGACCAGCACGGCGGCGAGGATGTCGAAGCCGCAGCCGTCGGCGCCCTCTCTGCTGCCCAGCGCCTCGGGCATGTGCCAGCCCGCGTTGTCCATGAGCGACTGGATGTAGCCCGACCAGCCGACGGCGACCACCGCCGTGCCGAGCGCGAACTCCAGGACCAGGTCCCAGCCGATGATCCAGGCGGGCAGTTCACCGAGGGAGGCGTACGAGAAGGTGTACGCGGACCCGGCGACCG
This sequence comes from Streptomyces sp. HUAS ZL42, assembly GCF_040782645.1. Lineage (GTDB taxonomy): Bacteria > Actinomycetota > Actinomycetes > Streptomycetales > Streptomycetaceae > Streptomyces. The sequence goes on from NZ_CP160403.1 coordinate 2,741,305, forward strand.
GGACCGTGGACGCGAACTCGGCGTAGCAGAGCGCGGCGAGTGCGCAGGCGACGCCGGCCGCCACGAACGCCAGGGCCACCGAGGGTCCGGCGTTGTTCTTGGCGACCGTACCGGTGAGGACGAAGATGCCGGTGCCGATGATGACGCCGACGCCGAAGACGGTCAGATCCACCGCGGACAGGGACTTCTTGAGCGCGTGCTCCGGCTCCTCGGTATCGAGGATGGACTGCTCTACCTTCTTCGTCCGGAAGAGGGTGCTGCTCACGGGCGTACCTCCCACGCTCGGCGTCCTCGACATGATCGAGAGGGGGCGTGGTACGTATGCCCCGGCACACCACAATCACGCGGTTGGGCCGGCTTCACCACTCTCACGGTGGTGAAACCGGCCCGTACGGCTGTGTCAGTCGCGCGCGGGCTCCACCGAGTCGACCTCGGCCGCCGTACTGCCGAACCGGCCGTCGAGCTTGGAGACGAGCCCGGTGACCTGGCGGGCGATGTCGGGTGCCGTGAGTCCGATCTCGGCGAGGACCTCGGCGCGGGAGGCGTGGTCGAGGAAGCGCGGCGGGATGCCGAAGTCGCGCAGCGGGATGTCGACGCCCGCGTCGCGCAGGGCCTGCGCGATCGCCGAGCCGACCCCGCCGACGCGGGAGTTGTCCTCGACGGTGACCACCACGCGGTGCCGCTCGGCGAGCGGGGCCATCGCCTCGTCGACGGGCTTGACCCAGCGCGGGTCGACGACGGTGGTGGAGATGCCCTGCTTGTCGAGGAGGGAGGCGATCTCCAGGCACATCGGCGCCAGGGCACCCACGGAGACCAGCAGGACGTCCGGGGTGTCGGTGCCGGGCTCGCGCAGTACGTCCATGCCGCCGACGCGTCCCACGGCCGGTACGGCGGGCCCGACGGCGCCCTTGGAGAAGCGCACGACGGTCGGCGCGTCCGTCACCTCGACGGCCTCGCGCAACTGGGCCCGCACCTGTTCGGCGTCGCGCGGCGCGGCAAGCCGCAGACCCGGCACGACCTGCAGGATCGACATGTCCCACATGCCGTTGTGGGAGGCGCCGTCGGTGCCCGTGATGCCGGCCCGGTCCAGCACGAACGTCACACCGCACTTGTGCAGGGCCACGTCCATCAGGACCTGGTCGAAGGCACGGTTGAGGAAGGTGGCGTACACGGCGAAGACGGGGTGCAGACCGCCGGTCGCGAGGCCCGCCGCGGACACGGCGCCGTGCTGCTCCGCGATGCCGACGTCGTACACCCGCTCCGGGAAGGCCTTGGCGAACTTGTCGAGGCCGACGGGCTGGAGCATCGCGGCGGTGATGGCGACGACGTCCTCGCGCTCCCGCCCGAGCTCGACCATCTCCTCGCCGAACACGGAGGTCCAGTCGGCGCCTGAGGAGGCGATCGGCAGGCCCGTGTCGGGGTGGATCTTGCCGACGGCGTGGAAGCGGTCGGCCTCGTCCTGGAGGGCGGGCTGGTAGCCGCGGCCCTTCTCGGTGAGGCAGTGGACGATGACGGGCCCGCCGAACCGTTTGGCGCGGGCGAGGGCGGACTCCAGGGCCTCGATGTCGTGTCCGTCGATGGGACCGACGTACTTCAGCCCGAGGTCCTCGAACATGCCCTGCGGCGCGATGAAGTCCTTGAGCCCCTTCTTGGCCCCGTGCAGGGTCTCGTACAGCGGCCTGCCGACGACGGGCGTCCGCTCGAGCACCTCCCTCGTCCGGGCGAGGAACCGCTCGTACCCGTCGGTGGTCCGCAGCGTCGCCAGGTGATTGGCGAGCCCGCCGATGGTCGGCGCGTACGACCGCTCGTTGTCGTTGACGACGATGACCAGCGGGCGGTCCTTGGCGTCGGCGATGTTGTTCAGCGCCTCCCAGGCCATGCCGCCGGTCAGCGCGCCGTCACCGATGACGGCGACGACGTGACTGTCCCGTTTCTGGAGCTGGTTGGCCTTCGCGATGCCGTCCGCCCAGCCGAGCACTGTCGAGGCGTGACTGTTCTCGATGACGTCGTGCTCGGACTCGGCCTGCGACGGGTAGCCGGACAGGCCGCCCTTCATCTTCAGCCTGGAGAAGTCCTGACGCCCGGTGAGCAGCTTGTGCACGTAGGACTGGTGACCGGTGTCCCACAGCACCTTGTCCTTCGGCGAGTCGAAGACCCGGTGCAGGGCGATGGTGAGCTCGACCACGCCGAGGTTGGGGCCGAGGTGGCCGCCGGTCTTGGAGACGGCGTCGACGAGGAAGGTCCGGATCTCCTCTGCCAGCTGGTCCAGCTGCTCCAGGCTGAGCCGGTCCAGATCGCGCGGTCCCCTGATGCGGGTCAGCAGCGGCACCCGTGCCTCCTTGCAGTAGAGCTGATCGAGCTGTTGCCGGGCTTGTCGAGTCTAATGTTCCGTCCCGGTGGTCCGAGTCCGGCCCATGCGTCGTACGTCACGCGTTCGGCCGTACCCAGGAAGCCCCCTGCCTATGACACAGCTGTGCCCGGTACCTGTGAGGTACCGGGCACAGTGCAGGTGAAGTACTACGCGCGACCCGCAGCCTTCTGGCTCTTGCGGGAGACGGAGTCGATGACGACCGCACCCAGCAGCACCGCACCAGTGATCATGTACTGGATCGAGGTGTTCATGTTCAGCAGGTCCAGGCCGGTCTGGATCGACTGGATGACCAGCATGCCGAGCAGAGCCGACCACACGGATCCACGTCCACCGAACAGGCTCGTACCACCGATGACCGCCGCCGCGATCGCCAGCATCAGCGTGTTGCCGCCACCGGCGTTCAGCGTCGCACTCGCGGTCTGACCCGCGAAGAACATGCCGCCGACCGCCGCGAACCCACCGGAGATGGCGAACACGGTGATGCGGACCATCGGCACGTTGATACCGGCACGACGCGCCGCCTCGATGCCGCCGCCGACCGCGAAGACCTTGCGGCCGTACGTCGTACGACGCAGCACGAAGTCCACGATCACCAGTGCCGCCAGGAAGATCACCAACGCGTTCGAGACGCCGGCCGCGTTGTTCAGCACGGCCGCCGCGACGAAGGACGCGATGGCGAGCAGGGCGACGCGCAGCAGGATCTCGCCGGTGGGACGGAAGGGCACACCGGCCGCCCGGCGGCGGCGCTGGTCCATGAACGAGCCCACGAGCAGGGACAGCACGCCCAGGCCGGCCAGCAGGTAGGCGCCGATGATGGCCTGGTCCATGAAGAAGGAGCTCTGGCCGAGCAGGTGCACCGGACCCTCGTCGGCCGGGATGTTGATGGTGCCGCTCGAGCCGAGCAGCCACAGCATCAGACCGTTCCAGCCGAGGAAGCCGGCCAGGGTCACGACGAAGGCCGGTACGCCGATCTTCGCGAAGAACCAGCCCTGCAGTCCTCCGATGCCGATGCCGATCAGGATGGCCAGCACCAGCGCCAGCCATGAGTTCATGCCGTGGGTCACCACGAAGACGGCGAAGATCGTCGATGCCAGGCCGCTGACCGAGCCGACGGACAGGTCGATCTCGCCGAGCAGGAGCACGAACACCAGGCCGATGGCGAGCATGCCGGTGGCCGACAGGAAGTAGCTGATGTTCGACAGGTTGTCGGCGCTCAGGAAGCGGTCGTTCTGCAGCTGGAAGATCGTCCAGATGACGATCAGGCCGATGACGACCGGCAGCGAGCCCAGCTCGCCGCCCTTCACCTTGCGCTTGAACTCGGTGATGTAGCCCTTGAAGCCCTCTTCGCGGACCAGCAGGCGCGGGTCGATGGTCGGGAGCGCAGCGGCAGTGGGGTCTTCGACGGCTGCCGCCGTCTTCTCCGCCGCGGCGTCCGACTTCACGGTCTTGGACGTGTCGCTCACTTTGCCGCCTCCGTGGTGCGACGCCCCGCACGACGGGTCACGGCGTTGTCCGTGGCTCCCGTGATCGCGGCGATGATCTCTTCGTGGCTGGTGTCCTTCACGGAGAAGGAGCCGTTGTTCTTGCCCAGGCGCAGTACGGCCACGGTGTCGGCGACCGCCTTGACGTCGGCCATGTTGTGGCTGATGAGGATGACGGCGAGGTTGCGCTCGCGCAGCCGCTCCACCAGGTCGAGGACCTGCGCGGTCTGCTCGACGCCGAGGGCCGCGGTGGGCTCGTCGAGGATGACGAGCTTGGGGTCGCCGATCAGGGCGCGGGCGATGGCGACGACCTGGCGCTGACCGCCGGAGAGGCTCGCGATCGGGATGCGGACGCTCGGGATGCGGATGGAGAGGGTGCTGAGCAGCTCGCGCGACTTCTTCTCCATGGAGACCTCGTCGATGACGCCACGGTGCAGCAGTTCACGTCCGAGGTAGAGGTTGCCGACCACGTCGAGGTTGTCGCACAGGGCGAGGTCCTGGTAGACCGTCGCGACGCCGAGTCCCTGGGCGTCGTGCGGCTTGTTGATGCTGACGGGCTTGCCCTCCCACTCGATGACGCCCTCATCGATGGGGTGCACACCCGCGATCGTCTTGACCAGGGTCGACTTCCCTGCGCCGTTGTCGCCGACCAGGGCGACCACTTCTCCGGCGTGGACCTCCAGCTCGACATCGGTGAGTGCCTGGACCGCACCGAATCGCTTGGAGACTCCGCGCAACGCCAGCACGGGCGTAGCGGACACGTGAACCATCTCCTTCGCCGCCTGACCGGCGGGGATGCCGCGCTTGGGGTAAGGCGCGGAGGGGGGTGCGAGAACGCACGCGGTTTACAGAATGAACATGCGCGCATCCGCCGCACTTGGCAACGGTTCCGTCCGACGCCCGCCCCGCAGCGGGGTGTGAAGGTGGGGCAGGCGTCGGACAGGTGCGCGGGACCGCTCAGCGGTCATGACCCGAGTCCCGGGTGGGGACTCGAGTCGTCGGCTCGTCGGGCGAGTGACTACTGGAGACCGGCGGTCTTGCAGGCCGCGGCGTACGCGGCGGTGCAGATCTCCTGGACGGTGTACAGCTTGTCCTTGACGACCGTGTCGTTGATGTTGGCCTTGGTGACCGACACCGGGGTCAGCAGCTGCGAGGGCACCTTGTCACCGGAGCCGCTGGTCAGCGTCGTGGTGGTGAGGGACTTGATGTCCTTGCCCTCGAGCAGGTTGACCGCCATCTGCGCGGCCGCGTCGGCCTCCGGCTTGTATGCCTTGTAGACGGTGGCGGACTGCGTGCCCGCGACGATCCGCTGGATGGCCGCCAGCTCCGCGTCCTGACCCGTCAGCGGGATGCCGCTGATGCCGGCGCCCTTGAGCGTGTTGGCGATACCACCGGCCATGCCGTCGTTGGCGGCGTAGACGCCCGCGATGTTCTTGGCACCGAGCTGCGTGATGGCCGCGGACATCTTCTGGGCGGCGACGGTGTCCTTCCAGAGGCCGGACTGCTCGTAGGCGATGGTCACCTTGCCGTCGAGGGCCTTGTGCGCGCCTTCCTTGAACTGCGCGGCGTTCGGGTCGGCGTCGTCACCGTTGATCATGACGACCTTCGACGCGGTGGTGGCCTTGGAGCCCAGCGCGTCGAGCAGCGCCTGGCCCTGGAGCTCGCCGACCTTGACGTTGTCGAAGGAGACGTACCCGGAGACCGGACCCTGGGCGAGGCGGTCGTACGCGACGACCTTGACGCCCTTGTCGACCGCGGCCTGGATGGAGGACTTGATGGCGGCGGCGTCCTGGGCGCTGATCGCGATGACCTTGACGCCCTTGGTGATCATGCTGGAGACCTGCTGGGCCTGCTTGGCCGCGTCACCCGCGGCGTTCGCGTACTCGACGGTGCAGTCGGAGCAGAGCTCCTTCACCTTCGCCTCGAAGTACGGCTTGTCGAACTTCTCGTAGCGCGTGGTGACGCTGTCGGGGAGCAGCAGGCCGATGGTCTTGCTGCCCGAGTCACTGCCGGAGTCGTCGTCGCCCGCCTTGCCGCAGGCGGCAATCGAGACGGCCATGGAAACGGCGGTGGCGCCGATCACGACTCTGCGCATCGTTGCGTTCATTTGGGGGTGCCTCCCTGACAGGGCCGCAACGCTGCGGCCGAGGTGGCTGGAAGTCAACTCGGCCACACGTGCGACGTCAAGAAGTAAATACTTAACGAGATGGCAACGGCGTCATTCGTTCTCTAAGTGAAGGCAGGTGCCACTGTAGGCAGCGAGCCGTCCAAAAGCGTCGAATCGCCCATCTCGCTGAGTGCGAGAGCGAGCGCTCCGAGCACCTCCGCACGGCCCCCAAGTGCCCCCGGGAGAACGGAGAGTTGACGCGCTGCGCTGGGGATCGCATAGCGGCCGACGGACTCTCTGATAGGCCCGAGCACCAGCTCACCGGCCTCGGCGAGATCACCACCGAGGACCACCCGGCTCGGGTTCAGCAGGTTGCAGAGATTGGCGACTCCACTGCCGATGTGGCGGCCGACGTCGGCGATCACCCGACGGCAGCCCGGGTCCCCGTCCCTGGCCAGCCGCACCACGGCTTCCATGGTCAGGTCGGTGCCGTGACTGGACTGGAGGAGCGGCAGCACATAGCGCGCAGCCGCGAAGGTCTCCAGGCAGCCGCGGTTTCCGCAGCGGCAGACCGGGCCGGATTCATCAAGTGTAATATGTCCGATTTCTCCCGCAGTCCCGCCGGGACCCCGGTAGATCTTCCCGTCGATCACCAAGCCCGCGCCGACACCGCTGGAGACCTTGATGTAAGCAAGATCACGTACGCCCCTGCCGCTGCCCCAGACCAGCTCCCCGAGGGCGCCGAGGTTGGCGTCGTTGTCCACGTGGACGGGCACGCCGAGCCGCCCCCGCAGCTCCTCGGCGGGTCTGGTGCCGATCCAGCCCGGCAGGATGGCGGACGAGCCGAGCGTGCCCGACTCGAGGTCGATCGGGCCGGGTACACCGAGGCCCACTCCGGCGATCTTGGACCGGTCGACGCCCGTTGCTGCAATCAGGCGATTGACCAGCTCTTCCGCCCGGTCGAAGCCCTGCGCCGAGGAGGCGTCCACATCGAGCGGCTCGGACTCCTCGGCCAGCACCTGGTGGGCGAGGTTCCCCACCGCGACCCGCAGATGGGTGTGCCCGAAGTCGACGCCGATCACGATGCCGGCGTCACCGCTCAGGGAGACGGCACGGGCCCGGCGGCCGCCCGCCGACGTGGGCGTGACCTCGACTGTTCCGCCGTCCTTCAACTCCCGGACGATGTTGGAGACAGTCGCCGCGGACAAACCCGTCGTCCTCGCGATCTCCGCCTGCGTAAGGGACCCGGCGAGCCGCACGGCTCGTACGACTCGCTCCAGGTTGGCCCGATGCAGCGACGACTGCGACCCCGGAGTCTCCACGACGACCTCCTGCGCGCGGGACCGCATCGATGAGGCCCCGTCTATGTCCAACTAGTGAACTCTAAGCTGAGCCGTTCGGGTCGCCTCCCGTCAAGAGGTTGAACGGTTTCCACGTGGTTGCACACACCGGCGCGCGCCGCTTCCAGGGGCGGGAACGGCGCGCGTACGGGCGGCTGCGAAGCGCTACTTCAAGATCCGTTGGCCTCGAGATCAGTTACTTCAGGGTCGCCGAGGTCAGACCCGCCTGCACCTGACGCTGGAAGGACAGGTAGACGACCAGCATGGGGATCATCGCGATGGTCACGCCCGCGAAGAGAACCGGCAGGTCGGAGGCGTAGCCCATCTGCTGCTGAAGCTGGATGAGGCCCTGGGTGAGGACGTAGCGCTCGGGATCGTCGCCGCTCTGCGGCTGCATCAGGACCGTCGGCAGGATGAACTGGTTCCACTGACCCAGCGTGTTGAAGATGCCGACGCTGAGCAGGCCCGGCTTCGCCATCGGCAGCATCACCTGGAAGAACGTCCGCGTGTGCGAGGCGCCGTCCAGGATGGCCGCCTCGAAGACCGCCGTGGGCAGGGTCCGGAAGAAGCTGTGCATGAAGAAGACCGTGAACGGCATCGAGTAGGCGACGTACACCAGGATCAGGCCCTGGTACGTGTTCAGCATGTCCAGCCGCTTGACCATGAAGAACAGCGGGACCAGCGCCAGGAACACGGGGAACATCGCGCCCGCGACGAAGAAGTAGTACAGGAACCTGTTGCCCCAGAACCGGTACCGGGCCAGCACGTATGCGGCCATCGAGCCGAACAGCATCGTCAGCGGCACCGAGAAGACCAGCACGATGACGGTGTTGAGGAAGTAGTCGCCGATGCCCTTGTTCCAGGCCCGCCGGAAGACGTCGAAGGACCAGTTCTCCGGCCAGCCGAAGGCCGAGCCTCCGATCTGTGCGTCGGTCTTGAAGGAGCTCAGCACCAGCCAGATCAGCGGCAGGATGATCAGCAGGGCCCACAGGGCGAGGAAGCCGTGCGAGAAGACGTTCAGGACGACGCCCTCGCTGCGTTCGCCGCCCGGCCGGACCGGGGTCTTGTCCACGGACCGCTGGGCGGGGACGGCCGCGGTCTCCTTGAGGGGTGCGCTCATCGTCGTCTCTCTCCCGCTCAGAACTCGATGCGCTCGCGGCGGGTGACGCGCAGCGTGATCACGGACAGGACCAGCGTGAGCAGCAGCATGATCACGCCCATGGCGCAGGCGTAGCCGCTCTTCCCGAAGTAGAGGAAGTTGCGCATCATCACCGTCGACATGACATCGCTGGCATGGTCGGGACCGCCGCCGTACGCGCCCATGTTCTGGGTCATGGAGGCGACCAGGACGAACATGTCCATCGCCAGGATGCCCAGGTAGACCCAGGCGGTCTGCACGCTGTCCCAGAGGAGCGGCAGCGTGATGCGCAGGAACGACTGGGCGCGGCCCGCGCCGTCGATGAGGGCGGCCTCGTAGATGTCCCTGGGGATCGACTGCATGGCCGCCGAGAACAGCACCAGGTAGAAGCCGACGCCGTGCCAGACGGCGACCAGGATCAGGGCCCAGCGCACAAAGCCCGGCTCGTTGAGCCATTCCACCGGACTGTCCGCGTCGACCAGTCCGGTTTTGATCAGGAAGCCGTTGAGCATGCCGCCGCCGTCACTGCGGTACACCGCGTTGAACAGCACCGCGACAATCGCCAGCGACAGCACCTGCGGGAAGAAGTAGATCACTTTGTAGAACTTCGATCCGCCGACACCGCTGACGCCGCCGGCCCGGCTGCGTCCGCCCACGTTCACCATGAAGGCGAAGAACAGGGCGAGCAGAATGGTGATCAACGGGATGAACACCAGGAACTGGATGTTGTGCCAGACGGCGTCCAGGAAGACGTCGTCCTGGAACAGGGCCTTGTAGTTGTCGAGACCGATGAACTCGAAGGTCTGCGACTGCCCCTTCCAGTCGGTCAGCGAATAGCCGAACGTCTGGATGTACGGCCAGATGACGAAGATCAGATAGAGCGCCACGGGGATGAACAGAAACCCCGCGATGAACCTGTACTGCCCTTTGCGCATTGGCGTTTTCCTGCCCCTGGGGTCCTCCCCCGGGCCGGAGGTCCTCCGGCCCGGGATACGGCGTGCGGTCAGTCCCGGTGGTTCTTCTTCGAGGCCGGGTCCTTGGCCTGCTTGTCGACCGCGGCCTGGGCGCGCTTGAGCCACTCCTTCGGCTGGATGCGCTTGGCCATCAGTTCGTTGGACGCGGCCTCGAGGGCGGCACCCATCTCGCTGTACCAGTCGACGTACATGTAGCGGAAGGTGTTGTCGCCCGCCGCTTTGGACGCCTCGACGGTGGACTGGGTCCCCGGCCGCAGCTGGACGCTGGTGTCCACGCCGTCCTTGAGGATGGTCAGCGAGTTCGCCTCCTTGGCGAACTGCGTCGACCACTCCTTGGAGAGCATGCGCCGCATGAACTCCTTGGCCCCGGCGAGGTTCTTCGCCTTCACCGGGATGATGAAGGGCTCTCCGGCGCCGGCCCGGATCGCCTCGAAGGGCAACTTGCTGTCGGGCAGCAGCGGCATCGGCATGAACTTCATGTCGAAGTCCGCGGGCGTCGTCTTGAGCTGCTCGTTCTCCAGCCAGGAACCGCAGGTGATGAAGGCGGCCTTGTACTGGTTCCAGCGGGTCTGGGACTCGGTGTGGGTCAGGCCGTTCGTGCCGGGCATCAGCAGGCCCTTCTCGACGACCTCGTAGATCGCCTCGACGCCCGCCTGCGCCGCCTCTGAGCCGACGAAGGCCTTGGGGTCGAGGTTGTCGATCGCCTTCATGGCGTCCAGGCCGCCCTTCTTGGCGATCAGGTCCATGATGGCGACGTTGATGTAGTACGGGTACTTGCCCTGGTGGGCGAGGCCGCCGATGCCCTGCTTCTTGGCGTCCTGGCAGACGGCGAGGAAGTCCGCCCAGGTCTTGGGCTCCTCCCAGCCCTTCTCCTTGAAGAGCTTGCCCGAGTACCACAGGCCCCAGACCGTGTAGATGTAGTTGAGGGCGACGACCTTGCCCTCGAACGTGCCCGGGTCGAGGGTGCCGGGGATGACGGTGTCACGGACCTTCTTGGAGGGGTCGTCGACCGACGGGGCGTCCAGTACCTCGGCGAGGTCGAGGAGCTGGCCGTTCTTGTTGAGGACGTCGACCTTGATCTGCTGGGCGCCGGAGTCGTCCACGATGTCCGGCGGGTTGCCGGCGTTGAAGCGGGGCTGCAGCTTGCCGGTGATCTCCTGTGTCCCGGTGTGGGTGGAGGTGATGCCGAGCTTCTTCTGGAAGTCGGCCTCCCACACCTTGGCGTAGTTGTCGCCGTAACCGCCCTTGAAGATGACGACGTCGAGCTTGCTGCCCTTCTCGGCGCCGAAGGGGTTCTCCTTGGTCGCCTTTCCCTTGGACGTGTCGTTGCCGGAGTCGTCGTCCCCGCCGCCGCTGGCACACGCGGACAGGAAGCTCATCGTGGGAACGGTGATCAGGCCGAGTGCGGCGGACCGCTTGATCAGATCACGGCGGCCGACACCTTCAAAACCGCCGTTGCGCGCAGAAGTGGATCCCATGCTCAAGTCCTCGCCTTCTCCAGGACTCAGGCGGTGAACCGGATCCTCCCCGGCACCGCTGTCGGGTCAAGCAGGGTCGTGCAGGAAGTGCGGATCGTGGTGAATCGCCGACAGGTATAGTCCACTTCCCGTGGGCGGAGCAAGATCGAATGCAAAGTTCGCCATTGGTCTTTTCCGAAGTGAGACCTCGCGGAAATATGAGCCGCCTGTGGGCGCCTTGCCGGAAAAATCCGCGACATAGGGCCCGGATGCCACGAGCAACACCCTTGACACCGCTAACCACTTGCCCCACTACTGGTTCCTGCGCATCGAAGTTGACAACGTTGTCCAGAGCGCAGGAGGGGTGCCTGCAGATGCAGCGCAGACATCGGCACAGAGGATTTCCGGCGGTCGTGATCACGGCCGCCTTACTCATGGCCATGGGTTCCCAGGGGGCCGCGGAAGCCCTGCCCGCCAAGGCCCCTGCCACCACCGGGTCTTTCGCGTCCTCCTTCGAGGCGGACGATCCGGCCCCCGACTGGCTCAGCACCGTCGACACCGCGCCGGACGGCGGCAAGCGGGCTTCCGGCGTCGACGGCGGCTACAGCAGCGGCATCCCCGGCAACGTCACCGACCATGTGACCGACGTCCGGGCGAGCGGCGAGTACACGGACGCCGGCGAGGTGAAGGAGAACCTCGTCGACGGAGAAGCCGGCACCAAATGGCTGACCTTCGAACCCACCGGCTGGGTCGAGTTCGACCTGGACAAATCACTCAAAATCACACAATACGCACTCACTTCGGCCAATGACTTCGCCGAGCGCGACCCGGCCGACTGGACCCTCAAGGGCTCCACGGACGGCAGCGACTGGAAAACCCTCGACACCCGCTCCGGCGAGTCGTTCCCCGAGCGGTTCCAGACCAGGACGTACGACATCGCCGAGCCGGCCGCCGAGTACCGGCACTTCCGGCTCGACATCACGAAGAACAACGGCGCCTCCGGCATCCTGCAACTCGCCGACGTGCAGTTCTCGACGGGCGGCGGTGACGGCCCCGTCCCGCAGGACATGCTCTCCCTCGTCGACCGCGGCCCGAGCGGCTCGCCGACGGCGAAGGCGGGTGCCGGCTTCACGGGCAAGCGGGCGCTGCGCTACGCCGGGCGGCACACGGCCGACGGGCGGGCGTACTCGTACAACAAGGTCTTCGACGTCAACGTGGCCGTCCGGCGGGACACGCAGCTGTCGTACCGGATCTTCCCGTCGATGGCGGACGGGGACCGCGACTACGACGCCACGAACGTCTCCGTGGACCTGGCCTTCACGGACGGGACCTACCTGAGCGACCTCGGGGCGCCCGACCAGCACGGCTTCGCGCTGTCTCCGCGGGGGCAGGGCGCCGCCAAGGCGCTCTACGTCAACCAGTGGAACAACGTCGTGTCGCGGATCGGGTCCGTCGCCGCCGGGCGGACGGTCGACCGGATCCTGGTGGCGTACGACTCCGCCAAGGGGCCGGCGAGGTTCCGCGGCTGGATCGACGACGTGACGATCAAGGCTGTCGCTCCCGAGAGGCCGAAGGCCCACCTGTCCGACTACGCACTCACCACCCGCGGCACCAACTCCAGCGGGAGCTTCTCGCGCGGCAACAACTTCCCGGCGACCGCCGTGCCGCACGGCTTCAACTTCTGGACGCCCGTCACCAACGCGTCCTCGCTGAGCTGGCTGTACGACTACGCACGTGCGAACAACGCGGACAACCTGCCGACGATCCAGGCGTTCAGCGCGAGCCACGAGCCCAGTCCCTGGATGGGCGATCGGCAGACCTTCCAGGTGATGCCGTCCGCCGCCTCGGGCACCCCGGACACCGGGCGTACGGCACGGGCGCTGGCCTTCCGGCACGAGAACGAGACCGCGCGGCCGTACTCGTACGCGGTCCGCTTCGAGAACGGTCTGAAGGCGGAGATGGCGCCGACGGACCACGCGGCCGTGCTCCGCTTCACCTACCCCGGCGACGACGCGAGCGTGCTGTTCGACAACGTGACGGACCAGGCGGGCCTCACCCTCGACAAGGCCGCCGGAGTGATCACCGGGTACTCGGACGTGAAGTCCGGGCTGTCCACCGGCGCCACCCGGCTCTTCGTGTACGGCGTCTTCGACAAGCCCGTGACCGAGGGCGCCTCGAGCGGTGTCCAGGGCTACCTGCGCTTCGACGCGGGGGCCGACCGCACGGTCACCCTGCGCCTCGCCACCTCGCTCATCAGCGTCGACCAGGCGAAGGACAACCTGCGCCAGGAGGTCCCGGACGGCACGTCCTTCGAGACGGTCAGAACCCGCGCCCAGCGCGCATGGGACCGGATCCTCGGCAGGGTCGAGGTCGAAGGAGCGACACCGGACCAGCTGACCACCCTGTACTCCAGCCTGTACCGGCTGTATCTGTACCCCAACTCCGGTTTCGAGAAGGTCGGTTCGAAGTACCAGTACGCGTCCCCGTTCTCGCCGATGCCGGGTCCGGACACCCCGACCCACACCGGCGCGAAGATCGTCGACGGGAAGGTGTACGTCAACAACGGCTTCTGGGACACGTACCGGACGACGTGGCCGGCGTACTCGCTCCTGACTCCCGGTCAGGCGGGCGAGATGGTCGACGGTTTCGTGCAGCAGTACAGGGACGGCGGCTGGACCTCGCGCTGGTCGTCGCCGGGGTACGCGGACCTCATGACCGGCACCTCGTCGGACGTCGCCTTCGCGGACGCATACGTCAAGGGCGTCGACTTCGACGCGGAGACGGCGTACGCCGCGGCCCTGAAGAACGCCACGGTCGTGCCGCCCTCCTCGGGTGTGGGCCGCAAGGGGATGACCACCTCCCCCTTCCTGGGCTACACGAGCACCGACACGCACGAGGGCCTGTCGTGGGCGCTGGAGGGATACCTCAACGACTACGGCATCGCGCGGATGGGCCAGGCCCTCTACAAGAAGACCGGCGAGAAGCACTACCAGGAGGAGTCGGCGTACTTCCTCAACCGGGCCCGGGACTACGTCAACCTCTTCGACTCCAAGGCCGGCTTCTTCCAGGGCCGGAACACGAAGGGTGACTGGCGGGTCGACTCGTCCGCGTACGACCCGCGCGTCTGGGGCTACGACTACACCGAGACGAACGGCTGGGGCTATGCCTTCACCGCCCCGCAGGACAGCCGGGGCCTGGCGAACCTGTACGGCGGCCGCGGCGGGCTGGCGGAGAAGCTCGACACGTACTTCGCCACCCCGGAGACCGCCTCGCCCGACTTCGTCGGCTCGTACGGCGGTGTCATCCACGAGATGACGGAGGCGCGGGACGTGTGGATGGGTATGTACGGGCACTCCAACCAGGTCGCCCACCACGTCAACTACATGTACGACGCGGCCGGACAGCCCTGGAAGACGCAGAAGAACGTCCGCGAGGTGCTGTCACGGTTGTACACCGGCAGCGAGATCGGGCAGGGCTACCACGGTGACGAGGACAACGGCGAGCAGTCGGCCTGGTTCCTGTTCTCCGCACTGGGCTTCTACCCGCTGGTGATGGGCAGCGGAGAGTACGCCGTCGGGTCCCCCTTGTTCACCAAGGCGACCGTGCATCTGGAGAACGGGAAGGACCTGGTCGTCAGGGCGCCGAAGAACAGTGCGCGGAACGTGTACGTGCAGGGTCTGAAGGTCAACGGCAGTACGTGGACCTCGACTTCGCTCCCCCACTCGCTGCTCGCGAAGGGCGGGGTCCTGGAGTTCGAGATGGGTCCGCGGCCGTCGTCGTGGGGCACCGGCAAGAACGCCGCCCCCGTGTCGATCACCAAGGACGACAAGGTGCCGACGCCGCGTGCGGATGTGCTGCGGGGCGAGGGCGCGCTCTTCGACGACACGTCGGCGACGGCTGCGAGCGTGACCGCCGTGGACCTGCCGGTCCCGGCGCGTGCGAAGGCCGTGCAGTACACCCTGACATCGTCGGACCGGACAAAGGCCCCGACCGGATGGACGCTCCAGGGGTCCTCGGACGGCACGACGTGGACACCGCTCGACCGGTGCTCCGGTGAGTCCTTCGCCTGGGACAGACAGACCCGGGCGTTCTCCGTGGGATCACCCGGTACGTACGAGAAGTACCGCCTGGTCCTCGACGGTGAGGCAACCGTCGCGGAGGTCGAACTCCTCGCCTGAGAGACCGAGTTGGCGGTGCATGTGCGCCGCCGACTCCTCTCAAGACACGAGGCGTTGGGAGCCGACTGCAGCTCAGTGATAGAGACAGGGCCATGGAGTTCTTCTGTTACCACCGCGATCGGCCCGGCTCCACGGCGCTGCGCCACGAACTGCTGGAAGAGCACTGGTCCTACATGGACCGGTACGCGGCGGAGATGATCGCCCGGGGTCCGACCTTCGCCGACGACGGCGAGACGCCCACCGGCAGCGTGCACATCGTCGATCTGCCGGATCCCGCCGCCGCCCGCGCGTTCGCCTTCGACGAGCCCAACTACCAGGCCGGCGCGTACCGCGACGTGCTGCTGCGCCGGTGGCGCAACACGCTGGGGCGCACCATGTGGGACTTCCCGGGTGGCCCGGCCGGTGGCAACCGGTACCTGGTGCTCGGCCTCGGCTCCGGGGAGGCCGCCGACCTCGAAGTGCCGGCCGACCGGGACGAGCTGATCGCGTACGGGCCCCTGCTCTGCGACGACGGCACCACCTGGCTGGGTACGGCGGCGCTCGTCCGGGCGCCGGACCCGGAGGCGGCACGTACCGTCCTGACCCCGGAACGCTACGCCGACATCGAGGTCCACGACTGGGAGTTCGGCGGCCGGCGGTAGCCGGGTGCGGCCGTCTGATCTGGAACAGCGGGTCCGGCGGACGTGCGGCTCACCGTCCACCGGACCCGCCAGGAGCGGCAGTTCAGCCGACCCTGCAGGGAAGGCTCGTCGTGCTGTCACCGCCCGAGCCGGAAACGACGTAACCGAAGGTCGCGCTCTGCCCCGGACTCAGTGATCCGTTCCAGTCGGCGTTGTGGACCATCACCGCCTGGCCGTTGTACGTCGCGTTGCCGTTCCAGAGGCTTTCGACCTGCTGGCCGGCCGGGAGGGTCCAGTCGACCATCCAGCCCAGCATCGGGACGTCGCCGGTGTTGGTGACGGTCACCTCGGACTGGTACCCGCCGGACCAGCTGTTCGTCGTACGGCGGGTGGCGGAGCACTCGCCGGGCACCGGGTCGGTGGGGCTGCCCGGGTCGTGAATGCCCGTCACCTCGCCGTTGCCGCCGTCGAAGACGACGTCGGAGCAGGAGTAGAACGTCTCCTGGCTGTCGGAGCGCTGCCACACCATGTAGATGATGTGGCGCCCCGACTTGTTGGCCGGGAGCGTGCCGGTCCAGGAGTAGTCGGCCTCGACCGTGCCCGGGCTGCCGTTGAGCGGCGGGTGGTCGACCGTGAGGAAGGGCTGGTCCTCCATGGCGTCCCAGGTGAGGGTCTGCTTCGGGTCGAAGCCGTCCTTGGTGACGTAGACGTAGAACCAACCCGGGTGCGCGGCCCAGGCGTTGTACGAGAAGTCGACCGCCGCGCCGGAGGTGAGGTGGGTGAGCGGCCAGTCGTCGCGCGGCAGGTTGAAGCCGGTGAAGTTGGTGTTGCCGCCGCTGCACAACTGACCGTCCGGCACGAAGCCGCGGGTGCGGCCGGCGCCGTCCGAGCGCAGCACGGAGAACCAGTTGTAGAACGGGGTGGTGCCACTGACCTGCTGGGCCGCCTTGCAGGCCGGGTTGATGGGCTTGATCTCGCCGGTGTCGGTCAGGCCGTCCTGCCAGCACAGGAAGGTGCGGCTGCCGGGTTTCATGGGGGTGCCGTGGGCCTCCGCCTTGCCGCCGGCCGTCATGACGAGGCCGAGGGCGGGGATCGTGGCGAGGAGGGAGACCAGGACCAGGAAGAGGGCTCTGACGCGTAGTAGTTTTGTCAGGATCATGACAGATCAGTCCGTCCTTCCGTGTACGGACCGTGCGGGTGGGGGGTGCGCGTGCGGGCGTGTGGAGCGGGAGCGTCCCTTCCGGCAGGTTCCGGTCCACCGGAATATGGGAGCGCTCCCACTCCATCTGCTGCGGAAAGTAGCGCCGCGGGGCGTACTTGTAAACGCATGACGCAGGGCACGCAGGGCGCGGCAGTGACGCGACGCGCGTCAACGTGCGCCGTGGCATCGCCGCTTCGGGTGGCGGTACCTTCGTTCGTACGATCACGCCGCGTATCGGCGTCCACACTGGCGTCCATGGGAGCAGTGATGACCACACCCCAGCAGGGACGGGCCACCGAGGACACCTGGATGTTCCCGCCGGCCGACGGCTGGACCTTCGACCAGGTCAAGCACTTGGAACTGCCCTTCGACTGGGAACTCGTGGACGGACGGATCGTGGTTCGAGGACAGACCAAGCTCTGGCACAACCAAGTCAGGGACATGCTGGCGGCAGCTCTGAAGACGGCGAGCACCGAGCCGTATCGGGTCGTTGCCGAGCAATGCTTGTTGGTGGACGACCAGAACACACCCAAGCCCGACGTGATCGTCTTCGACCCTCGAGAGCTGAACTTCTTCGAGGTCGAGTGTGTTCCGGTGGGGAAGGTCTCCCTCGTCGTGGAGGTCGTCTCCCCCGGCTCCCGCCAGGACGACCGAGTGCGCAAGCCCGCCCTCTTCGCGGCGCACAAGGTCCCCTGCTACTGGCGTGTGGAACTCGACCGGGATCAGCGGCTCGCGGTGCACGAGTACTGGCTGAACGCGGACACACGTTCATACTTCCCGGCCCCCCTGCACCCGGTGCACCACGACAAGCTCATCACCGAGATGCCTTTCCCGGTCGAGATCGATCTCGACGCCCTCGTCGGTTTCTGATCCCCCTCGCCGAAGGACGGGGTGGGTGATGACCCGGGACATCCTCACCCGGACACGGCGAAGGGCCGCACCCCCGGCGAACCGGGAGGCGGCCCTCGACTGCCTTGCCGTACCGCTTACTCGACCGCTTACTTCCGGATCAGGCTGCGCAGCACGTACTGCATGATGCCGCCGTTGCGGTAGTAGTCGGCCTCACCGGGGGTGTCGATGCGGACGACCGCGTCGAACTCGACGCCCGTGTCGGTGGTGACCTTGACCGTGCGCGGCGTGGTGCCGTCGTTGAGCTCGGTGACGCCCGCGATGGAGAAGGTCTCCTCGCCGGTCAGGCCGAGGGACCCGGCCGAGGCGCCCTCGGGGAACTGCAGCGGGAGCACGCCCATGCCGATGAGGTTCGAGCGGTGGATGCGCTCGTACGACTCGGCGATGACGGCCTTGACGCCGAGGAGCGCGGTGCCCTTGGCGGCCCAGTCGCGGGACGAGCCGGAGCCGTACTCCTTGCCGGCCAGGACGACCAGCGGGATGCCGGCGGCCTGGTAGTTCTGCGAGGCGTCGTAGATGAAGGAGACCGGGCCGTCCGCCTGCGTGAAGTCGCGGGTGTAGCCGCCCTCGGTGCCCGGCGCGATCTGGTTGCGCAGGCGGATGTTGGCGAACGTGCCGCGGATCATGACCTCGTGGTTGCCTCGGCGGGAGCCGTAGGAGTTGAAGTCACGACGCTCCACACCGTGCTCGGTGAGGTACTTGCCGGCCGGGGTGTCGGCCTTGATGGCACCGGCCGGGGAGATGTGGTCGGTGGTGACCGAGTCGCCCAGCTTGGCCAGGACGCGGGCGCCGGTGATGTCGGTGACCGGGGTCGTGTCCATGGTCATGCCCTCGAAGTACGGGGGCTTGCGGACGTACGTCGACTGCGGGTCCCACTCGAAGGTGTTGCCGGTCGGGATCGGCAGCGCCTGCCACTGGGCGTCGCCCGCGAAGACGTCCTGGTAGGACTTGTTGAACATGTCCTCGCCGATGGCGTTGGCGACGACGTCGTTCACCTCGGCCTCGGACGGCCAGATGTCCTTCAGGTGGACCGGGTTGCCGTCCTGGTCGGTACCCAGCGCGTCCTTGGTGATGTCCACCTTCATGGAGCCCGCGATGGCGTACGCGACGACCAGCGGCGGGGAGGCCAGGTAGTTCATCTTGACGTCGGGGTTGATACGGCCCTCGAAGTTCCGGTTGCCGGAGAGGACCGAGGTGACCGCGAGGTCGTGGTCGTTGACGGCCTTGGATACCTCCTCCGGCAGCGGGCCGGAGTTGCCGATGCAGGTGGTGCAGCCGTAGCCGACCAGGTTGAAGCCGACCTTGTCGAGGTAGGGAGTCAGGCCCGCCTTGTCGAAGTAGTCGGTGACGACCTTGGAACCCGGGGCGAGCGTGGTCTTGACCCACGGCTTGCGGGTCAGGCCCTTCTCCACGGCCTTCTTGGCGACGAGCGCCGCGGCGACCATGACGTACGGGTTGGAGGTGTTGGTGCAGGAGGTGATGGCCGCGACGGTCACCGCACCGTGGTCGATCTCGTAGGTCGAGCCGTCGGGGGCGGTGACGGTGACCGGGTTGGACGGCGCGCCGTTGGGGTGGATGGCCGGGGCGTCGGAGGCCGGGAAGGACTCGACGCCCGCCTCGTCCACGGTGTCCACGTAGTTGCGGACGTCCTGCTTGAACTGCTCGGCGGCGTTGGCGAGGACGATACGGTCCTGCGGACGCTTCGGGCCGGCGATCGACGGCACGACGGTGGACAGGTCCAGCTCGAGCTTCTCGGAGAAGTCCGGCTCGGCCTTCGGGTCCAGCCAGAGGCCCTGCTCCTTGGCGTACGCCTCGACGAGCGCGACCTGCTGCTCGGAGCGGCCGGTGAGCTTGAGGTAGTTCAGGGTCTCGTCGTCGATCGGGAAGATCGCGGCGGTGGAGCCGAACTCCGGCGACATGTTGCCGATGGTTGCGCGGTTGGCCAGGGAGGTGGCGGCCACGCCCTCGCCGTAGAACTCGACGAACTTGCCGACCACACCGTGCTTGCGGAGCATCTCGGTGATGGTGAGGACGAGGTCCGTGGCGGTGGTGCCGGTGGGCAGCTCGCCGGTGAGCTTGAAGCCGACGACACGCGGGATGAGCATCGAGACCGGCTGGCCGAGCATCGCGGCCTCGGCCTCGATGCCGCCGACGCCCCAGCCGAGGACGCCGAGGCCGTTGACCATGGTGGTGTGCGAGTCGGTGCCGACGAGGGTGTCGGGGTAGGCCTGGCCGCCTCGGACCATGACCGTGCGGGCCAGGTGCTCGATGTTCACCTGGTGGACGATGCCGGTGCCGGGCGGGACGACCTTGAACTCGTCGAAGGCGGTCTGGCCCCAGCGCAGGAACTGGTAGCGCTCCTTGTTGCGGCCGTACTCCAGCTCGACGTTCTGGGCGAAGGAGTCCGGGGTGCCGAACTTGTCGGCGATGACGGAGTGGTCGATGACCAGCTCGGCCGGGGCCAGCGGGTTGATCTTCGCCGGGTCGCCGCCGAGCTCCTTGACGGCCTCACGCATGGTGGCGAGGTCGACGACACAGGGCACGCCGGTGAAGTCCTGCATGATCACGCGGGCCGGCGTGAACTGGATCTCCTGCGACGGCTGGGCCTGCGAGTCCCAGCTGCCGAGGGCGCGGATGTGGTCGGCGGTGATGTTCGCGCCGTCCTCGGTACGGAGAAGGTTCTCCAGCAGGACCTTGAGGCTGTAGGGCAGGCGGGCCGAGCCCTCCACCTTGTCCAGCCGGAAGATCTCGTACGACTCGTCGCCCACCTGCAGCGTGCTGCGGGCGTCGAAGCTGTTCGCCGACACGACAGTCTCCTTCATTGATGTGCGCGTACCACCACACCGCGAACCATATGCGGCTACCGCCGCGGGGTGCCGCCACGGCATCTGGGCCGATCCGATAAGGTAAGGCTAAGTTAGGTAACCCTTACCGCCAGACCGGCGATGACGTGCGACTGCGGTGCACCTCGGCAGATATCTCGATGTCGAGATAACTCTAGTACATGGGGCCGGGATGGTCATGTCCTGCCCCGGACCGACCATGCCGATATCGAGTGGCACGGGCCACACCGTGGCGCTTGAACGCTCCACCGCGACCGAACTGGACTCGGTTCGCCAGGTCGGGGTAGCCGACACCCGAGGGCACGTATCCGGACTCTTCGACAGGAGGCGCGATGCCGCTCACGTTCCGCAAGAGTTTCCGCACCCTCCCCGGGGTGCGCCTGAACATCAACAGGCACTCCTGGTCCATCACCACCGGCGGCAGGAACGGACCCCGTCACACCCGCAGCAGTACCGGACGACGTACGACATCGATGGATTTGCCCGGACCTTTCGGGTGGCGTCGCACCCGTAGTACCAGGCGCCACTGACGGCCCGTCACCCGAACGGACCCCCCAGGAGGCGCCATCTCATATCTGAGATAACCTCAACCTCATGGCAGACGATTACCTCGTACGCATCGGCAAGCTCATCCGTGACGCCCGGCAACACCGGGGCTGGACACAGGCGCAGCTGGCCGAGGCGCTCGGCACCAGTCAGAGCGCCGTCAACCGTATCGAGCGCGGTAACCAAAACATCAGCCTTGAGATGATCGCTCGAATCGGTGAAGCCCTGGAGAGTGAGATCGTCTCTCTGGGCTACGCGGGCCCGATGCATCTGCGAGTGGTCGGCGGGCGTCGGCTGTCCGGTGCCATCGACGTGAAGACGAGCAAGAACGCGTGTGTGGCCCTGCTGTGCGCCACCCTGCTCAACCAGGGGCGCACGGTGCTGCGCCGGGTCGCCCGCATCGAGGAGGTCTACCGCCTCCTGGAGGTCCTGAACTCCATCGGTGTCCGCACCCGGTGGATCAACGGCGGTGTCGACCTGGAGATCGTGCCGACGTCGGAGCTGAACATGGCGGCGATCGACGCCGAGGCCGCCGTACGCACCCGGTCCATCATCATGTTCTTCGGTCCGCTGCTGCACCGCATGGACCACTTCAAGCTGCCGTACGCCGGCGGCTGCGACCTCGGGACGCGGACCATCGAGCCGCACATGATCGCCTTGCGCCGGTTCGGTCTGGACATCGCGGCGACCGAGGGCCAGTACCACGCCCGGGTGGACCGGTCCATCCGTCCCGACCGGCCGATCGTGCTGACCGAGCGCGGGGACACGGTCACCGAGAACGCGCTCCTCGCCGCCGCCCGGCACGACGGCGTCACGGTCATCCGCAACGCGTCCTCCAACTACATGGTCCAGGACCTGTGCTTCTTCCTGGAGGCGCTCGGCGTCCGGGTCGAGGGCATCGGCACGACGACGCTGACCGTGCACGGCAGGCCGACCATCGACGTCGACGTGGACTACTCCCCCTCCGAGGACCCGGTCGAGGCCATGAGCCTGCTGGCCGCCGCGGTCGTGACGGAGTCGGAACTGACGGTGCGGCGCGTGCCCATCGAGTTCCTGGAGATCGAGCTCGCGGTGCTCGAGGAGATGGGTCTCGACCAGGACCGTACGCCCGAGTACTTCGCCGACAACGGCCGTACCCGTCTGGTGGACCTCACCGTCCGGCCCTCCAAGCTGGAGGCGCCGATCGACAAGATCCACCCGATGCCGTTCCCCGGCCTGAACATCGACAACGTCCCGTTCTTCGCGGCCATCGCGGCTGTCGCGTCGGGCAAGACCCTCATCCACGACTGGGTCTACGACAACCGCGCGATCTACCTGACGGACCTGAACCGCCTGGGCGGCCGCCTCCAACTCCTCGACCCCCACCGGGTCCTGGTCGAGGGCCCCACCCGCTGGCGCGCCGCCGAGATGATGTGCCCGCCCGCGCTGCGCCCCGCAGTGGTCGTCCTGCTGGCGATGATGGCGGCGGAGGGCACGTCCGTGCTGCGGAACGTCTACGTCATCAACCGCGGGTACGAGGACCTGGCCGAGCGGCTGAACTCCGTCGGGGCGCAGATCGAGATCTTCCGGGACATCTGAGGGCGAGTCCCGCATCGGCTGCGCGGCGGTGATGAGCGTGCGTCACGCCGCCCTGGACAGGCCCTTCAGTGCCCGCCCTGCGATCTCGTCGACCGGCCCTACGGCCTGAACGGTCAGCAGGATGTCCGCGTAGTGGTCGAGCAGCGGGGCGGTCTGATGCTCGTAGACCCGCTGTCGGTGGCGGACGACGTCCTCGGTGTCGTCCGGCCGGCCCCGCTTCAGCAGTCGCGCGACCACCACGTCCTCGGGAGCGGTGAACTCCAGTACGGCATCCAGTCCGGTCCCGGCGCCGGCCAGCAGAGCGGTGAGTTCCCGCGCCTGCGGCACGGTGCGCGGGAAGCCGTCCAGCAGGAAGCCGTGCCGGGCGTCCGGGCGGCTCAACCGCTGGCGGACCATTCCGGCCGTGACGTGGTCCGGGACGAGTTCGCCCGTCTCGAGATACCGCTCGGCGTCCCGCCCGAGCGGCGTCCGGCGGGTCACGTGTTCGCGGAACAGGTCCCCCGTGGAGATGTGGGGGACGCCGAGCCGCTTGCTGAGAATGGCCGCTTGGGTGCCCTTGCCCGCTCCGGGAGGGCCGATGAGGACGAGTCGCATCAGCGTGTGCCGCCTTCCGGTCGTTGCGCCTCGGACGCGTTTTTCGTGGTGTGGACGCGGGGCGCCCCCGTGTCTCATTCCGGCCCTGCCTGTTCTGCGCTGCCCGCCGGTCGGTCCGTCTGCCGGTTCCCGCCCGTCTGACCGGCGTTGATCAGGTCCATCACGGAGGCGTCGGCGAGCGTGCTGACGTCGCCGACCTCCCGGTGTTCGGCGATGTCGCGCAGCAGCCGACGCATGATCTTCCCGGACCTGGTCTTGGGCAGTTCGGGGACCACCGTGATCCGCCGGGGTTTGGCGATCGGGCCGATCTGCTGCGCCACGTGCTCGCGCAGCGCCGGGACCGCCGCCTGCGAACCGGCACCGGTGGCGCTGCCGCGCAGGATGACGAAGGCGACGATGGCCTGCCCGGTCGTCGCGTCCGACGCTCCGACCACCGCGGCCTCGGCCACCGCGGGGTGCGAGACGAGCGCCGACTCGACTTCGGCGGTGGAGATGCGGTGCCCGGAGACGTTCATGACGTCGTCGACCCGGCCCAGCAGCCAGATGTCGCCGTCCTCGTCATAGCGCGCGCCGTCGCCGGCGAAGTAGTGACCGTGGTCGGCGAATCGGGACCAGTACGTCTCCCGGTAGCGCTCCTCGTCACCCCACACGCCGCGCAGCATGGACGGCCAGGGCTGGTCCAGAACGAGGTAGCCGCTCTCGCCCTTGCCGACCTCGCGGCCCTGGTCGTCGACGACCTTGGCGGAGATGCCCGGCAGCGGGGCCTGCGCCGAGCCGGGCTTGGCGGTGGAGCCGGGCAGGGGCGCGATCATGACCGCCCCGGTCTCGGTCTGCCACCAGGTGTCCACGACCGGCGCCCGGTCGCCGCCGATGTGCTTGCGGTACCAGCGCCACGCCTCGGGGTTGATCGGCTCACCGACACTGCCGAGCACGCGGATCGAGGACAGGTCGTAGCGGGCCGGGAGCTGCTCGCCCCACTTCATGAAGGTGCGGATGACAGTGGGGGCGGTGTAGTAGACCGACACACCGTACTTCTCGATGATCTCGAAGTGCCGTCCCTCGTGCGGGGTGTTCGGCGTCCCCTCGTACAGGACCGACGTCGTCCGGTTGGCGAGCGGCCCGTACACGATGTACGAGTGCCCGGTGATCCAGCCGATGTCGGCGGTGCACCAGTGGACGTCGGTGTCGGGGTCCAGGCCGAAGGCGGTGCGGTGCGTGTACGCGGCCTGGGTGAGGTAGCCGCCGGAGGTGTGCAGGATGCCCTTCGGGCTGCCCGTCGTACCGGACGTGTAGAGGATGAACAACGGGTGCTCGGCGTCGAACGGTTCGGGTGTGTGCTCGGCGGACTGCCGCTCGACGAGGTCGTGCCACCACAGGTCGCGGCCCTCGGTCCAGGGCACGTCGGTGCCGGTGCGGCGGACCACCAGGACGTGGTCGACACCGGGGGTGTGCTCGACCGCCTCGTCGGTGTTCGCCTTCATGGGCTCCGCTCTGCCCCGCCGGTACTGCCCGTCCGAGGTGATGAGGAGCCGGGCCCCGGCGTCCTCGATCCGGGAGCGCAGGGCGGCGGGGGAGAATCCGCCGAACACCACGCTGTGCGGGAGTCCGAGCCGGGCGCAGGCCAGCATGGCGAACACCGCCTCGGGGATCATGGGCAGCTGGATGGCGACCCGGTCGCCCGCGGTCAGGCCGAGGGAGAGCAGGGCGTTTGCCGTCCGGCAGACCTCGCGACGCAGGTCCGTGTAGGTGATCGTGCGGGTGTCGCCGGGCTCGCCCTCCCAGTGGAAGGCGACCTGGTCGCCATGGCCGGCCTCGACGTGCCGGTCGACGCAGTTGTACGCCACGTTCAGCCTGCCGTCCGTGAACCAGCGGGCGAACGGCGCGTCCGACCAGTCCAGGACCTGGTTCCACGGGGTGTCCCAGCACAGCTGTCCGGCCTGTTCGGCCCAGAACGCCAGGCGGTCGGTGGCGGCTCGGGCCTGCAGTCCGGCGACCGCGTCGCCCCGGGTGGGTGGCGGGTTCTCGGGAGATGCGGGGTGGGCGCAGCGCGGGGACATCGAGATCCTCCAGTGGGGTGCGGGTGCCGACGGCGTGGACGGGCGGCGGGATGTCAGCAGGTGGACACGGTCGCCGGGGAGGGTTGGCGGGAGGTTGGCGGAGCACGCGGACGAGGTCGGACCCGCGGGGCTGGTGGCGTCGGGCTACGGCCGTTCCCCGGCCGTCCAGCGCTTCACCAGACGCCGGGCGAGACGCGGCCGCAGCGGCGCGGTGGTCCGGCGGCGTACGGCGCCCTGCCACACGCCCCAGCCGTAGGCGAGGTCGTCCAGGCGTCGGATCGCCACATGGGTGAGGGGTGCGAGCGAGGTGCCCGAGCGGCGGTGGTCCACCAGCCCCTCGGCGACGGCCGCGGTGACCAGCACGTACCGCGCGCGGCGGCTCGCCACGGCCGCGGTCACCGCGACGGGCCAGTGATGGCGGGTGGCGCAGCGCAGCAGTTGCTCGGCGGTTCCGCGCAGCGCGGCGAGCGACAGCAGCGCCCCCGCACGAGCCGGGTGGTCGGCGTCGGGCATGCGCCGTGCCACCCGTACGCCGGTCACACCGGTCACGGCCAGCGCCACGGCCGCCGGTCCCGGCCCGCCCCGCAGCAGCAGGGCGCAGGCGGCGAGCGACCAGGGTGCGGCGTACAGCGGTGGCACCTGCCCGGGGTGACGCAGCGCCAGGTCGGCGGCCCCGGTGCCGTACCCGGCCCGCTGGGCGAGCCAGCTGCGCAGGTCCGTTCGGTGCCGGTGGCCCACGCGCGCGGTGGGGACGTACCGCAGCCGCCAGCCGGCCTCGTGCAGCCGCATGCACAGGTCGACGTCCTCCCCGACCCGCATGGCTTCGTCGAATCCCCGGCCGACGGCGGCACGGCGGACCACGACGGTGGCGCTGGGCACGTACGACAGCGCGGACACCGGTACGACCGGCCCTTCCCGGGCTCCCATGTCCAGGGGTGAGCGGACCTCCTCGTACCGGTCGAGGCGCCCCGGCCGGGATACGGGCAGCGCGACCACGCGCGGTGCGGCGAGCGCCACCGCCGGGTCGGTGAACTGCGCCAGCAGGGAGGCGAGCCATCCCGGTTCGGGGATCACGTCGGAGTCGCAGAACGCCACATACGGTGTACGGGCCTGCCGCAGGCCGGTGTTGCGGGCCGCCGCCGGGCCGAGATTGCAGGGGTGGCTCATCAGCTCGGCGCCGTGGGTGCGGGTCACCCGGGCCAGAGCCGCCATGTCGGTGGAGCCGTCGTCCACCACAAGGACCGGCAGCCGCGCGGTCGCCGGGTCGGCGCGCAGGGCGGCCAGCAGGCGCTCCAGCTGGTCGGCGCGGTCGTGGACGGGGATCACCACGGTGGTGTCGCACACCGGCACGGGGGCAGGGCGCGGATGCACGATCCCGGCGTCGAGCAGCCGTCGGGCGAGCGAGCGGCTCGGCGGGTCCGTGACCGTGAAGCGGCCCGCGTCCAGGAGGCGGGCCGCCGGGTCGGTGAGCCTGAGCAGCCGCGGCGGCGAACCGCCCAGCAGCAGCCGCCCGTTCTTCGACCGGTGTGTGCCGGCGGCGAGTTCGACCGTGAAGCCGGTGGGCAGGCCGGTGTCCGGCGGGGAGGGCAGCCGGATGCCCTGCGGGGATGCCGGTGTGCGATGGGCGAGTGTCGTCATGTCGTGAACCCTCCGTCCGCGTGCAGTACGGAGCCTGTGACGGCGGCGGAATCGGGCGAGCACGCCCAGGCCACCGCCGCGGCCACCTCCTCGGGCTCCAGGGGCCGTCCGGTGAGCTGCTGTTCGGCGAGCTTGTCCACGTCCGGCAGCCCGTAGAGGTCCGCCGTGGCGCGCAGCATGTCGGTCCGGGTGGATCCCGGGGACACCGCGACCGCGGTCACGCCGGTGTCGCGCAGGTCGCAGGCGAGGCCGCGGACCAGGCCGAGCACGGCGTGCTTGGCCGCGCAGTAGGCGCCCAGTCCCCACAGGCCGCGGTGGGCGGCGGCCGAGGCGAGCGCGACGAAGCGGCCGGTGCGGGGCCCCGGCCTGCGCAGCAGTGCGGGTACCGCGGCGCGGGCGAGGTGGGCCACGCCCATGACGTCCACGTCGAACAGGGTCCGCCACTGCGCGTCGGTCTGCTCCCACACCGGGCCGCCTCCGAGCATCACCGCGGCCGCGCCCACGGCGGCGTCGAGGCCGCCGAACTCCCGCTCGGCGAGGTCCACCGCGCCGTGCAGCGCCGCCGCGTCGCGCACGTCGGCGCGGACCGTACGGACATGGGGGAACTCCTCGGCCAGGAACTCCAGTTGGGCGGGCTCGGCCAGGGGGTAGGGCACATCGGGGTCGTCCGCGCAGCGGTCCACGGCCACCACGGCCCAGCCGTCGCCGGCCAGCCGCCGTACCGTCACGGCCCCGATGCCCCGGGCGGCGCCGGTGACCACGGCGACGCGCCGGCCGGTCATCGCCCGCCCCCGGCGCGGGCGACGACCGGCCGGCCCCCGGGGACGCCGAGGCGTCCCCGCTCCGTGACCCGCCAGGCGCGGACGTCCTCCGCGAGCCGGTCCGCCATCCCGTCGAGGAGGCGTTCGCCCTCGCGCGCACCCGCTCCGGCGGGGTCGCCGAGGACACCGGAGGGGCTCACCCCGCGCACGGACTCGGCGACCAGACGGTCCATCAGCAGGTGGACGGGATCGGTCGGCCCGGCGACCGCGCGCTCGGTGCGGACGGCCCCGTGCCGCAGCCGCAGCATCATCGACGTCTCGGTACGCCCGGCATGGGCGTCCGAGCCGGGCGGGACACACGGCCACCAGGCCACGTCCCGTCCCTCGCCGCGCAGTCCGGCGACGGCCCCGGCCAGGCCGGACAGATTGCCGCCGTGCCCGTTCACCAGGAGCAGGCGGCCCGCCCAGCGCAGCGTCGAGCGGCCGATCTCGGTGACCAGCAGGCGCAGTGCGTCGTGGCCGATCGACACCGTGCCGGGGAAACCCTCGTGCTCGCCGCTGGCCCCGTACGCCTGGGCGGGCGCGACCAGCACGTCCGACTCGCCGCTCAGCCGGCGGGCGGCCCGTTCGGCGACCGCGCGGGCCACGGCGGTGTCGGTGTCCAGCGGGAGGTGCGGGCCGTGCTGTTCGCAGGACCCGAGCGGAAGCAGCACCAGGGGGCGGCGGTCGCTCAGGTCAGGCCAGCTCAGGCCCGCGAGCGTGCCTCGGGCGTCGGGCATCTCAGGCGGCTCCCAGCGTCCGGGTGAATCCGGGCGGGATCACCACGTCGTCGCGGGTGAGCTCGTGGACGGACGAGCGCCCGAGCCCGAGCAGGGCGGAGTCGATGCCGCGGCTCAGGATGTCGAGCACGTTCTCCACGCCGCCCTGGCCGCCCGCCGCCAGGCCCCACAGGTAGGCGCGGCCGATCATCACGGCCTTGGCACCGAGCGCCAGGGCCTTGACCACGTCGCTGCCGCGGCGCACGCCGCCGTCGAGGAGCAGTTCGGCCTGGCCGCCCACCGCGTCCGCGACGGCGGGCAGGGCGCGGATCGGGGCGGGGGTGGCGTCGAGGTTGTTGCCGCCGTGGTTGGACACCGAGATCGCCGTGACACCGGCGTCGACGGCGCGCAGCGCGTCGTCCACGCGGCAGACGCCCTTGAGCAGGAACGGCCCGTCCCACTGTGCGCGCAGCCAGCGCACGTCGCCCCAGGACGGGGGCGGGGTCTGCATCCACTCGCCGTAGGCGCCGAAGAAGGTCGGGGCGTTCTGCCCGGCCTCGGCGAGGTTCGGGGCGGTCAGGTCCGGAAGGCTGCGGGACTTGACGAAGTCCCACAGCCAGCGGGGCCGCGCCAGCGCCTCGGGGGCGAACCGCGTCATCGCCCTGAGGTCCAGCCGCTCCGGGATCTCGGGGCTGCCCCAGTCCCGGCCGTAGGAGAACGACCAGTCGAGCGTGGCGATCAGTGCCTTGGCGCCTGCCTCGCGGGCGTACTCGATCCGCCGGGCCATCGCGTCCTTGGAGCCCATCCAGTACAGCTGGAAGAACGTCTGCGGATTCGCGGCCACGACGTCCTGCAGCGACTTGCCGGCGAACGAGCTGAGCCCCAGCGCGGTGCCCCGTGCGGCGGCGGCGCGGGCGACGGCCACCTCGCCGTCCGGGTGCACCGCCTGGACGCCCGTCGGGGAGATGATCACGGGCAGTGCGATCTGCGTGCCCAGGACCGTCGTGGACAGGTCGCGCTTCGCGGACAGTCCGGCGACATGCGGGGCGAAGCCCAGCTCGCCGAACGCGGTGGTGTTGTCGTCGTAGGAGACGCCCTTCTCGGAGCCGGCGAGCAGCGCGCTGTAGACGGACTTGGGCAGCCGCTTCCTCGCCCGCCGCTGGGCTTCGGCGACCGTCTCGATCCACCCGCTCATGGTCGTCCTCTTTCGTCGTGATTCATCGTTGGTTCGTCGTGATCCGTCGCCGATTCGCCTTGGCCGTACGGCCGTTCAGGTCAGGTCGAGACCGGCCAGCGGGCTCTCGTCGCAGAAGCGGTCCGGGTGCCGAGCGCGGACGGCCGGCATGCCCAGGGGCACGGTTCGGTGCGAGTGGTCGTTGCCCTGGTGCGGGATCGCGCCCCGGTCGACGCCACGGAGCGCGGCGGTGCCATGTCCCTTGACGCACTCCGGGTCCGGACCGTCCAGCGGCAGGCCCGTGAAGAACTTGGCGGCCATGCAGCCGCCCTGGCAGGTGTCGTACGCCGAGCACCTCGCGCAGGCACCGCCCGACGACGGCCGACGGAGACCGGCGAAGAGCTCGGAGTCCCGCCAGACCCGCTCGAAGCCTCCGGGTGAGCGCACGTTGCCGGCCCTGAAGGCGTCGTGGATGGCGAACGGGCAGGCGTACACGTCACCCACCGGATCGATGAGGCACACCACCCGCCCGGCACCGCACAGGTTCAGTCCGGGGATCGGCTCGGAACCCAGCGCGTTGAGGTGGAAGAAGGAATCCCCCGTGAGCACCTGCTCGCCATGGCCGACAAGCCAGTCGTAGATCTCGCGCTGCTGCTCGGCGGTGGGGTGCAGCTCGTCCCACACGTCGGCGCCGCGGCCCGACGGCCGCAGCCGGGTGATCCGCAGCCGGGCGCCGTACCGGTCGGCGAGAGCCGCGAAGTCGTCGAGCTGGGACACGTTCTGACGGGTCAGCACCACTGAGATCTTGAAGTCCCGGAACCCGGCCGCGGCGAGGTTCTCCATGGCACGCAGGGCCATGTCGTACGAACCCCGGCCGCGGACCGCGTCGTTGACCTCCCGGGTGGCCCCGTCGAGCGAGATCTGTATGTCGACGTAGTCGGTGGCGGCCAGTCGCCGGGCCCGGTCGGGCGTCAGGCGCAGGCCGTTGGTGGAGAAATTCACGCCCACCTGGTGGGCGACCGCGTGGTCGAGCAGCTCCCAGAAGTCGGGGCGGACGGTGGGCTCGCCGCCGCCGACGTTGACGTAGAACACCTGCATCCGCCGCAGGTCGCCGATCACGGACTTGATCTCGTCCGTGGACAGCTCGCGGGGGTCGCGCCGTCCGGACGAGGACAGGCAGTGGGCGCAGGAGAGGTTGCAGGCGTACGTCCACTCCCAGGTCAGGCAGATCGGGGCGCGCAGGCCGCCCTTGAACTGCTCGACGAGGGCCGGCACGCGATCGGCGGTGTGCGGGGGATCGTGAAGGGTGGTCATCACCGCGCTCCGGTTCCACTGTGCTGGGGAATGATCATGTCGGCGGCGGCCAGGGAGGCCAGCGCGCGCAGGAAGGTGTTCCTGCGGGCATCGGGCACACGGGCGAGGGCGTCCCCGGCGCTGGGGTGCCGGTCGAGTTCCCGGACCAGTCCGACGAGTTCCGGCGCCTTGAGGAACGACAGCCGCCGGTTGCCGAAGTGGTAGGCGAGCGCCCCGAACGGCTCGGGGCGCAGCGCGACGGAGGGGTTCAGCCGGTAGGGCCGGGTCGTGTCGAACTGCGGGGTGGTCATGGCGGCGGCGCTCAGTAGACGCCGCACATGCCGTCGATCGACACCTCTTCGACGAGGATCTCCTCGACCACCTCGTCGACGGCGGTGTCCGGCTCGACTCCGGTCTGGTCCTCGTTCATGGCAGTCCTCCTGAAGGGGCAAGGGGTTGGGATGCCGTCGCCACGGCTCGGCGACCGGCCGTAGTCGACGCTACGAAGGACCGCCGGCCCCTCTCGCCCTGCTTCCGGCCCCCCTCGCCCTGTCCGGTCGGACAGGTGAGCCCCTGCCGGTGCGGGCGCCCTGTCCGATCGGGCAGGGCGCGTCCCCTCCGTTCGCGCCCGGCTGCCGCCCGGGTGGCCGGTGTCGCCCGGTCATGTGTTCCCGGAAGGTGAGTCACGCCACGAACTCGCCGAGAGGACAGTCGCGATCATGAAGGTCGAAGAACTTCTCAAGCCGTTCCCCATCAAGGAATTCCACCCCTTCCCACGGGCGCTGATGGGTCCGGGCGCCCATGAGCTGATCGGCCCCGAAGCCAGGAAACTGGGCTTCGGGCGGGTGCTGGTGATGACCACGGGGCTGCGCGGCAGCGACACCGTGCACAAGATCGTGGAGTCGCTGAAGTACCACGGCCTGGAGGTCGTGGTGTACGACAAGGTCGAGTCGAATCCCAAGGACTACAACGTCATGGACGCCGTGGCGCTGTACCAGGAGAACAAGTGCGACTCGTTCGTGTCGATCGGCGGTGGCTCGTCGCACGACGCCTGCAAGGGCGCCCGCATCTCGGTGGCGCACGACGGCCGCAACGTCAACGACTTCGAGGGCTTCAACAAGTCGGAGAACCCCAGGAACCCGCCGCACATCGCCGTCTCCACCACGGCCGGTACGGGTTCCGAGACCTCGTGGGCGTACGTCATCACCGACACGACCACCGACCCCGACAACCCGCACAAGTACGTCGCCTTCGACGACGCCTCCGTGGCCTCACTGGCGATCGACGACCCGACCCTGTACTACGACTGCCCGCTGGACTACACCGCCCAGTGCGGCTTCGACGTCCTCGCGCACGCCTCCGAGCCTTACGTCTCCAGGCTGAACTTCCAGCCCTCGCTGGGCAACGCGCTGCACTCGATCAGGCTGACGGCCCGTCACCTCAGGCAGGCGGTGTGGAACGGCCAGGACCTGGCCGGGCGTGAGGGGATGATGTACGCGCAGTACATCGCCGCGCAGGCGTTCAACTCCGGCGGCCTGGGCATCATCCACTCCGTCTCGCACGCCGTCAGCGCGTTCTACGACACCCACCACGGCCTCAACAACGCGATCGCGCTGCCGCGGGTGTGGGCCTTCAACATGCCTGCCCAGTACGAGCGGTTCGCGGACATCGCCGAGGCGATGGGCGTGGACACGCACGGCATGACCAAGGTCAAGGCGGCCGAGGCGGCGCTCGCCGCGGGCATCCGGCTGCTGCGGGACGTCGGCATCCCGGAGAGGTTCACGGACGTCCACCAGGACACGTACTCCAAGAACCGGCTCGGCCAGGGCCCGACGAAGTTCTACGAGCGGGCCGACGTGATCAAGGGCGACGCGGCCGACGTGGACCGGATCACGAACCACGTCCTCGGCGACGCCTGCACGCCGGGCAACGCCAAGGAGTGCACGTTCGACACCGTCCGGCCGGTCGTCGAGCACTGCATGACCGGCGATCTCGACGACCTGCTCGGCTGAGCCGAAGCTCCGCCGGCTGGGTCGATATGCGGCTGCGCCGCGGGGCCGCGATGTGCCGTCGTTTCGCCGGCGGCGCCGTCGTGGCCGGCCGCTCCCCCACTCTCGGCTTCGCTCGAGCGGGGGACCCCCATCGCGGCGGAGCCGCACATCGACCCAGCCCCGCGCCCCTTTGGGGCGCTTCCCTGCCCGGGGCGGGGATGGACGATCCTCTCCGTTCCCCGCGCCGTCGCCCCTCCCGCCTCTCCCCGCCCGACGGAGGACCCGTGCCCGCCACCACCAGCCCCGACGCCTTCTCCTCGGTCGTGGACGTCACCGAGCGGTTCGCCGCCCACGGCTACATCGCCGACTCCCGGCTCGCCACGACCGTGTTCCTGCTGACCCGGCTCGACAAGCCGGTGCTGCTGGAGGGCCCGGCGGGCGTCGGCAAGACCGAACTCGCCAAGACGCTCGCCGCCGCCACGGGCCGCCGTCTGCTGCGCCTGCAGTGCTACGAGGGCCAGGACGAGAGCAGGGCGCTGTACGAGTGGGACTACGGCAAGCAGTTGCTGTACACGCAGATGCTGCGCGACAAGATCGGCGACCTCACCGCCGACGCCCCGGACCTGGCCTCGGCCGTCCGGCGGATCGAGGAGCAGGACAGCCTGTTCTTCTCCGACCGGTTCCTCGCCCCGCGCCCGCTGCTGGAGGCGGTTCGCGGCGAGCAGCCGGCGGTCCTGCTGATCGACGAGGTCGACCGGGCGGACGAGGCGCTGGAAGCGGTGCTGCTGGAGTGCCTCGCCGAGTACCAGGTCTCGGTGCCGGAGATCGGCACGTACACGGCGAAGGTCCCGCCGTACGTCGTCCTCACCTCCAACAGCACCCGTGACCTGTCCGCCGCCCTCAAGCGCCGCTGCCTGCACCTCTTCCTCGACTACCCGGACGCGGAACGGGAGTTGGAGATCGTGCGGACGAAGGACACCGGACTGCCGGAGGCCGCCTCCCGCCATCTCGTCGAGGTGGTACGTGGCCTGCGCGACCTCCAGCTGCGCAAGAACCCCAGCATCTCCGAGACCGTCGACTGGGCCCGTACCCTCGCCGTCCTGGGCGTCGAGGAGCTCGACGCGACGGTGCTCGCCGACACGGCCAACGTGGTGCTCAAGTACGAGCGCGATCTGCACCGCGCCCTGGATGTCCTGCCGCGTCTCGTCGATCCCAACCGCGTCCTGCCGGAACCGGGTCGCCACCACCACGATCACGGGCACAACGGCCATCACCACCACGCCCCGGGGCACGGCCACGGGCACGGTCCGCAGCGCAGTCCCGAAGACGGGGAGCCCGACGAGGTGGACGGCCGCGCGGTCCGTGCGGCCATGGACGAGCAGGGTCGGCACGACGACGGCTACTACGGCGCCCCCGGTCCGGGCCCGACCCACCGCCCCGTGTCCGGCGGCGGCCAGGGCGCCCGCTCCTTCGCCGCCGTCGCGCGGCGCCGCACCGACTGACCCGGGAGGCGGGCGTGGAAGCTGGTGTGCACCGATTCGTACGCGTGCTGCGGCTGTTCGGGATGAGGGTCTCCGTGTCGGAGGCGGTGGACGCGATGCGGGGGGCCGCCCAGCCGGGCGTGCTCGGCGGGCGGGAGACGCTGCGTGAGGCGCTGCGCATGACGCTGGTGAAGGACCGCCGGGACGATCACCTGTTCGACGACCTGTTCGCCGCGTACTTCTCGCTGCGGCCGGTGGACGGGGAGTCCGACGGACACGGCCACAGCCACGAGCACGACGACCTCACCGACACCGGGGAGCCGGAGTCGTTCACCGTCTCCGACGAGCCCTCGAAGACGCCCCAGCAGGGCCACAGCCACGGCAAGCCGTCCGACATCCGGGACTTCTTCGACCAGCAGGACCTGGCGCAGCGGTACAACCTGCACCAGGAGGCCAACAAGATCGACCTCGCCTCGATGACCGACGAGGTGGTCCTGTGCGAGGACGGCGGCACCGGTGGCCGGGAGGACACTCCCTCCGTCCAGCTGGAGACCGAGCGGCTCCACGGTGCCGGAATCCCAGGCCGGCTCGCCGCGGCGGCCGGGAACCCGATCGACACGGCACTGACCGTCGCCCAGCAGGACGCACTGCTCGGTCGGCTCACGGACGACGGGTCCGACGAACCCGAACTCGGCATTCTCGGAAGGGACTTGGCAGGCGTCCTCGACAACCTGCCCGAGCTGCTGAAACGGCATCTGAACCGGCTGGCCGAACTCCGGTCGGTGGCCGTGGAATCCGCCCGGATCGCGGAGCGCGCCCGCCTCGAGACGGTCGACGAGCACGAGCGCGACCAGCTGGAGGAGGCGCTGCGCCGGGTCGGCCGCTCCCTGCACGGCGCCCTGACCAGCCGCAGACGCGCCACACCCCGAGGCCGCGTTCACCCGGGCCGCACCATGCGGCGCAACATGCGCTACGACGGCGTACCGTTCCGGCCCGTCACCGTCACCCGCGCCGAGGACAGGCCGCGCCTGGTGATCCTCACCGACGTCTCGCTGTCGGTCCGGGCCACCGCGCGCTTCACCCTGCACCTGGTGCACGGGCTGCAGTCCCTGTTCGGGCAGGTCCGCTCGTACGCCTTCGTCGACGAACCCACCGAGATCACCGAGCTGTTCGCCGAGCACCCGCTGGAGCGGGCGCTCGGGCTGGTCTTCGACGGGCTGCCGGCCGGCGGTCTGCTCGACGTGGACGCGAACTCCGACTACGGCCGGACGTTCGAAGCACTGCTGTCCGAACACGCTCCCGCACTGGGCCGGCGCACCACACTGATCGTGCTGGGCGACGGACGCGGGAACGGCAACGACCCGAGGACCGAGGTGTTCGAGGAGATCACCCGCCGGGTCCGGCAGACCGTGTGGCTGACCCCGGAACCCCGCTACTCCTGGGGACTCGGCGCCTGCGACCTGCCCCGCTACACGGAGCACTGCGACTGGGTCCGGGTCGTCTCCGACCTCGCCGGACTGCAGCGCACGGCCCACCGGATGGCGGCGGAGGCGACCGGGCGATGAGCACAGTCGCGGCGCGCCGCATCGACCCCCTGGCACCGCACCCGCCCGGTGCGTACGCCGATCACCTGGTCCGTGTCGTTCGCGACGGCCTTCCCGACGGCGGACCGGTGGCCCAACCGATCGTGCGCACCGAGCACTTCACGCTGGGTCGACGCGGCCGCCGCGTCGAGGTGAGCCACTCGCTGCTCCCCGAGCACCTGGACAACGACCTGGCGGGACTGCTCGCCGAGGAACTGTTCGCCCCCGGCTGGCTTTCCGGCAGCGACGTCTTCGAGCGGGTCTTCACCGGGGTGGTGCGCTCCTGCGTGGACGGTCCGCTGGCCGCGTGGACCGTGTTCTACGCCAACACGCTGGCCCGTGTCCGGCAGTCCTGGCAGGCCCCCGAGCCGGCCGACCACTCGTCGATCGCCGGGTTCGCCCCCGTCTACCGCCGCACCCTGGACCTGGTCTCCCCGGGCTCGGTACTGGACCTGGGCTCCTGCTTCGGCTTCCTGCCCCTGCTGTTCGCCGAGCGGCGGGGCTGCACGGCCATCGCCTCGGACATCGCGCCGGGCACCATGCGGCTGCTGGACGCCGTGGCCGCCCGGCGGGGCCCCGGGCTGGACACGATGGTCTGCGACGCGGCGCGGGTGCCGCTGCCGGACCGCTCGGTGGACGACGTCACGGTCATTCACGTACTGGAGCATCTGGACCCCGTGCACGGCGACCGTGTCGTACGGGAGGCTCTGCGGCTGGCCCGCAGACGGGTCGTGGTGGCCGTGCCGTACGAGGACGAGCCGACCGCGGCCTACGGGCACGTGCGGTGCTTCGACCGCGAGCAGCTCGCCGAGCTGGGCCGCGGGACGGGCCACCGCTTCTCCGTCAGCTCGTACCACGGCGGGTGGCTGGTGATCGACCGCGGTTGAGTGCCGTCAGATCACCCCCATCTTGCTCGCGCCGTAGACGACTTCCGCGCGGCTGCCCGCGTCCATCTTGCGCATGATGTTGCGGATGTGGAACTTCACCGTGGTCTCCGAGATGAACAGCTCGGCCCCGATGTCCCGGTTGCTCAGCCCGCGGGCGAGCAGCCGGAGCACGTTCAGCTCCCGTTCGGTGAACTTCGGCCGGTCGGGCTGCACGCGCATCGAACGGACCATGGCGGCGGCCGCGTGCGAGTCGAACGCGCTCTCGTTGCGGGCCACCGCGCGGATCGAGCGCAGCAGTTCGGTGGTGTCCACGTCCTTGACCACGTAGCCTCGGGCGCCGTGCTGAATCGCGTCGACCACCAGTGAGTCGTCGAGGAAGGTGGTGAGCACCAGCACCGCGAGACCCGGATGACGCCCGGTGAGCCGGGCGCACAGGTCCAGGCCCTCGGTGTCGGCCCCCGTCGACAACTTCAGGTCCAGCAGGACGATCGACGGACGCGTCCGCTCGACGACGGTGACCGCCTCGGCGGCCGTACTCGCCTCCCCGACCACCTCCAGGTCGCTCTCCCGCTCCAGGATCGAGCGCAGCCCGTGCCGGACGATCGCGTGGTCGTCGACCAGCACGATCCGCTGGGCCGCTGTGGGCGCCGGGGTCTGCTGCCGCGTCGTCATCGGGTGCCTCCCGCACGCTCCGGCACGGGCACCGGGATGTCGGCCCGCAGCAGGACGCCTCCCATGCCCGAGCGGCGGATGGAGAGTCTGCCTCCCAGCTCCTCCGCCCGGGCGACCATGTTCGCCAGCCCGCGGTGGCGGCCCGACAGGTCGGCGGCACGGGACATCCTCAGCGCGCGGCGCAGCTGGGCCGGATCGCCGCCGCCGTCGTCGGACACGGTCAGCACGACGGATCCGGGCACGTACCGCAGCCCCACCAGTGCCCGCCCGGCCTCGCCGTGCGTGGCGGCGTTGAACAGGGCCTCGCCGGTCAGCCGGAGGATCGACTGCTCGGCCTCGGGCGGCAGCGGCTGCGGGCTGCCCTGCACCCGCACCCGTACGTCGAGGTCGGTGGTGAGGTGGACGGTGGAGAGCTGTTGCAGCATCACCGGGAGCGGCCCTGAGGGCTCGTGGGAGGTGCGGTGGAGTGCGTAGATCGCGGCACGCAGCCGTTCCACCGCCTGCCGGTTGAGCTCCTTGGCGCCGGCCAGCCTCGCGGCGATGTCCCCGGCCGGCCCGCCCAGCGCCGCCAGCTCGGCCCGGCACACCTCGACGGTCATGCCCGCGCCGAGCACGTACTGGGTGACGCTGTCGTGCAGTTCCCGCGCGATCCGGTGCCGTTCGTCGTCCAGGGCCTGCCGCTGCATCGCCTCCAGCAACCGGGCCTGGGTCTCGGCCAGTTCGGCGTTGCGCGCGGCCAGGTCGCGGGCCTGCCGCTCGGCCGCCTCGGACAGTTCCTCCGTGCGCCCCCGCAGGGTGGCGGCCGCGTGGAAGAGGAACGTGTTGTGCAGCGCCACGGCGGCCTGGTTGGCCAGGACCCGGAGGATCGCCAGATCGGTGTCCGCGACCTCGACTCCGGCGCCGGGCCGCGCGGCGATCCCGCCGACCGGTTCGCCGTCCAGCGTCATCGGCGCGCGCACCCAGCCGGGGCCGCTGTCCGGCGCCTGGGCCTCCCACGGCCTGGCGCGCAACAGGCGCAGGTGCTCCCTCACCTCGGCGGGCAGCCGGGTCTCGTCGTCGATGAGGACGTCGTCCGCGTACAGCAGGAACCGCGGCCGGGCGGCGCGCAACGCCCCGTCCGCCACGGCCAGCAGCAGCCAGCGCGCCTGCAGGTGGTCGGCCGCGGTCCGTACGACCGCCTCGACCAGGGCGCGCGGTCCCTCTGCCGTGCGGACCAGGGCGCGGGAGATCCCGTCGAGCGCCTCCACGGTCCGCTCCAGCCGCTCGGTGGAGCGCACGTACGCCGGGTAGAACGACCGCTTGCCGGAGCGCAGTCCGGTCAGCACGTCCAGGTCGGCGGGGTGCGGCGCCCGTTCGGGGACGCTCATGCGGATCGCCTCACAGCGCCTCGCGGAACAGGTTCTCGACGTCCGGTACGTCGACGTCCCTGGGGTTGGTGGCCATGCAGGCGTCCTTCAGCGTGGTGCGGGCCAGCACGGGTATGTCCGACTCCGCGACGCCGAGGCTCGCCAGCCCCTTCGGTACGCCGACGTCGTCGGCCAGCGCCCGCACCAGTTCCGCGAGCCGCGCGGCCACCTCGGGGGCGGGCACGCCCTCGGTCCTGAGGCCCGCCGCCGCGCCGAGCGCGACGAACCGCTCCGGCCACGCCTCGGCGTTGAACCGGATGACGTGCGGCAGCAGCACGCCGTTGACGACGCCGTGCGGGGCGTCCAGCAGGCCGCCGACCTGGTGGCTCATGGCATGCGTCGCGCCGAGGATCGCGTTGGTGAAGGCCATGCCGGCCTCCAGCGACGCCTGCGCCATGGCGAGCCGGGCTCCGAAGTCCTTCGGCCGCAACTGTGTGCGCACCAGGTTCCCGGTGATCAGCTCGACGGCGTGGAGTGCGTGGATGTCCGTCAGCGGGTTGTGCGCGCGGGACACGAACGCCTCGATGGCGTGCGTCAGGGCGTCCAGGCCGGTCGCCGCGTTCAGCGAGTCCGGCATGGTGGTCAGCAGGCGTGGGTCGATCACCGAGATCTCCGGCACGAGCGTGCGGCTCACGATGGTGATCTTGATGTGCTCGGTCGTGTCGGTGATGACGGCGAACTGGGACACGTCCGCCCCGGTGCCCGAGGTGGAGGGCACCATCACGGTGGGCGGGATCGGCCGGCCCACCTGGTCCACGCCCTCGTAGTCGAGGATGCGACCGCCGTTGCTGGCCAGGATCGCGACGCCTTTGGCCGCGTCGATGACCGAGCCGCCGCCCACCCCCACAATGACGTCGCAGCCCCCGGCCGCGTACCGCTGGAAACCGGCCTCGACCTCGTGGTCCTTCGGATTCGGCGTCACGTCGTGCCACACGGCGGGACGCAGGCCCACCCTGCGCAGATGGCCGACCGCCTCGTCCGCCCAGCCCGCCTCGATGAGCCCGGGGTCGGTGACGAGGAACGGCCGCCGGGCACCGAGCCGCAGCGCGCAGTGCCCGAGTTCGGCCAGCGAGCCGGGCCCGAAGACGACCTCGGGCACATGGAACTTGGCCAGCCGGGCGGACCGGCGGACCGCATCGGTCTGCGTCTGCTGCGGTCCGAGAAGCTCGCACTGGCCCTCGTCGCGGCTCCAGTCGCCGCTCGGATCGTTCTCGCCGGTCACCATGGCGCCGGACATGAGCGACATGCGACCTCCCGGAGGGCGTGAAGTCCGCAACATGAGCGAAACCTTGATTTCACTACTTCCTTCGCCGATAACACTGTCTTGAAACCGCGAACCAAGCTACGGGCGTGCAGGGGGCGCGGCACCTGTCCGTACGGACGGGGAAACCTGCCCTGTCGGGCAGGTGCGCCCGCGCGCTTGTTGTGGACAATGGTTGTCCCCGCTCAAAGACAGGGGAAGCAGATGGCACCGCGCAAGGACCTGCAACGACGCAGGGCCACGCTGGAGAGCGAATGGTCCCGCCTCGTGCCGCGTCTGAAGGACGCGGAAGCAACGCCCGGCAGTGGCGAGGCGCTGCGCCACGAGGTGAGCGCGTCCTGGGCGCGCTCGCTGATCAGTGTGGACCCCGGCCGGGACAGTGCCCCGGTCACCGACGGGGGCGCGGTGCACCGGCGCTGGACCGGCTCGCCGCTGCGCCGACCGGTGGACGAGCTGGCCGACGAGCTGCGCAGCGTCGCCGACGACGCCGGATTCGTCACCGCGGTCACCGATGAGTCGGGGACGATCCTGTGGACCTGCGGCGGCCGCACCATGCGCCGGCGGGCCGAGCGGGTCAACTTCGCTCCCGGCGGGCGGTGGGACGAGCAGGCCATGGGCACCAACGCACTGTCCCTCGCACTGCGCACCGGCCGCCCCAGTACCGTCTTCTCGGCCGAACACCTGGTGACGGCGCTGCACGGCTGGGTCTGCTACTGCGCACCGATCCACGCCCCCGACGGCCACGTCCTCGGCGTCCTGGACCTGTCCACCACCTGGGACCGCTCGCATCCGCTGGCCATGTCCAGCGTGCGCGGCCTGGCGTCCGCCATCGAGGCCAGGCTCCGTACGACCGAACCGCCACTCCGGGCCGGCGGCGGCGCGCCCCAGGTGCGGCTGAACTGCCTGGGCGGCGAAGAGGCCGTGCGCGAGGGCGTCCCCCTGGCCCTGCGGCCCCGGCAACTGGAGATCCTGACCCTGCTCTCGCTGGAACCGGACGGCTTCTCGCCGCAGCGGCTGCGTGAGGCCCTGTACGGTGACCGCGCCGTCACCGCCTCCACGTTCAAGGCGGAGATCTCGCATCTGCGCCGGGCCCTCGGGGGCGGCATCGCCACCCGCCGCTATGCGCTGACCACCCCCGTCTCCTGCGACGCCGCCGAGGTGCTGCGCGCCCTGGAGAACGGCGACACGGAGACCGCCCTGCGCCTGTACCGCGGTCCCCTGCTCCCCCGGTCCGAGGCACCGGGGATCGAGGAGTGGCGCACCCACCTGGAAGTGGCCGTGCGGGAGGCGGTGCTGGCCAGCGCCCGCCCGGAGCACGCCCTGCGCTACGGCAAGCAGGCCCCGTACGACGCTCAGGTGCACGAGCACGCGCTGCACCTGCTGGACCTGGACGACGCACGCCGGGCCGTCGCGGCCGGCCGGCTGACCACCGCCCTGCGCTGAGCGAGGCGGGCCGTCGGGCGGCGCCAACCTCGCGCCAACCTCCCGGGCCCAGAGTGAGGCAGACCACGACGGCGTGGGCCGTCGTACCACCGCACTCACCATCCCCCGAGGAGAGCCGCCATGGTGTACGCGCAGCCGGGAACGGACGGCAGCATCGTCAGCTTCGCCCCGCGATACGACAACTTCATCGGCGGCGACTGGGTCGCCCCCGTGGAGGGCCGCTACTTCGTCGACACCTCCCCGGTGAACGGGAAGGTCTTCTGCGAGGTCGCCCGCTCCTCCGCGGCCGACATCGAGCTGGCCCTGGACGCCGCCCACGCCGCGGCCCGCCAGTGGGGCCGCACCTCCACGACGGACCGGGCCAACATCCTGAACAAGATCGCGAACCGGCTCGAGGAGAACCTCGAGAAGCTCGCCGTCGTCGAGACCTGGGAGAACGGCAAGCCGGTGCGCGAGACGCTGGCCGCCGACCTGCCGCTGGCCGTGGACCACTTCCGCTACTTCGCCGGGGTGGTCCGCGGTCAGGAGGGCAGCATCTCCGAGATCGACGCCGAGACGGTCGCGTACCACTACCACGAGCCGCTGGGTGTGGTCGGCCAGATCATCCCGTGGAACTTCCCGATCCTGATGGCCGCGTGGAAGCTGGCCCCCGCGCTGGCCGCCGGCAACTGCGTGATCATCAAGCCCGCCGAACAGACGCCCGTCAGCCTGCTGGTGGTGATCGAGCTGATCGCGGACCTGCTGCCGCCGGGCGTGGTCAACATCGTCAACGGCTTCGGCGTCGAGGCGGGCAAGCCGCTCGCGTCCAGCCCCCGCATCGCCAAGATCGCGTTCACCGGTGAGACCACCACCGGCCGGCTGATCATGCAGTACGCGAGCGAGAACATCATCCCCGTCACGCTGGAGCTGGGCGGCAAGAGCCCGAA
The DNA here is from genome assembly GCF_040782645.1 of Streptomyces sp. HUAS ZL42. Classification (GTDB taxonomy): domain Bacteria; phylum Actinomycetota; class Actinomycetes; order Streptomycetales; family Streptomycetaceae; genus Streptomyces. The sequence goes on from NZ_CP160403.1 coordinate 2,783,973, forward strand.
CGTCTTCCTGCCGGACGTCATGGCGGCCGACGACGCCTTCCTGGACAAGGCCGTCGAAGGCTTCGTGATGTTCGCGCTCAACCAGGGCGAGGTGTGCACCTGCCCGTCCCGTGCCCTGATCCACTCGTCGATCTACGACGACTTCATGGCCCGCTGCGTCGAGCGCACCAAGGCCATCGTCAGCGGCGACCCGCTGGACCCGGCCACCATGATCGGCGCCCAGGCCAGCGTCGACCAGTACGAGAAGATCATGTCCTACATCGACATCGGCAAGAAGGAGGGCGCCGAGCTGCTGACCGGCGGCGGCTCGCGCACGGTGGACGGCCTCGAGGGGGGCTACTACATCGAGCCGACCATCTTCCGCGGCACCAACGACATGCGGATCTTCCAGGAGGAGATCTTCGGCCCGGTCGTCTCCGTCACCACGTACGACTCGGTCGACGAGGCTCTGAAGATCGCCAACGACACGCTGTACGGCCTCGGCGCCGGTGTGTGGACCCGCGACGCCAACACCGCCTACCACGTGGGCCGGGAGATCAAGGCCGGACGGGTCTGGACCAACTGCTACCACGCCTACCCGGCGCACGCGGCCTTCGGCGGCTACAAGGGCTCGGGCATCGGCCGCGAGACCCACAAGATGATGCTCGACCACTACCAGCAGACCAAGAACCTGCTGGTCAGCTACTCCCCGCAGAAGCTCGGCTTCTTCTGATGGGCGCCCGCACCAGGCGTGTCGAGCTCACCGACGCCGCCGAGGACCTGGTGCGCCAACTGGCGGCCCGGCACGGTCCGGTGATGTTCCACCAGTCCGGGGGCTGCTGCGACGGCAGCGCCCCCATGTGCTACCCGCGCGGCGAGTTCCGCGTCGGCGCCGCGGACGTCCTCGTCGGCCGTGTCGCCGGCGACACCCCGTTCTGGATGAGCGCCGCGCAGTACACGTACTGGCGGCACACCCACCTCACGGTCGACGTCGTCCCCGGGCGGGGCAGCGGCTTCTCCCTCGAAGCCCCGGAAGGAGTGCGGTTCCTGATCCGCTCGCGGCTGTTCACCGACGACGAGTGGAAGCGCGTCGAGTCGGAGCCGCCGCTGCCGACCGGCGCGGAGGTGAGCGACTGACCCGGCGGGACGGACGCCCCGGGGCCGGACACCCAGGTGCCGGCCCCGGGGCGTGCCCGAGCGTCCTCGAAACGTCCTGGAGTTGTCCGGGTGTTGTCACGCTTGGCGGCAGGCCGTTCCGATGAGTTCTCGAGGGGAGCATGGTCTACCCGTACGGATGGTTCGTTCCACCGACGTGGAGGTACACCATGTGTTCTCACCAGCCTTCGTGCGGCAGGACCGACGCCCGCGCGCCGCACACGGTCAGCGCCCACCCCGAGCAGGGCTGGAGCCTGCTGTGCGACGGCACGATCGTCTTCGACGACAGTGGTGAACTGCTGCCCGACGGCAGTGTCGTCGCCCCGCACCGACTGCCGGCCGAGCGGCTGACGATCGCCGCCTGAAGGGCCTAAGGCAGCACCGCGAAGCCGTCGAGTTCCACCAGCGCCTGTTCGTCCCACAGGCGCACCACCTCGACGACCGCCATCGCCGGGTAGTCGCCCCCCGCCAACCGGCGCCAGATGCGGCCGAGTTCGCGGGCGTGGGTGCGGTAAGCGGCGACGTCCGTGGCGTAGACCGTGACGCGGGCGAGGTCGGACGGGCTGCCTCCCGCCGCCGTCAGCGCGTCCAGCAGGTTCGTCAGGGCCCGCTCGAACTGTTCCGGCAGGTGCTCGCCGGTCACCTTGCCGTCGGTGTCGAGGGCCGTCTGGCCCGCCAGGAAGACCAGCCGGGAGCCGGTGGCGACGACGGCGTGCGAGAAGCCGGTGGGCGGGCAGAGGCCGGGCGGGTTGATGCGCTCCGCGCTCATGTGACCTCCACGTTCGGGACCTCGACGTTCGGGACCTCGACGTTGGGGACCTCCACGTGCGCGTACAACTCCTTGGCGATGATGCCGCGTTGGACCTCGGTCGCCCCCTCGTATACACGGGGCGCGCGCACCTCGCGATAAAGGTGTTCGAGGGGATGGCCGCGCTGCAGCGCCCGGGCGCCGTGCAGTTGGACGGCCGCGTCGACGACGTACTGCGCGGTCTCCGTCGCCAGCAGCTTCGCCATCGCGGCCCGCTTCGGGACGTCCGGTGCGCCTTCGTCGTACGCCGTCGCCGCCGCGTACACCATCAGACGGGCCGCCTCGGTGCGCAGCGCCATCTCGGCGACCTGGTGGGCGACGGTCTGGAGGTCCTTCAGCTTGCCGCCGAAGGCGTCCCGCCCGGCCGTGTGGGCGAGGGTCGCGTCCAGCGCCACCTGTGCCATGCCGACCGCGAAGGCACCGACGCTGGGGCGGAAGAGATTGAGGGTGCCCATGGCGACCCGGAAGCCGCGGCCGGGCTCGCCGAGCACGTCGCCCGCGGTGACGGGTACGGCGTCGAAGGCCAGGGCTCCGATGGGGTGCGGGGAGAGCATGTCGAGGGCGGTGCCGGTGAGGCCGGGGCGGTCGGCGGGGACGAGGAACGCGGTGACGCCCCGGGCGCCGGCTCCGGGGCCCGTACGCGCGAAGACGGTGTAGAAGTCGGCCTCGGGGGCGTTGGAGATCCAGCGCTTCTCGCCGGTGAGCCGCCAGCCGGACGGGCCGTCCGGGTCGGCCGCCAGCGACAGCGCCGCCGCGTCCGACCCCGCCCCCGGCTCGCTCAGCGCGAACGCCGCCACCGCCGTGCCGTCCGCCACTCGGGGCAACCAGCGACTGCGCTGTTCGGGGGTGCCGTGGGCGTGGACGGGGTGGGCGCCCAGGCCCTGCAGGGCGAGCGCGGTCTCCGCCTCCGTGCAGACGTACGCGAGGGACTCCCGCATCAGACAGAGGTCGACGGCTCCGGAGGTGAACAGACGGGACAGCAGCCCGAGTTGGCCGAGTTCGGCGACGAGGGGGCGGTTGACATGACCCGGTTCGCCCTTGTCCACGAGGGGGCGCAGCCGTTCGGCTGCCAGGGTGCGCAGCTCCGCACACCAGGCGATTTGTTCCGGTTCGAACGAGAATACGGGCATTGCCGGTCCTCTCTCCGTGGCGTACGGCCACCTCCCTCCCACGATATCGCGCGCCATTGACTGTCGTCACCAACGCGATACGCTCCTTGCGCGAGCCCACCCAGACGCCCACCAGGCAAGGGGGCGAACCGCCATGAACGTCTCGGCCCACGTCGACACCTTCGCGCGGGACCACCTCCCGCCGCCCGACCAGTGGCCCGACCTCCGCTTCGACCTGCCGGAGCTGCACTACCCCGAACGGCTGAACTGCGCCGCGGAACTGCTCCACGGCCCTCCCGACGACCGGCCGGTGTTCCGCACACCCACGGCACCCACCTGGACGTACGGCGAGCTGCGCGCCCGCGTCGACCGCATCGCGCACGTCCTCACCCGCGACCTCGGCGTCGCCCCCGGCAACCGGGTGCTGCTGCGCGGCCCCACCACCCCCCTGCTGGCCGCCTGCTGGCTGGCGGTGCTGAAGGCGGGCGCGATCGCCGTCACCGTGCTGGCCCAGCAGCGCCCGCACGAGCTGACCACGATGTGCGAGATCGCGCAGGTCCGGCACGCGCTGTGCGACATCCGTGCCGTCGACGACCTCGCCAAGGCGGAGGTGCCGGGGCTGCGCATCACGACGTACGGAGGTGACGGCCCCGAGGACCTCCTGAACCGTCCGGTGCCGAGCACGCCGTTCACCGCCGTGGACACCGCGGCCGACGACGTGGCGCTGATCGCCTTCACCTCGGGCACCACCGGCCGACCCAAGGGGTGCATGCACTTCCACCGGGACGTGCTGGCGATCGCCGACACCTTCTCGCGGCACGTGCTCCGGCCGCGCCCGGACGACGTCTTCGCGGGCAGTCCCCCGCTCGGCTTCACCTTCGGCCTCGGCGGGCTGGTCGTCTTCCCGCTGCGGGCCGGCGCGTGCGCCCTGCTCCTCGAACAGGCCGGCCCCAAGCAGCTGTTGCCCGCGATCGCCGAGCACCGCGTCTCGGTCCTGTTCACCGCGCCGACCGCCTACCGCGCGATGCTCGACGACCTCGACGCGTACGACAGCTCGTCCCTGCGCCGCTGCGTCTCCGCGGGAGAGAACCTGCCCGCCGCCACCTGGCACGCCTGGCACGAACGGACCGGGCTGCGGATCATCAACGGCATCGGCGCCACCGAGCTGCTGCACATCTTCATCTCCGCGGCCGACGAGCGGATCAGGCCCGGGACCACGGGCGTTCCCGTTCCCGGGTGGCAGGCGCGCGTGCAGGACGCGAACGGGGAGCCGGTGCCCGACGGGGAGCCAGGGCTGCTGGCGGTGCGCGGGCCGGTCGGCTGCCGCTACCTCGCCGATCCACGGCAGCGGCAGTACGTGCACGGCGGCTGGAACCTCACCGGCGACACCTACGTCCGCGAGGCCGACGGCTACTTCCGGTACGTCGCCCGCGCCGACGACATGATCATCTCGGCCGGGTACAACATCGCCGGTCCGGAGGTCGAGGAGGCGCTGCTGCGTCATCCGGATGTCGCCGAGGCGGCGGTCGTCGGGCAGCCCGACGAGGCACGCGGGCAGGTGGTCGTGGCGTACGCGGTCCTCAAAGAGGGCGCGCGGCAGGACGCGGAGGCGCTGCGCGCCTTCGTCAAGGCGGAGCTGGCTCCGTACAAGTGCCCGCGCGAGATCGTCTTCCTGGACGCGCTGCCGCGCACGGCGACCGGGAAGCTCCAGCGGTTCAAACTGCGCACCGAAGGCGCACAGCCGACGACACCGATGGTGACCAGCACCGATGCCGAAGACCTAAGATGATCAACGTGTCCGACCAGCATGCTCCACGGTCTTTGATCGTCACGCTCTACGGCGCGTACGGCCGCTTCATGCCCGGCGCCGTGCCCGTCGCCGAGCTGATCCGGCTGCTCGCCGCGGTCGGCGTGGACGCGCCCTCCGTACGCTCCTCGGTGTCCCGGCTGAAGCGGCGAGGGCTCCTCGTGCCGGCCCGTACGGCGCAGGGCGCGGCCGGTTACGAACTGTCGCCGGACGCCCGCCAGCTGCTCGACGACGGCGACCGGCGCATCTACGCCACGGCGCCGCCGCGGGACGAGGGCTGGGTGCTGGCGGTGTTCTCGGTGCCGGAGTCGGAGCGGCAGAAGCGGCATGTGCTGCGGTCGCGGCTGGCCGGCCTCGGCTTCGGCACGGCGGCGCCCGGCGTGTGGATCGCCCCGGCACGCCTGTACGAGGAGACGCGGCACACCCTGCAGCGGCTGCGGCTCGATCCGTACGTCGACTTCTTCCGCGGCGAGCACCTCGGCTTCGCACCGACCGTCGAGACCGTCGCCCGCTGGTGGGACCTGGCGGCGATCGCCAAGGAGCACGAGGCCTTCCTCGACCGCCACGCGCGCGTGCTGCACGACTGGGAGCAGCGGGCGGACACCCCGCCCGAGGAGGCGTACCACGACTACCTCCTCGCCCTGGACTCCTGGCGCCACCTGCCCTACACCGACCCCGGCCTGCCCGTCGGCCTGCTCCCCTCGGACTGGCCGGGCATGCGCTCGGCGGCGGTGTTCCAGGGCCTGCACGAGCGGCTCAGGGACGCGGGCGCCGAGTTCGCCGGGGTGTGACCGTTTCCGGGGAGCACGACGAGGGTCAGGTCCCCAGCGTCAGGCGGGGCTTGGGGGCGTCCGTACGTCCGGTCTGCGGGCGGCGGCTGCCCGCCCGGTAAGGCGCCGGCCAGACGACGCCCGGCCCCGTGTAGCCCTGCTCGGCGGCCGCGTGCAGCGTCCAGTGCGGGTCGTAGAGGTGCGGGCGGGCCAGCGCGCACAGGTCCGTGCGCCCGGCCAGGATCAGCGAGTTGACGTCGTCCCAGGAGGAGATCGCGCCGACCGCGATCACAGGGATGCCGACCTCGTGGCGGATGCGGTCCGCGAACGGTGTCTGGTACGACCGTCCGAACTCCGGCCGGTCGTCGGCCACCACCTGCCCGGTCGACACGTCGATCGCGTCGGCCCCGTGCGCGGCGAACGCGCGGGCGATCTCGACTGCGTCCTCGGCGGTGGTGCCGCCCTCCGCCCAGTCGGTGGCGGAGATGCGCACGGTCATGGGTCGTTCCTCCGGCCACACCGTGCGGACGGCGTCGAAGACCTCCAGCGGGAAGCGCAGCCGCCGTTCGAGCGAGCCGCCATAGGCGTCCGTACGGGTGTTGGTCAGCGGGGAGAGGAAGCCGGACAGCAGATAGCCGTGGGCGCAGTGCAGTTCGAGGAGGTCGAAGCCGGCCCGGGCAGCACGCCAGGCGGCCGAAGTGAACTGCTCGCGGATGTCGGTGAGCTGGGCGCGGGACAGCTGGCGCGGGGTCTGGCTGCCCTCCTTGTACGGCAGCGGGGACGCGGCCACCAACGGCCAGTTGCCGTCCTCCAGCGGCTCGTCCATGCCCTCCCACATCAGCCTGGTCGAGCCCTTGCGACCGGAGTGGCCGAGCTGCACGCCGATCGCGGTGCCCGGCGCCTGCCGGTGCACGAAGGCGGCGATCCGCTTCCAGGCCTCGGCCTGCCGTCCGGTGTAGAGGCCGGTGCAGCCGGGCGTGATCCGGCCCTCCTCGCTCACGCACACCATCTCGGTCATCACCAGGCCGGCGCCCCCGAGCGCCCGGGCGCCCAGGTGGACGAGGTGGAAGTCGCCGGGGACCCCGTCGGTCGCCGAGTACATGTCCATGGGCGAGACGACGACCCGGTTGCGCAGGCTCAGGCCGCGCAGCCGGAACGGCGTGAACATCGGGGGCGTGCCGGGCGGGCAGCCGAACTCCCGCTCCACGGCTTCGGTGAAGCCGGAGTCGCGCAGGCGGAGGTTGTCGTGGGTGACGCGGCGGCTGCGGGTGAGGAGGTTGAAGGCGAACTGGCGGGGCGGCTGGTCGAGGTACAGGGCGAGGTTCTCGAACCACTCCAGGCTGGCGCGGGCGGCACGCTGGGTGGAGGCGACGACCGGCTTGCGCTCCTCCTCGTAGGCGGCCAACGCGCCGGGCAGATCGGGTTGTTCCTCCAGACAGGCCGCGAGCGCGAGCGCGTCCTCGACGGCGAGCTTGGTGCCGGAGCCGATGGAGAAGTGGGCGGTGTGGGCGGCGTCGCCCAGCAGCACCACATTGCCGTGCGACCACCGCTCGTTGACCACCGTACGGAACGTGGTCCACGCCGACTTGTTGGACTTCAGCGGCCTGCCGCCGAGCGCGTCCGCGAAGATCTTGGCGCAGCGTTCGATCGACTCGCGTTCGTCGAGCCCGTCGAAGCCGGCGGCGCGCCACACCTCCTCGCGCATCTCGACGATGACGGTGGAGGCGTCGGCCGCATACGGGTAGCCGTGCAGCTGCATCACACCGTGCTCGGTCTCGGCGATCTCGAAGCGGAAGGCGTCGAAGGCGAAACCGGCGGCGAGCCAGATGTAGCGGCAGCGGTGCGTGGCGATACGCGGGCGGAACACGTCGGCGAAGGCCTCGCGGGTGGTGCTGTGCACTCCGTCGGCGGCGACGACCAGGTCGTACGTCTCCGCCAGCCACGCCGGGTACGGGGCCTCCGTACGGAAGCGCAGCTCGACGCCGAGGTCGCGGCAGCGGTCGTGCAGGATCTCCAGGAGCCTGCGCCTGCCCAGGGCGGCGAAGCCGTGTCCGCCGGAGGTCTGGCGGGTGTTTCGGTGGACGATGTCGATGTCGTCCCAGCGGATGAAGTCCTTCTGGAGGGACTCGTAGACCGCCGGGTCCGCATGTTCGATGCCGCCGAGGGTTTCGTCCGAGAGGACGACGCCGAAGCCGAAGGTGTCGTCCGGGGCGTTGCGTTCCCAGACGGTGACTTCACGCGACGGGTCGAGGCGCTTCAGCAACGCAGCTGCGTACAGCCCTCCGGGGCCTCCGCCGGTGATCGCAATGCGTTGGGGGTGGCTCGTGTTCTCCGGCGACTGCGGGTGGTGTGTAGCCGGTCGCGCAGTTCCCCGCGCCCCTTGGGTCGGCACGGTTACCGCCCCCTCCACTTCGGCGGTCGCTTCTCCTTGAACGCCGCGTGGAACTCTGCGTAGTCCTCGCCGTTCATCAACAACGCCTGGGTCGAGGCGTCCAATTCCACCGCTGCCGCCAGGGGCATGTCCAGTTCCGCTGTGAGCAGTGCCTTTGTCTGGGCGTACGCCAGGGCCGGGCCGTCGGCCAGGCGGCGGGCCAGGGTCTGGGCGGACTCGTCGGCTCGGCCCTCCTCCGTCAGTTCGCTGATCAGGCCGATCCGTTCGGCCTCGGGGGCCCGTACCGGCTCGCCCAGCATGAGGAGGCGGGTCGCATGGCCGAGGCCGACGACCCGGGGCAGCAGATAGGCCGCCCCCATGTCGCCGCCGGACAGGCCGACCCGGGTGAAGAGGAAGGCGAATCGAGCGGTGGGGTCGGCGACCCGGAAGTCCGCCGCGAGCGCCAGCACGGCTCCCGCGCCCGCCGCCACGCCGTGCACCGCCGCGATCACCGGGAACGGACACTCCCGCACGGCCCGCACGACCTGCCCCGTCATCCGGTTGAAGTCGAGCAGTTCGGCGGTGTCCATGGACAGGGTCGCGCCGATGATCTCGTCGACGTCGCCGCCGGAGCAGAAGCCGCGCCCCTCGCCTGCCAGCACCAGAGCCCGTACGGAACGCTCCCGGGACAGCTGGGCGAGCAGGTCGCGCAGGTCGGCGTAGGCGCCGAAGGTGAGCGCGTTGAGTTTGGCGGGGCGGGCCAGGGTGACGGTGGCGACCCCGTCGGTGTGCTCGACGCGCAGATGCCGCCAGTCGGAGGTGCGGGCGGCGGAGCCGGTGAAGGGACTCATGATGTGCGGCCTCCTCGGACGGTGGCGCGGGCACGGCCTCACGGAGCTCTACTCCTCGAAGTTATCACCGATCCGTGACTGTCGTCACGAGTGCGCGATACCCCGTCACGATGTGACCGAACCCCGTCAGGTAGTCGATAGCCGCGTAACAGCGGGAGCAGCCGCGCGAGACGGGCCGTTGGCGTGGGTAAGCCGCCCGGTACCGGGGCCGAAGGTCCCGGACGGTGCCCGCCGAGGGACGCTGACGGGGGGCGCCGTACGATTCGTAATGCCGAAAGCAGGTCAGCCTGCGCCATGAACGGACCCGCCGTGCAAGAACGCCCCTCCGCCTCTGCCTCATGGCGCATCGCGCTGCCGCATTCCGCCGCGGCGGTGCCCGTGGCCCGCGCTCTGGTCCGTACGGCGCTGGCGGAGCTGGAGCACGGGGCGGACTGCGACACCGCGGAGCTGCTGACCGCGGAGCTGGTCGCGAACGCGGTGGAGCACACGGTCGGGGGCGCGCCGATAGAGCTGGTGGTGGAGCTGCTGCCGACCGGCTGCAAGGTGGAGGTGCACGACCCGGATCCGGCACCGCCCGGTGACCTCACCCGCCCCGGCCGCGGCGCACCCGACCCCTGGCAGGAGCACGGCCGTGGTCTGCTGCTGATCCGTGCCCTCAGCTCGTCCTGCGGTCACCGTGCGACGGCGTCCGGCAAGGCCGTGTGGTTCCGGTTGCCGGTGGTGCCGCGGCAGCGGCGCCCGATCTGACCCGTTCAGCCGAGGGTCGCGACCAATACCGCCTTGATCGTGTGCAGCCGGTTCTCCGCCTCGTCGAACACGACCGAGTGAGCCGACTCGAAGACCTCGTCCGTCACTTCCAGCGACTCCAGGCCGTGCGATTCGTAGATCTCGCGGCCGACCTTGGTGCCGAGGTCGTGGAAGGCCGGCAGACAGTGCAGGAACTTGACGTCCGGGTTGCCGGTGGCGCGCAGGACGTCCATGGTCACCGCGTACGGGACCAGGGCCTCGATGCGCTCGACCCAGACCTCCTTGGGCTCGCCCATGGAGACCCAGACGTCGGTGGCGACGAAGTCGGCGCCCGCCACGCCCTCCTGGAGTGACTCGGTGAGCGTGACGCGCGCGCCGCTGGTCTCGGCGAGCTCGCGGGCCCGGTCGACGATCTCCTGGGCGGGCCAGTAGGACTTCGGGGCGACGATGCGCACGTCCATGCCGAGCAGGGCGCCGGTGACCAGGTAGGAGTTGCCCATGTTGAAGCGGGCGTCGCCGAGGTAGGCGAAGGCGATCTCCTCGAGCGGCTTGCCGCTGTGCTCGGTCATGGTGAGCACGTCGGCGAGCATCTGGGTGGGGTGCCAGTCGTCGGTGAGGCCGTTGTAGACGGGGACGCCCGCGTACGCGGCGAGCTCCTCGACCTTGGCCTGACTGTCCCCGCGGTACTCGATCCCGTCGTACATCCGGCCCAGCACGCGCGCGGTGTCCTTCACCGACTCCTTGTGGCCGATCTGGGAGCCGGACGGGTCGAGGTACGTCGTCGACGCGCCCTGGTCGGCGGCGGCGACCTCGAACGCGCAGCGGGTGCGCGTCGAGGTCTTCTCGAAGATCAGCGCGATGTTCCGGCCCCGCAGGTACTGCGTCTCGGTCCCGGCCTTCTTGGCGGCCTTCAGCTCGGCGGCCAGCTCGATCAGGCCGCGGAACTCCTCCTCGGTGAAGTCCAGCTCCTTGAGGAAGTGGCGGCCGGCGAGGGCGGTCGGGACAGTCGCCATGGGGGCGCTCCAGAGGTACGGGAACAGGGCTCTGGAAGTCTATACGATGAATAGCATTTCTATACAGAGCCTGCTCCTACACCGCTTCCCGCTCGACCGGACAGCTCATGCACCGCGGTCCACCCCTCCCCCGGCCCAGCTCGCTGCCCGGGATCTCTATCACCTCGATGCCCTGTTTGCGCAGATGCGTGTTGGTGGTGGCGTTGCGCTCGTAGGCGACGACGACGCCCGGTTCGACGGCGAGGACGTTGCAGCCGTCGTCCCACTGCTCGCGCTCGGCCGCGTGCACGTCCTGGGTGGCGGTCAGAACACGGATCTCGCTCAGCCCGAGCGCGGCGGCGATGGCCCGGTGCATGTGCTCCGGCGGATGGTCGGTGACCTTCAGTTCCTTGTCGCCCGCCCCCGGCTCGATGGTGTACGAGCGGAGCATGCCGAGCCCCGCGTACTGCGTGAAGACGTCGCCGTCGACCATCGTCATCACCGTGTCGAGGTGCATGAGGGCGCGTCGCTTGGGCATGTCGAGGGCCACGATCGTCTGGGCGGAGCCCGCGGCGAACAGCTTGTGCGCGAGCATCTCGACGGCCTGCGGCGTGGTGCGCTCGCTCATGCCGATGAGGACCGCCCCGTTGCCGATGACCAGCACGTCCCCGCCCTCGATGGTGGACGGGTAGTCGGCCTGCCCCTCGGACCACACGTTGAACGTCTCGTCGCGGAAGAGGGGGTGGTGGCGGTAGATCGCCTCGAAGTGGACCGTCTCGCGCTGCCGGGCGGGCCAGCGCATGGCGTTGATGGAGACTCCGTCGTAGATCCAGGCGGAGGTGTCGCGGGTGAAGAGGTGGTTGGGGAGCGGGTCGAGCAGGAAGTCGTCGAGTTCCATGACATGGAAGCGCACGGAGGTCGGCTCCGGGTGGGCGTCCAGGAACTCGCGTTTGGTCATGCCGCCGACCAGGGCCTCGGCCAGCTCGCGCGCGGGCAGGTTCTCGAAGGCGGCACGGAGATGGTCGGTGGCGAGCACCCCGTACTCCTTCTCGTCGAAGACCCGGTCCAGGACGAGCGATCTGGCCGCCGGGATCTCCAGGGCCTCGGTGAGCAGGTCGCCGAAGAGGTGGACGGCGACTCCGCGGTCGCGGAGCACGTCCGCGAACCCGTCGTGCTCGGCGCGCGCCCGGCGCACCCAGAGCACGTCGTCGAAGAGGAGCAGGTCCTTGTTGCTGGGGGTGAGCCTTTTGAGCTCGAGATCCGGCCGGTGCAGGATGACGCGGCGCAGCCGCCCGGCCTCGGAGTCGACATGGAATCCCATGTATCCATCCTGACCACCGAAGACCGTGTTCGCCCTCTGCTCGACCGTTTCCGCACGAGGTTGTTTTCGTCCCCTTGACGACAACCGGGCCGGGCGATTATCGTCGCATTGACGAAAATCAGGGAGGGGGCCGCATGGCCGACATCACCCGGCGCCTGGGCTGGCGCCATCTGCGCGGCGCGCCGACGGCGCACGTCCGGCACCACCGCTCGGGCCGGCTGGTGCACGACGGGCCGGGGCTCAGCTTCTGGTTCCGCGCGCTGTCCGCCGCGCTGTCCGAGGTACCGGTCGACGACCGCGAACTGGCGATGACCTTCCATGCCCGTACGGCCGACTTCCAGGACGTGGCGGTGCAGGCGACGGTCACCTACCGGATCAGCGACCCGGGCGTGGCGGCCGCACGCCTCGATTTCTCCATCGACCCGGACACGGGCGTCTGGCGGGGCGCGCCCCTCGAACAGCTCGGCACCCTGCTGACGGAGACGGCACAGCAGCACGCGCTGGACGTGCTCGCCCGTACGCCGCTGTCGGCGGCGCTGGTCGACGGCGTGACGGCGGTGCGCGAACGCGTCGCGGCGGGCCTGGCCGCCGAGCCCCGCCTCCCCGCCACCGGCATCGAGATCGTGGCCGTCCGTGTGGTGGCGCTGCGCCCGGAGCCGGAGGTGGAGCGGGCCCTGCGCACACCGGCGCGCGAACAGATTCAGCAGGAGGCCGACCGGGCGACGTACGAGCGCCGGGCCGTGGCCGTCGAGCGGGAACGCACGATCGCCGAGAACGAGCTGGCCAGCCAGATCGAACTGGCCCGCCGTGAGGAACAGTTGGTCGAACAGCGGGGCACGAACGCCCGCCGCGAGGCGGAGGAGCACGCGGCCGCGGACAAGGTGCGGGCGGAGGCGGAGGCGGCGCGGACGGTACGGCTGTCCCAGGCCGAGGCCGCCCGCCAGGTCGAGCTCGCCGACGCCGAGGCACAGCGCACCGAGCGGCTCGCCGGGGCGGAGGCCGCGCGCACGGTGAAGCTGGCGGAGGCCGAGGCGGCCCGGTCCGTACGCGTCGCCCGCGCGGAGGCCGAAGCCGCGCGCGAGGTGGGTGAGGCGCGGGCGCAGGCCCAGGCGGCCTGGCTGCGGGTGCACGCGGACGTCGACGTCGCCACGCTGCACGCCCTCACCGGCACGCGGCTCGCGGAGAACCTGCCGAACATCGACAGCGTGACCATCTCGCCGGACGTACTCACGGGACTGCTCGCCCGGCTCGGCAACGGAGAGCGGGCGTGAGTCTCGCCCCGCGGGCCGTGCTGGTCCATCGCACCACGGAGTACGAGGAGCTGGTGGCCCGGCACAGCACGCACGGACAGGCCGCCTTCTTCCTCTCCTCCCGGGGCCGCGACATCGAGGAGGTCGCCGAACGCCACCGCCGCACCCGCCGGGCGCTGGCCGAGGTGACCTCCGCCATCCCTCTGACGTGGCGTCAGGCACAGGTCGAGCGGGGGGACCTGGACCGCTTCCTGTTCGCGCCCGAGGACGTGGTGGTCGTGGTCGGGCAGGACGGGCTCGTGGCGAACGTGGCCAAGTACCTCGCGGGACAGCCGGTGGTGGGGATCGACACCGATCCCGGGCGCAATCCGGGGGTTCTCGTGCGCCACCGGCCGCGGGACGCGGCGGCGCTGCTGCCGGCGGTCCTCGCCCGGGCCACGGGCGTCGAGGAACGCACCATGGTCGAGGCCGTCGCCGACGACACGCAACGGCTGGTCGCCCTCAACGAGATCTACCTGGGCGCCGCCGGCCACCAGACGGCCCGTTACCGCCTGGGGCTCGACGACGACGGGGGTGCCGTCGAGACCCAGGCCTCGTCCGGGGTGCTGGTGGGGACGGGGACCGGGGCGACCGGATGGATCCGGTCGGTGTGGCAGGAGCGGGGCGGCGGCGCGCTCCTGCCCGCTCCCACGGAGGACCGCCTGCTGTGGTACGTCCGCGAGGCCTGGCCGTCGCCGGCCACCGGAACGTCCCTCGTCGCGGGCGAACTGACCGGCCCCGCGTCCCTGCGCCTCACCGTCGAGTCCGAGCGGCTGGTCGCCTTCGGGGACGGAATGGAGGGCGACGCGGTGCAGCTGACGTGGGGGCAGTCGGTGCGGGTGGGGGTGTGCGGGGAGCGGTTGCGGCTCGTCGGCTGAACCGCTCCCCACCACCCCGTCACAGACGGGGGTCCACCGGCTCCGACTCCAGCGCCAGCACCCCGAACACCGCCTCGTGCACCCGCCACAGCGGCTCGCCCTCGGCCAGCCGGTCCAGGGCCTCGAGACCGAGCGCGTACTCGCGGATCGCCAGCGACCGCTTGTGGTTCAGGAACCGCTGACGCAGCCGGGCGAGGTTGTCGGGCCGCGTGTACTCCGGACCGTAGATGATCCGCAGGTACTCACGGCCCCGGCACTTGATGCCGGGCTGCACCAGGCGGCCCTCGGGGCTGCGCACCACACCGCCGAGCGGCTTGACGACCATGCCCTCGCCGCCGCGGCCGGTCATCTCCAGCCACCAGTCGACGCCCACCTGCACCGACTCGGGGTCACCGGTGTCGACGTACAGGCGGCGGGTGGTCCGGAGCAGACCGGTGCCGTCGTGCTCCACCAGCCGGTCGAGCAGCGCGAGCTGTTCGTCGTGGGGGAGGCCGGCGAGGCTGCGTCCCTGGACCGCGAGGATCTGGAACGGAGCCAGACGTATGCCGTCCAGGCCGTCCGTGGTCCAGCAGTAGCGGCGGTACGCCTCCGTGAACGCGGCGGCGTCGGACGCCCGTTCACGCTGGCGCCCCAGCAGGTCCGTGACGTCGACACCCCGCGCGGCCGCACCCTCCAGCGCGGCCAGCGCACCCGGGAACACCGCCCCGGACGCGGCGCCCACGGCCGCGTACTGCGACCGCAGCAGCCCGGACGCCTTCAGCGACCACGGCATCAGCTCGGCGTCCAGCAGGAGCCAGTCCGTGGCGAGTTCGTCCCAGAGGCCGGCCTCGGTGACCGCCGTGCGCACGCGGCCGAGGATCTCCTCCGTGACGGACTCGTCGTCGAAGAAGGGACGGCCGGTACGGGTGTACAGCGAGCCGGTCGGCCCTCCCCCACTCTCGGCTACGCTCGAGCGGGAGGTGCCCCCAACCCCGAAGCGCTTGGCGGCCGCCTCCGCGTCCCGGCACACCAGCGCCACCGCCCGCGACCCCATGTGCTTCTCCTCGCACACGACCCGCTCGACACCGTCGTCCCTGTACTGGGCGAAGGCCTCGGCCGGGTGCTCGAGGTACCCCTCGATGTGGGAAGTGGCCGTCGGTGCCATCGTCGGCGGCAGGTACGGCAGCAGGCGCGGGTCGACCGCGAAGCGGCTCATCACCTCCAGGGCCGCGGCCGCGTTCTCCTCACGGATCGAGACGCGGCCCTGGTGCCGGGTCTCGACGACCCGCCGGCCGTGTACGTCCGCCAGGTCCAGCGGGCGGCCGTCGTGCCCGCCGGGCGCCTCCGACTTCAAGGGCTTCGCCGGCTCGTACCAGACCCGCTCGGCAGGTACGTCGGCCAGCTCCCGCTCCGGCCAGCGCAGCGCGGTCAGCTTGCCGCCGAAGACGGCGCCGGTGTCCAGGCAGATGGTGTTGTTGAGCCAGGTGGCCTCCGGGACGGGGGTGTGTCCGTAGACGACGGCCGCCCGGCCCCGGTAGTCCTCCGCCCACGGGTAGCGCACCGGCAGGCCGAACTCGTCCGTCTCGCCGGTCGTGTCGCCGTACAGCGCGTGCGAGCGGACCCGGCCCGACGTACGGCCGTGGTACTTCTCCGGCAGACCGGCGTGGCAGACGACAAGCCGGCCGCCGTCGAGGACGTAGTGGCTGACCAGGCCGTCGATGAACTCGCGTACCTCCTGCTTGAACTCCTCGCTCTCGCCCTCCATCTGCTCGATGGTCTCGGCGAGCCCGTGCGTGTGCTGGACCTTGCGGCCCCTGAGGTACCGCCCGTACTTGTTCTCGTGGTTGCCGGGCACGCACAGGGCGTTGCCCGACCCGACCATCGCCATCACCCGGCGCAGCACGCCCGGGCTGTCCGGGCCGCGGTCGACGAGGTCGCCGACGAAGACCGCCGTACGGCCGTCGGGGTGGACGCCGTCGACGTAGCCCAACTTGCCGAGCAGTGCCTCCAGTTCGAAGGAGCAGCCGTGGATGTCGCCGATGATGTCGAAGGGGCCGGTGAGGTGGGTCAGGTCGTTGAACCGCTTCTCGGTGACGACCGTGGCCTGCTCGACCTCCTCGACGCCCCGCAGGACGTGCACCTTGCGGAAGCCCTCGCGCTCCAGGTGCCTGAGGGACCGCCGGAGTTCGCGGGCGTGGCGCTGGATGACCCGGCGCGGCATGTCGGCCCGGTCGGTGCGGGCCGCGTTGCGCTCGGCGCACACCTCCTCCGGGACGTCGAGCACGATGGCGATGGGCAGCACGTCGTACTTCCTGGCCAGGTCGATCAGCTGGCGGCGGGCGTCCTGCTGCACGCTGGTCGCGTCGACGACGGTGCGCCGGCCGGCCGCGAGCCGCTTGCCCGCGATGTAGTGCAGCACGTCGAAGGCGTCCTTCGTCGCGCTCTGGTCGTTGTCGTCGTCGGAGACCAGGCCCCGGCAGAAGTCGGAGGAGATGACCTCGGTGGGCTTGAAGTGGCGCCGGGCGAAGGTGGACTTGCCCGAGCCGGAGGCGCCGACGAGGACGACGAGGGAGAGGTCGGTGACGGGCAGGACGCGGCCCTTCGTGGTGTCGGTCATGCCGCCTTCGCCTCCTTCTCGTTCATGGTCTTCATGCTGAACACCGCCATCTGTGTGGGCGGCCCCACCTCCGGGTCGTCCGGGCCGACGGGTACGAACTCCACGCCGTACCCATGCCGTTCGGCCACCGTCCGCGCCCACGTCCGGAACTCCTCGCGCGTCCACTCGAAGCGGTGGTCGCCGTGCCGGACGTGTCCGGCCGGGAGGGACTCCCAGCGGACGTTGTACTCGACGTTCGGGGTCGTCACGAGGACCGTGCGGGGCCGGGCCGAGCCGAACACCGCGTACTCCAGGGCCGGCAGCCGCGGCAGGTCGAGGTGCTCGACGACCTCGCTGAGCACGGCGGCGTCATAGCCCCCCAGCCGCTTGTCGGTGTAGGCGAGCGACCCCTGGAAGAGCTGGACGCGGGAGGCCTGCCGCTCCCCCATCCGGTCCAGCTTCAGTCGCCGCGCGGCGATCGTGAGCGCCCGTACGGACACGTCCACGCCGACGATCTCCGCGAACTGGGCGTCCTTGAGCAGCGCCTGCACCAACTGGCCCTGTCCGCACCCGAGGTCGAGCACCCGGGCGGCACCGGACTCCTTGAGCGCCGTGATGATCGCGTCGCGTCGCTGCACGGCGAGCGGGGTCGGCTTCTCCTCGATCTCCGTCTCCGCCTCGACCGCGTTGTCGATCTCCTCGACCTCGCTGTCGTCCGCCTCCGCGAGCCGCACCAGCTCCAGGCGCTCCATCGCCTGCCGGGTCAGCGACCAGCGGCGCGACAGATAGCGGCTGGTGATCAGCTTCTGCTCCGGGTGGTCGGGCAGCCAGCCCTCACCGGCGCGCAGCAGCTTGTCGACCTCGTCGGAAGAGACCCAGTAGTGCTTGGCGTCGTCGAGGACCGGGAGCAGGACGTACAGATGGCGCAGGGCCTGGGCCAGGGTGAGCTCGGAGGACTCCAGGACGAGCCGCACGTACCGCGAGTCGCCCCACTCGGGGAACTCGGTGTCCAGCGGCACCGGTTCGGCCGTGACCGTCCAGCCGAGCGGCTCGAAGAGACGTCGTACGAGGTCGGCGCCGCCGCGGGCGGGCAGCGCGGGCACCTCGATGCGCAGCGGCAGCGGCTGCGCGGCACGCTCGGGGCGGGCGTTGCACACGCCCCGCATCGCGCTGGAGAAGACACCGCTCAGCGCCACGGCGAGCAGCGAGGAGGCCGCGTAGGGGCGGTCGTTGACGTACTGCGCGAGGGCGGCGTCGGGGGCTCCCCCGCGGCCCTTGCCCTTGCCGCGCCGGACCAGTGCCACCGCGTCCACCTCCAGCAGCAGCGCCGCCGTGCAGCGCCGGTCGTCCGCCTCGGGGTAGAAAACGTGCGCCCTGCCGTAGGATGTGGAGAACACCTGCGCGTTCTCGGGATGCTTGTGCAGCAGGAAACCGAGGTCGGTCGCGGGACGTTCGGGGGTGCCGGTGGTGGTGATGGTCAGGAACACGGTGGGTGACCTCGAATTTGCCTTCTGGCCTGCGGATGTTCGCGGCTCAACGTACAGCGAACACCTCGAATCCACTCGGGGTTTTTCGCACGCGCGTCGGAGCGAACCCACGTCTTGACGGCTCCGGGGTCAGGCCGGGAGGGCTCGTTCGGGCTCGGTTGCGGATGCGACCGGGCTCGTGGTGCTCGCCGCTCCGGCCTGCGCGGTGGCGCGGGTCGGCGTGGTGAGTACCGCGAGGCAGCCGACGACCAGGGCGATGCCGGCCCGGCCGAGCAGGGGCAGGCGCTCACCGACGACCAGTACGGCGAGCACGGCCGCGACGGCGGGCTCCAGCAGCGAGAGTGTGGTCGCGGTGCTCGCCGGGACGTGCGCCAGGCCCCAGCCGAACAGGACGTAGCCGAGGAACATGGGGACCAGGGCCATGTAGGCGCCGACGGCGGCGTTGGACCAGGAGTCGAGCAGCGGGGTGCCGGTGGTCAGCAGCACGGGCAGGAGCAGCAGACCGCCCAGGCCGAAGACGGCTCCCATGGCCGCGCCGGAGGTCACCCCGTGGCTGATCAGGCGGTGGGCCGCCCAGGAGTACAGGGCGTAGGCGAAACCGGCCACCAGACCCAGGCCCACGCCGAGCACGGTCGTCTGCGCGGAGTGGGTGCCGGCGCCGGGGTGTGCCCGGGCCGCTTCGGCCGTGCACAGCAGAACGGTTCCGGACAGGCCCAGAGCGGCGCCGGTCATCCACCGGCGTGTGAGGCGGCGTCCGTCCACCACGCGCTCGATCACGGCCGAGGCGAGCGGGGCCGAGCCGATCGTCACCACGGTGCCGGCGGCGACCCCGGCCAGATGCATGGAGGTGTAGAACGCCAGCGGGTAGGCGCCCACCGACAGCGCACCGAGCACGACCACACCGCGCTGCGCGCGCAGCACGGACGTCTCCCGGACGATACGGGGGGCGGCCAGGAGGGCTTGGAGGAGTCCGCCGAGGCCCATGGCGACGGCCCCGATCGCGAGGGGTCCCACGGCCGGGGCGAAGGTCGCGACGGTGCCCGTGGTGCCCCACAGAACCGACGCCACGAGCACACACAGCGAGCCCATGCGCACCGAGCCGGCCGCATGTCCGGCGGGCCGCGTCACAGCCGGTCCAGCAGGTTCGCCGCCATGGTCCGCGCATGCTCCAGCCGCGCACCCCCGCCCTCCAGGCCGGCGCGTGCCATCGCGCCTTCCAGCAGGAACGACAGATGCTCCGCCACCGCACGGGCCTCTTCGGGCCGGTCGGACAGCAGTTCCTCGAGGTGCGCGGCGAGCAGGGACTCGACTTCCTCCTTGTGCCGGCGCACCACGTCCCGGCCCTCGTGCCCGGCGGGCAGCTCGGCGGCCGCGTTCAGCAGCCCGCACCCCCGGAAGCCGTGCTCATAGGCGAAAGCGGCGTGATCGGCGTACGCGTCGAAGACGGCCAGTACACCGCCGCGAGCGTCCCGGACCTCTTCCAGCCGCCGCCGGTACAGGCCCAGCCACTCCTCGTGCCGTGCATCGAGGTAGGCCATCACCAGGTCGGCCTTGGAGGAGAAGTTGTTGTACAGGCTCATCTTCGCGACGCCCGCCTCGGCAGTGATCGTGTCGATCCCTGTCGCCGACACGCCGTCCGCGTAGAAGCGGCGCGCTGCGGCGGCGAGCAGCCGCGTGCGCGCGCTTCCCTTCCTGCCGGGCCTCGCTGCCGAGGTGGGGGTCTCGCCCAACACGTTCCCTTCCAGATTCTAGGTAGGTCAGTCTACCCAAGAATCGGGAACGCGCCGAGACCTCGCTTCACGTGGTGTGGTGCAGCCAGCGCTGGAGGGCGGCGTTGATGGTGGCGGGCAGGGCGCTGAGCTGGTCGATGGCGTCACGGTCTTCGGGGTGGGGCGGGATGCCGGCCGCCGTCAGGGCCGCGTGCAGATCGAGGCGTCGCCGGTCGCGCGGGTCGATGGTGAAGCTGAGCCGGTGGGCGGGGTTCGGCGGCGGGAGCAGATCGTCCGCGTCCTGATGCTGTCCGGCGGCGGCCGGCCAGATCGGCGCGGAGGCGTCGACGGCGTAGGCGTCGACGAAGGAACAGGGCGCGCTGTGCTCGAAGGCAGTGGTGGTCACGTCGCTCTCCTCACGTGCAGCTTGCAGATCTGCAGGACCAGAGGCCCTCGGGGAGCGCGGCGGTTGCGGGCGCGGCGGGACTTCACACGGACGGCGTCATCGGCGGGTGATCGTCTGGTCCGACCGGCAGGAGCCCGTGGTGGAGGTGTGTCGCGGAGGCTCTGTTACGCACTTTCGGGTGAGGGGGGCCTGCCGCTGCCGGGCGATGCGGCCAGGTGACCCTTCAACTCCGAACCATTTGCCACATAGATGGACATTGAAGGCGACAGTAACGGTGATGTGGGCGATTCGTAACACAGTGCGCGTACCGCGCTCCCATGTCGCAGCCGCGGCCAGGGTGTGCGTGCACGGCCAGTCCGGCCGTCACTCGCACCTCGCACCATCACTTCCCCTCCCGCCCGCTCGCGGGCCGAGAAGGGAAGCGGTGCCCGCACATGCAGGAGGCTCTGTGTCTTCTTCCGTTGCAACCGCCCGTCGTCTGTCCGCCGTCACGCTCGCGGCCGCTGCCGTCCTGGGCGACGTGGCGCTGCCGGCGTCGGCCGCAGGCCACCCCCGCCCCAACCGCGCGGAGGTGGAGATCTCGGCGGTGCAGTACGACTCCCCCGGCTTTGACGACGGCTCCAACCGCTCGCTGAACAGGGAGTGGGTGGAGATCACCAACAACAGCCGCCGCGGGGTCGACCTGGACGGCTGGACCCTGGAGAGCGAAGACGGTCTCACCTACACCTTCGACGGTCACCGCCTCGAGGGCCGGTCGACGGTGCGGATCCACACCGGCATCGGCCGCGACACCGACACGGACCTCTACCAGGACAGCCGTGACTACGTATGGGGCAACCGCTCCGACACCGCGACCCTGCGCAACGACCGCGGCCGCTTCGTCGACGATTACGCCTGGGGCTACGACCGAGGCCGTCACCACCACCACCACGACGGCGACCGCCGCTGGCCCGTAAGCCGGCCGAACAACTGACCCAAGGGATGAAGGCAGCGGGGCAGACCGGGCGGTCCGGTCTGCCCCGCCGGCTTCGCTAGTCCGAGGTCTTCCACGCGCTGATGCCCAGTTTTCCGGTGGTCCCCAGGTCGAGACGGGGCGTCAGCATCACCGGCGCGGCACCGGACTTCGAACGAGCCTGACGTACGGGGCATTGACGGCCCTGCCGGCGCCCGTGGTGTTGCGCCACATCAGGCTTGCGGTCGCGTACTCCCCGGGCTTCAGGGTGAGGGGGCGTGGCGGGTCGTCGAATCCCGTCACGGTGGCGATGCCCCCGCTGCCGTGGAGGACCTCGACACCGTCGACCGGTTCGTGGTCCTCGTCGAGGAGGCTCGAGGCCGGGAAGCCCTCGAGGGTGTAGTCGCCGGTCCCGCAGTTCTCGAGGCGCAGTCCCACCACCCGCAGACCCATCGCGGCGTCGCCCTCGTCGGCGGTGACCCGGATCCCGGCGGACGTGCACACGCCGGGCTCCTCGGCCGTGGGGACCTTGGTCACCTCGGCGACCTTCACGCTCGTCACCCGAGCCGCGCCCCGCGGCAGCACCCCCAGGGCGACGGTCCCCCGCACGGTCCGGCCGGGGCCGACCGAGCGCACGGTCTCGCGTTTGTTGCTCATGACCTCTCCGGCGCCCGTCGTGAAGTCGAAGAGGACGGTGTACGTCAGCGTCTGCGAACCGCGGTTGGTGACCTCGTAGGCGGCGGAGACGCCGGAGGCGGCGGGAAGGGTGTCGAGCGTGGGGAAGGCACCGGGCGCGGAGGACGGGGCGGCCGAGGGCGACGGGATGGTGATCGCCGTGATCCGGACGCCGCCCAGACCGGGGCCGGAGACCTGGGACGGTGACGCCGGGGTGCCCGGTCCACGGCCGCCGCCCTGCGTGTCGGCGTGTTCCGAACCGCACGCCGTGAGGAGTAACACGGCGGCCAGGGCAGGGAGAAGGGGGGTGGGTCTGCGCATCCGGCCACCTCATCAGGAGGCCGTCCCGCCGCCTGTGGCGGAAGACACAGTTCCAGTCACAGGCGTGTCACAGTGACGGGCGCGTGAGCAAAGCACCAGGGCAGGTGCGCCCCGGGCCCGGACACCGTTGTCCGGGCCCGGATCGTGCACCCCGTCGCCCTACGACAGCTGCGACTGCACCTGGGCGGAGATCAGCTCCAGGTGGTCCAGGTCGTCGAGGTCGAGGACCTGGAGGTAGATCCGCCGGGAGCCGATCCCGGCGTAGCGTCCGATCTTGTCGACGACTTCGGCGGGCGTGCCGGCCAGGCCGTTGGCCTTCAGTTCGTCCACCTCGCGGCCGATCGCGGCGGCGCGGCGGGCGACCTCCTGGTCGTCCTTGCCGACGCAGGCCACGAGGACGTTGGAGTAGACGAGGTCGTCGGCGCGGCGGCCCGCCTCCTCCGCAGCGGCCCGCACCCGGCCGAACTGGCGCTCACTGTCCTCGATCGAGCCGAACGGCATGTTGAACTCGTCGGCGAAGCGGGCGGCGAGCCGCGGGGTGCGGGTCGCGCCGTGGCCGCCGATGAGCACCGGGATCTTCTCCTGCGCGGGCTTGGGCAGCGCGGGCGAGTCCGTGAGGTCGTAGAACTTCCCGTGGAAGTCGAAGGTGTCGCCGGGCTTCGTGCCCCAAAGGCCCGTCACGATCTCCAACTGCTCCTCGAGCCGGCCGAACCTCTCCTTCGGGAACGGGATGCCGTACGCCTTGTGCTCCTCTTCGAACCAGCCGGCGCCCAGGCCGAGTTCGACGCGTCCGCCCGACATCTGGTCGACCTGGGCGACCTGGATGGCGAGCACACCGGGCAGCCGGAAGGTGCCGGCGGTCATCAGCGTGCCAAGGCGTATGCGGCGGGTCTCGCGGGCGAGGCCGGCGAAGGTGATCCAGGCGTCGGTGGGGCCGGGCAGGCCGTCCACGGAGCCCATCCTCAGATAGTGGTCGGAGCGGAAGAAGGCGTCGAAGCGAAGGTCTTCGGTGGCCTTCGCCACGGCGAGCAAGGTGTCGTAGGTCGCCCCTTGCTGGGGCTCGGTGAAGATTCGAAGATCCATACCTCCATCCTGCACCCCGGCCGCCCCGACGACCCCCACCGGTCCCCGCGACCCCGGTCGTCCCCGGTCAATGGCACCGGACGCGGAGTCGCGGCCGGCGCCGGCTTCACACCTCCGGCAGCACCTGGTCCCGGTCCGCCAGTTTGCGCAGCATCTCCAGCACGCGGTCCCTCGACTCGTCCGCCGCGTCGATCGCCTCCATGCACTGCCAGTACGTGGCTTCGTCGTCCGCCGAGCTGGCGACGCCGACGAGGGCGATACCGACCTCACCGAGCAGTCCGCCGAGGCCCAGCAGAGCCTGGCGGGCGTCGTCCAGTTCGGTGAGCTGGGCTGCGCGCAGGGTCCCGGGATCGAGGACCGGCGTGTCCAGCACGCCGCAGCCTCTGCCCGCCAGCTCGGTCAGTCCCAGGGCCTCGCCGCGGAGTTCGGGCGGGCCGGAGACCGCGAGCCTGCTGCCTATCGCCTGGGCCAGGGCCTGTGCCTGCCACACCTCCGTCAGGATTCCCGGCGCGTCGCCGCTGCCCGCGAGAGCACGCCTGCTCGTCCGGATGAGCCGCACAGCGTCCATGCGCCGCCCCCGTCTGTCCGACGTGCTCCCTCGCACGTCCGCCCGAACTCCCTCGTCCACTACCCAGAGTGAGGGCGTGTGGGATGAAAAGCCAGAGGAAGACGGAAATCTGTGGACAACAAATCGGTTTCGGACAGCTGAACGACTCCGGAGAGTGAAACCGGACCGGGCGGCTCCTTACGGAGCCGGGAATCTCCGCTCGTTCCGGTCGATCTTCGCGTCCAGCGCGGCGAGCGGATCGATGCCGAGCACCTCGCACAGCTGCAGCAGATACGCGAGGACGTCGGCGACCTCGTCCGTGACGCGGTGCGCGGTGTCCGGGTCGTCCATCACGCGCGCCGACTCCTCCGGCGTCAGCCACT
Organism: Streptomyces sp. HUAS ZL42; assembly: GCF_040782645.1. Taxonomy (GTDB): domain Bacteria; phylum Actinomycetota; class Actinomycetes; order Streptomycetales; family Streptomycetaceae; genus Streptomyces. The sequence continues at coordinate 2,808,188 of NZ_CP160403.1, forward strand.
GGAAGATCTCGACGAGTTCGGAGGCTTCCACGCTGAGCGCGGCGACGAGGTTCTTGGGCGTGTGGTACGGCTGCCAGTTCCGCGCTGCGGCGAACTCGGCCAGCCTGCGCTGCAGCTTCGCCACGTCGAGAGGTTCTGTCACGGTTCCAGGTGTACCACCGAGACTCCGTCCGCCCCGGCGGCCCAGGACGCGTCGCTCACAGCGCCGACGAGCCGGATGTGGCCGCGTTCGCACATCCGCGCCGCGAGTCGCAGCAGTTCCCCGCGCTGCCGCGCGTCCAGACCGCGGTCGAGCCCGTCGGCGAGGACGGTGAGGGTCTGCATGGCGGCGGGTACCTCGCCGGCCGGGTCGACCTCCAGCACGCCCGGCCCGGTGAGCAGTACCAGCGTGAGGGCGAGGTATCTCAACTCGCCCTCGCCGAGCCGCCCGAGGTCCGTCCGGATCCCGTCGCCCCGGTCCAGCAGCGCCCGGACGGTGCCGTCGCCCGGCAGCTCTGCGAGCACGTCCGTCACGGGGCCGGCGCATCCGGCCCGTACCGCCGCGACCAGCTGGGCGTGCCGCCGCCCGCACTCGCTCCGGGTGCGCCACAGTACGTCGGCGAGGTTGCCGCAGCCGCCGAGCAGTCGCCCGGAGCCGGTGGGCACGGGGGCGCGCATGCCTCCCGGCCGCGGGTCGCAGGCGAAGACGGAGCGCAGGGCGACCACCATCTGCTGGGCGGCGGCGAGGACATGGCGCTGACCGTCCGTCCGGCCGGCCACCCGCAGGGGCAGCAGCGGCGTCCCGAGCCGGTCGTCGGGCATCGGGGCGCGGGTCACCGGCGAGGACCCGCCCGTGTGCCAGGCGGCCTGCACGGACCGCCCGCCCGGATCGCGCAGGGCGGTCTCCAGAAGGACGAGCCCACCGGCCGTCAACCGCTCGCCGACGATGCGCAGTTCGGGCTCGGCCTGTACGGCGACGTCGAGCCGGACCGGGCCCTCGGGACCGTCGGCCGTACAGCCGATGCGGAAGCCGCGGCGGCGCTGGGCGTCGGGCCGGGCCCGCTCGGGCACGTGGGCGACCGGGTCGGGGAACACCTCACCGAGCTCGGCACCGCCACC